>PUNG01000110.1 GCA_003551675.1 Thermoplasmata archaeon
AGTATGCTCAACATTCAGATCTGTCGGCGGCTCAAGCAACTCGACCGGGTCTTCCTGCCAACTAAAGAAAGGATAAGTCATAGTATCTACTATATTCCAAACATATCCTTCGTCGGTCTCGCCAGGAGCTACGTTATCTATATCCCAGCTCTGGTCTAAGTATTCTCCTTCCTCCGTATATGTCTCATATGATCTCATTTCCTCGGTAAGAAGACCATAGACATTTGAACTCACTCCATGATCTTCACCGATAGGATCATCCGGTCCTACTTCGATATCGGAGAAGGAATCATGGATTTCACCTGAATTATTGCCAACTAGACCCCCTTCTTCATCACCTACGATATTCCCAGCGGCCCAACATCTTTCTACAGTGCCGTTGTTATTACCTATCAGACCTCCAACACTTCCCGTCTCTCCTTCTACGTTTGTATCTTCAACATAAGAATCACTCACTTCACCTGAGTCCATCGTTCCGACCAAACCGCCTGTAGAAGATTCAAAACCATAAGCTGCTTCATATCCAACAGCATTTGCCTCTCCAAACCAACCATCTCCCGTGTATATAATGAATTCTATATCCACCTCTACCATATCACTAACATCTGTCCATCCTTCCCATTCTTCCTCAAAGGCTTCGGCATCCTCAGCTACATTATAATAGATCACTTCGCCACCCACTCGGACAACTGCTGCTGCATCATTACCTCCGTCGCTCTCGAGATAATAGTGAAATCTTAACTGAAGAGTATCTGCATCCGAGACATCGACCCCTTCGGCATCCCAATATAATTCCCAATCATCACCTTCATATTCCTCTTCTTCATCGTACACTTCGGCCCATCTTTCAGCTGTAGAAACAACATCACCTGTAAAATAAGTCCTCGTGATCTCTCCTCCATCCATGCTTCCAACTAAACCTCCTACGTTTCGTTCACCGATTATTTTACCATCTTCTATACCGAGGTCAAAAATCATCCCTCCCATATCCGAACCGAAGAGACCTATCCCTGACTGCTCAGATCTATTTATGTATAGGTCTGATATGACATGGCCGTTCCCATCTAAAGTTCCTTGGAATGGAATCTTTTCCCAAATCGTCCAAGCTGCGCCTATTATTTCGCCGTGGTTCTCTTCACCACTTGCATCGTAAACAATGTCGCCTTCGCCCTCGTTCATAGGCCACCACGCCGCTTCATCTCCGATCTCTTTGTATCTATTTTCGTATAATTCCTCTATATCTGACTCGGAAAGAGTGCGGTCATAGATGCGAGCATCATCCATCTTTCCTTCATAATACTCATCCATTTCATATTCTATTCCTAAAACATAATATTCTGTTCCCCATTCCGTATGCACTCCAACTTCTTCTGTGTTTTCTTTCACACCATCAACATAAATAGACACTTCATAATCCCCGTCATCTATATCTTCCCTTGTCATAAAAACATGATGCCAATCACCATCATTGATCGTGGAAGTTGAAGTTACTGTGTACTCACTATCATCCCAGGACCTAAAAGTAACAGTTCCATCGCTATTCATATAAAATTGGTTCATCCTCGGAGAATCAAAAGGTAAACCAGATGTATAGCCTGATATCGATTGTTCTCCTTGATAAGTTGTTTTTATAAACATACCCTTTGAAAATTCCTGTCCTAAATCCCAAGCAGACATATCGGCATAGGCATAATCATCATCACCGTCGAAATCCAAAGCGTATTCTTCTTTACCTTCGATAGGTTCCCAGCCTTCATCCGTATTCACAAGCTCTTCATATCCATCGGTACTTTCGTTCAGATCGTTTACGAGTTCGTAGGATGCATCGAGGTCATTTCGAACTTCATGAAGTCCATGCCAATCCTCTATCTCATAGGGATCCTCACGGGTACCCACTCCGCCTGCAAAATGACTCGTTCCTAGGATGGTTTCATCGTAAGTGGTAGATCCTATCCTCTCTTCAAACGGCAACACACTTGTGCCACAAAAACTCACTGCGGTCAATAAAAAAACAGAACACAGTATCGCAAAATTATTTAGGCGAGATTTTTCACACATAGAGCATTAATTGGATTACTCCCTATAAATAACTTATTGAAAAATTCACGATCCCCTAAAGTGTTTTACCTTTGTTCCTAGCTACGATCTCCATACCATATTTGGTACCTAACATCCCACCGACCCCTGTGATGCCCCAATACCAGACCAACCTATCTAACAGAACTGCGGTCCCTGCCACACCGGGAGATACTCCCAAAAAGATGAAAACCGATACCATACCGCCCTCGTAAACACCGATATTGCCAGGGATCCCTGGTATCAACAGCAGCATTATGCTCAAACCGATGGCTATTATTATGGTCACGAAGCCGAGTGTGTGGCCTAAAGCGGCTAGAAGGATATAGTACTTCAAAACATCGAGTCCTTTTCTCATAAAAGAAAGGGTCATACCTTCTCCGAACATCTTTCTATCTCTAAGGCTTCTTCTAAAAGTTCTTCGAAAGCTTTTATACATGTTCAGTATGTCCTCTTCTTTGGTACGCACTCTCTTGATACGTCTACAGATCCAAAGGATGATACGAAATAATTTAGAGTATCCTAGATAGATCTCAAGGATGATAAAAATTATCAGAGAAGAAACCAAGGCGAATATGAAGATCATTATATATACCAATAAAGGAGGAGTGGTAAAGATCATGAGAAGGATGACGGCGGCGGTAACGATTATGATGTCCACTATGAATTCCATGGTAAGGTCCGACGCAACGGTGGCGAAGCCTTCTTTGGCTTTCATATTGAATTTTTCCTTCAAAAGATAGACCCTGGTCAATTCGCCGCCCATCTTAACTATCGGCGTTAAATTGTTTACCGCCTGGCCCACCAGCATCATCTTGAAAAGATCTATCTTGGATATATCGGGATCTATTTTTCTAACGAAAACACCCCAACGCATTGCCCAAAAAAAGCTGCCCCCGATCACGAGAATTACAACTATCAAGTAATAATAGATGTTCAACTCTCTCAGCGCGGATGATATCTCCTGGAAGCCTATTATCCTAAATAAAAATAAGAGGATGACTATACCGACTGCCAATAATCCAAATACCTTCAATGTTTCTTTTTTCATCAGCAACGCGGGCATAGATTAGGATTACTTATGGATTTCCCATGCAAAAAAAATGAAAAGGTGTTTAAAAAAGGTTTGTTTATCGACACCGTCACTGCTCTTCCAGCTTTTTCTCCAGTTCCTCTATCCTCTTTTTTAGTTCAGCGATCTCTTTATCCTTTTCCTCATCTTTTTCCTCAAGAGTCGTCATCTCCTCGTAACCCTGTTTTAAAGATTCTATTGTCTGCTCCGCCATCTGGTAGTAATCATCCTGAAGCTTTTTTCTGATCTTTTCAAACCTGTTGAACATCAGGGGTTTTTCCCTACCTAGCTCTTCCCAGAAAGCCTCGTGAAGGTGATGGTCTTTCTCGAAACCTTTGGCCAAACTCTTCTCAAAATTCTTTGAAAGCGAAGACCATAGTTTGTCAACTTTTTCCATCTTATCTGCGTTTTCAACAGCCAATGCTTCAACTTTTGTGGTGAATTCACCTTTGAACTCCTCCCACTGATCGTAGATCATCTCTTCCTTATCCTCCATGTAGTTCCTGGTATCTTCGAGTTCCTGCCTTATATCCTCCACCATATCGAACCAAAGCGGATAGAGTTCTTTGAGGTTCTTCTCTCTTTTAGATATTATCTCTTTGCTCTCATCTGTATGTTCTTGTATCATCCCAAAGACCTTCTTCTTCCTCAATTGAAGCTCGATGGGGATCTCTCCAAGATGAAGACTCATCTCTTTAACGAAGTCCTTCCATAGTTTGTTCAACTCCTCTATCTCTTCCTGCGGGATCTCTGTTTCAGATAATTCGTTGATGTTATGTTGAATCTTTCGAACTTTTTCTTTCCATTCTTTTTCTACAGACTCCCAGTACTTTTGAGGTGGCAATTTGAATTCTCCAAAACCGCTTCTTAATTCTTTTTGAAGATCTTCCCAGAACTCTTCGATGCCGCCGTATTCACCGCTTTTAAAATTCATCAAAAGCTTTGAAGGTGAAAGCATATCCTCGAAAAAGGAAAGCCCCATCTTTTTGCGTTTGACGCTAGCTCTTACTTTGTCGTCCGGTGGTGTGAAATCTTCAACGACCCTTTCGATGAAACTATCTGAAAGCATCTTTTCGGAAAGTTCGTCCTTGGTCCAATTCGCCTTTGTTTCGATACCGGCACTTTCTAAGAGCGCTACCATCTCATCTTTGAGAAACTCGTCTCTCAGATCGTCCTCCAAATTTTTCTTTTCTTCGCCATCTTCTGCTATATCTAAGAATCTTTCTCGTAACTTATCTAATTCCGTTTCTGTCATCTTACTCACTCCTCTATCCTATTTCTGTTTTCTATCTTGATAAATTGAATACCGTAGAACTTAATATAGTTTTTCAATCTTAGAGTTTTTTTCCTTCTACGGGACAACTCTTAGATGTACATTCAGGTATTTTTTTTCCGTGAGGGCAAGTAGAGGGTGCGCCGAGTCTTTCACAGATTTCGTCCACCATATCCATATCGAATATGTGTTCTAATTCGCATGCTTTATCGTGGATCTCCTCCTCGGGTATGTTAAAAAATTCATCCAAAAAAACTTCTAAAACTCTATGGATCCTAACTATCCTTTTACCCTCCTCTCTCCCCTTTTTTGTCAATTCTACACCATAGTAGGGTCTGTATTCTATAAAACTTTCTTTTTCTAGTTTTTGGAGCACCTCAGTCACCGACGGGGGAGAGATCTTCATCTTTTTAGCTATCTGACCCGTCTTGATCTTGTCACGCTCCTGACTCAAAGACAATTTATAGAGCGCTTCAAGATATTCTTCTTTGGTCTCTTCGTTCATATATTTTAACCTCACTCAAACGAGAAGATAGCGGGGAGTGGATTTGAACCACTGGTCTCCGGGTTATGAGCCCGACGGAATATCCTGGCTATCCTACCCCGCTGTCATGAATGTAAAAGGATACTAAGGCAGAATTTCTCTCTGGGATTTGCTCATAGAAGAATGTATCTTATAAATTTTTCCTTTGTATCATTCAAGTTCGCTTGAACCACTTACCCATATCGTTTTCGGTGAAACTCACCATGGTCGGCCTTCCATGGGGGCACGTATAAGGGTTCTCCGATTTCCCTAATTCTTCCAGCAGTTCTCTGGCCTTGGAGACGGAAAGTTTATCACCGGCGGTAACGGATGAGTGACACGCCATGTATTTTATCATATCCTCAGACCTCTCCTCAAGACTGGTCCCCTTTTTATCCATCAACTCGTCCAAAACCGAATGCAATATCTCTTTCTCCTGGATCTCGTTAAATATTACAGGTACGCCTCTTATCCTGAAAGTTGTCTTTCCAAAATGGTCAAGCTCAAATCCCAGTTTTGAGAGTAAGCCTTCATTAGCACGCAGTATCGCCGCTTCTTTGGGCTGAAGTTCAATGGTCTTGGGCGAGACCAATTTTTGACTGTCTATCTTATCATCGACCTTTTTTTTCAATCGTTCGTAGTTTATCCTCTCATGGGCCGCATGCTGATCTATCACCGCCATACCAGATGGTGTTTCAACCACGATATACGTGTCTTTTAAGATACCTACAACCCTCATATATGATAATTTTGATTCTTTTACTTCAGGATCTTCCTCCATCTCCAACTGAGATTGAAATTTAGAACTATCTTTGTCTACTTTTTCCATGACCTTTTCAGTGTCTACTTTTTTCTCTTCTCGTGATATCGTGGGTACCAAGTTTACATCCATCAAGGCCGATTCGATGGCACCCGCCACCTTCTCTTTTACGTTCTCTTCCTCTAAAAATCTGATCTTTGTCTTGGTGGGATGAACGTTTACATCTATCTTTTCAGGATCGATATCTAGATCCAAAAAGGCCAGAGGATATCTACCCTTCTTCAACAGCGTACCATAACCATCCACTATGCCTCTTTTCAATAGATTATTCCTAACGTATCTAGAATTGACGTAGGTGAATATATGCTTCCTATTTGACCTGTCTATCTCCGGTTTGCTGACGTAACCATCCACGGCGAAGCCTTCTCCATCTTTGCTCACTTTCACCATCTTTTTCGCTATCTCTTTTCCGTATATCGCTTTTATATTTTCCAGCATGGAGCCCGATTTAGGAACGAAGGTGAGCTCTCTTCCCTGGTGAGTCAAGGAAAACTGTACTCCTGACTTCACTATGGCGTTGCGTGTTACCACTTCGCTTATATGGGCAAGTTCCGTGTTTGTCCTCTTAAGGTACTTTTTCCTAGCCGGTGTATTGTAAAAAAGATCTTCCACCCGGATGCTCGTACCTTTAGCACATCCTACGTCTTCGCTTTCTACCATATCGCCGCCGTGTATGACCAATTTCGTGCCTTCGATCTGATCTTCAGTTTTTGTGAGCACAGTAACTTTTGAGACGGCCGCTATACTGGCCAGAGCTTCCCCTCGAAAACCGAGCGTGTTCAGATGATCGAGGTCTTCGATATCCTCTATCTTGCTGGTGGCGTGTTTTTTAAAAGCTAATTCCACTTCTTTTTTACTCATCCCAACTCCGTTGTCTTTCACTTCTATCTTCTTCTTGCCGCCTTTCACTACGTCCACGTCGATCTCGTCGGCACCGGCGTCCAAAGAATTTTCCATGAGTTCTTTCACCACCGAAGCCGGCCTCTCTATCACCTCCCCTGCAGCTATCTGGTTGACAGTGTCTTCCGAAAGAACTTTTATTTTACCCATATCATTCAATCCTCCAATTCCTCTTTTAACTTCCACAGCTCGTTCACGGCATCGATGGGGGTCATACTCTCTATCTCCAATCCTTTCAATCTTTCTATAACAGGATGCGAATCGGTTTTGGCGCCCTTCTTATCATCCTCTAAATTTTCAACGTCGAAGACCATCTGGGTAAATCTCGGCCCCTGGTGATCTTTCATCTCGATGGTGTGGTCCTCCTCGATCTGTTTTAATATATCGTGTGACCTTTTTACCACTGGTTCCGGTAATCCGGCCAGAGACGCTACGTGGATACCGTAACTCTCATCGGTGCTGCCTTCTCTGACCTTCCTTAGAAACGCAACTTCGTCACCGGTATCTTTTGCAGCCACGTGTAGATTCTTCACGTTCTGCAAAGTTTTTTCGAGCTCGGTGATCTCGTGATAGTGTGTAGCGAATAAGGTCTTGGCCTTTATCTCTTCACTTATGTACTCGGTCACGGACCATGCTATGCTCAAACCGTCAAATGTGCTGGTTCCGCTGCCTATCTCGTCGAGAAGTATCAAACTGTTTTCTGAAGCGTTATGTAAGATATTGGCCAATTCCACCATCTCCACCATAAAAGTAGAACGGCCCTTTGTGAGATCGTCCAAGGCGCCCACTCTGGTAAATATCCTATCAACAACACCTATCTTCGCTTTCTCGGCCGGGACGAAACAGCCTACCTGGGCCATCAACGTTATCAAAGCTACTTGCCTCATATATGTGGACTTTCCAGACATGTTCGGTCCCGTTATGATCAAGAATTGGTTGTTCACATCGTCTAAAAGAGTATCGTTGGACACGAAGTTTTCATCTATGTTCTTTTCTACCACGGGATGTCTTCCCCCACCGATCTCGATCTTTCCTCCCGGATACACTTCCGGTCTGTTGTAATTATTTCTTATGGACACGTGAGCAAAATTTGTTAGAACATCGAGTTCCGCAAGGGCTTCAGCTGTCTTTTGAAACCTATCGGCTTCCTCGCCCACGGCTTTTCTCACTTTTTTAAATAACTGGTACTCGTAAGCTTCCATCTTCTCTTCTGAGCTTATTATCTCCTCTTCTTTTTTCTTCAACTCTTGGGTGTAGTACCGTTCAGCGTTCTTCAAAGTTTGCTTCCGAGAATAATGATCTGGAACTTTATCTGTTTTCGATCTCGGAACTTCTAGGTAATAGCCGTGAACTTTGTTGTAACCGACTTTCAACCGTTCTATACCTGTATTTTTTCTTTCCTCTTTCTCCAGGGAATTGATCCATCTCTTGCCCTCTTTTGCCTTCTTTTTCAACCTGTCTAGGTCTTCGTCGAAACCATCCTTGATAATGCCGCCCTCTTTGATGGTCGCCGGTGGATCTTCCTCTATGGCGGAATCGATCTTTTCCCTTACATCTTCTAGCGAATCTATCCTTTTCTCGATATCTTTGAGTAGGGCCCATCTATCTTCTTTAGATCCTTCCTCTTTCAACATATTCTTGATGGGGTCTATCCTCGAAAGGGTATCCTTTATGGCTAAAAGGTCTCTAGCGTCGGCGTTGCCGTAAACCACTCTACTTATCAACCTTTCTATATCGTAAAGTCCGTGGAGTTCATCTCTAAGATCATCACGGAGAAATATACTATCGTTCAGAATCTCTACGGAGGACGATCTTCTTTCTATACTTTCCACTTCGAGTAAAGGTTTCTGCAGCCAACTTCTCAATTTACGCGAGCCCATGGCCGTGACCGTCTCATCTAAAACATCTAGAAGAGTACCCTTTTTGGTCTTCTCTCTAAGGTTTCTAAATATCTCAAGATTCTTCAACGTAGTGGCGTCCAAAGTCATGTATTCGTCCGGTGAATAAGATCGTAAACGCCGGATGTTATCCATGGTCTTTTTCTGTGTTTCCTTCAGATAATTCAAAGTGGCTCCAGCGGCTTTGACCGCTTTGTCCTTGCCTTCAAGGCCTAAAGGCGTCAAAGAATCGGTTCCAAAGTGGTCCAACAGATCATCCTTAGCTGTGTAGAAAGCCTCTTCGTTGTGAGTGTGTATCATCATCTCGTGCTCCTGCTCTAACTGGTCAAGAAAATCCTGATCATCATAGAGGGATAGGGGCAAGATACATTCGGTAGGTTCGTACCTCAAGACCTCGGAAAACATATCGCTCTTATCGTCCACTTCCGTCACGAAAAAATCTCCTGTGGAAACGTCTACAGCCGCAACACCGAATCCTTTTTTCCCATATATACACATCAAAAAATTGTTACTAGAACCGTCTATCATGCCTTGGTCGATCACTGTCCCGGGAGTAACCACCCTGACTACTTCCCTATCCACGATACCGGAAGCCTCGTCAGGATCCTGGACCTGCTCCGCTATGGCCACGGTATAGCCTTTATCTATCAAGCGCTGCAGGTAACTATCCACCGAGTGGTAAGGTACGCCTGCCATGGGTGTGGGGTTCTCACCATTTTTATCTCTAGACGTGAGGGTGATATCCAACTCATCCGAAGCTTTTTTTGCGTCCTCGTCGAACATCTCGTAGAAATCACCCATCCTGAAAAAGATTATAGAATCGGGATATCTATTCTTGATATCGTAGTACTGTTTCATCATGGGTGTCGGGTCGCTCACGGTGCCTTTGCCTCCTTTGTAGAACTTTGTGGTTGATTGCAGTGGGGAGTATTAACCTTTTTTGAAAGATCAACCAAAACTTTCTAAAGTGCTCTGTGTTCTCACCTTTTCGTCCATCAACCTTTCCAGCACTCTACTGGGCTCACCTTTATTCAATTCTCTACTCAGCCGGTAAACGTGTTCGAACATCTCTCTTTCTGCGTGCTTACTCTTCCAGTAAAAAGCCTCGTCTTTAGTATCTTTAGAGATCAGCACGTATACCTTTCCCGATCTTTGGTCTCTAGCGGTCCTTCCTTTTCTTTGTATAGAGCGTATAGCGGATGGAACAGGTTCATAGAAAACCACTAGCTCGGTGGCCGGGATGTCCAGGCCCTCTTCACCTATCCTCGTGCATACCAATACATTGTGATCACCTTTCCTGAATCTTTCCAGAGTGGTTTTCTGATCCTCCTGGCTCATCCCCTTGTCTCCTTCTTTATCGGCCTGACCGATGAGTTTCGCCGGTTCTATTCCGTCGAGCTTTTTTAACTCTTCGATGAGATAGTCCACAGTATCCCTGTACTGAGCGAAAACCATAGCTCTTCCCTCTTCCAATTCTTCCCTCAATATCCTCCTCAATTCCATCAGTTTAGGATTCGTCTCAACGGGCATAGCTTTCAGGTCAAGGAGTTTTTCACTCAGAAGAGCGAACTCTTCCTTCTTCCTCACGTACTTCGAAGAGCGGTCATCGTTTTCCTGAAGTCTTAATAGGTAACGGTGTGCGGCATCTATCCCTTGGGTCAATAAAAGTTCTTTGAGGTGCGCCACCTTTATGGAAGCCGAGGTCAGTGACAGGGCATGAAAAAGATAGCCCTTGTTTCCCTTACCTCCTCTTATCCTCTTCTGAAGGTTCTCCTGCGTATCTATCAAAGCCTTCTTTCCAACGTTCTTAGGATCCATGTTCTTCGTCTGTTTGGTGTAACCGCTCAGATCTTTCAAAAAATCCTGTAGTATCGAGTTCAGCCATCCTTCCATCCTCTCTAACTCTTCGCTCTTTTCAAGTTCTATCCAATCGAATCTTCTCTTTCCTACATAAGGTTCGACATCTTCGTCACTTTCCGTCCTGACTTCGATTTGCTCTATACCGAGGTTATAGCAGACCTCTACCAGCTTCTCGAACGAGCTTCCTGGAGAGGCGGTAAGGCCCAAAAACTGCATCTTGTCTTTACAGGCTTTTGCTATCTCAACGTAGGCGTAGTCACCCACTGCTCTGTGGGCCTCGTCGAACACCGTCAAACCGAAATCGGATATAGGTAAAAGAAGAAGGTCGTTGTTGACTGTTTGAGGTGTGGCGATGAAAACTTTATGATCGTTCTTCCAGATCTTTTCCCTCTTTTTTTGAGCGTAAAGTTCGCCTGTGATCAATTTGACATCTCTTTCCTCTAATTTAGTGGATCTGATCATGAAGTCAAGATGCTGCTGACAGAGAGGCCTGGTGGGAGCCATGACCAATACTTTTTCACCTTCCTCCACGGACAAACAAACGAGATAAAGTGCCACGGCGGTCTTTCCCAAACCCGTGGGTAAAACCACGAGAGAATCTTTATCTCTGACACTGTAAAATATGTTGAGCTGATAATCTCTTTCTTCGATAACGTTAGGATCCACAGATGAAGGGATATCATGCATAGTCCTACGATAACTCAAGGCAGGTATAAATCTTTGTTCGCCCGAAAAGAGTTGTTATTAAAAACTTATATACCACATGGTCCTAAGAGAGTGATGCTAGGTCTAACCGGGGCGTTCGGCGTGCCCTTATACACCGAAAACGTCGATATGCGGGGGTGACCACCGGGGACGGTGTAATCAGCCCACCGCTGAGCCAGATCCAGACGATGAGACCTCGTCCTTCGGGATCGGAGGTGCTTTGAGGGCAACCGGAGGGTTGTACCTCCTTGTCTTAGCCAGGTTAACCAGGCCAGGCCCGGAAGGGAGCAGCCGATACCTGGACTGCCGATGCTCGAGGGATAGCGGGGTCGAGGATGGATATGGGTTAACTCAGTGGTGAGCTGAGCACCCACCTCGGCGACCTAGCACTTTTTCAATCGTATCTGGTACACATATAGATACCTAACAACGTTATGATCCCTCCCACTAGAGTCAGCTCAGGGGGCATCTCTTTTAATATCAAAAATGCGAGTATCGAAGCTCCCAACGGTTCTCCCAAAAAACTGATCGAGATGATCCTCGCTTTCAGGTGTTTAAGGCCCCAGTTGAAGACCGTGTGTCCTACCACGGTGGGTATCAACGCCAAGGCTAAGAATATAATATATTCCCTTGCGGGATAGACGGCAAAGGAAGCGGAGAAAGGGATCGAGAATACAGCCAAGAATACAGTGCTGAACATGTAAACTACAAAGGCGTAGGGTATGACCGCCAGGTCCTGTCTTATCTTCCTTCCCCTCAATATGTATCCCGCCAGCGCGATCATACCTATTATGGCCAACATATCTCCAAACAGAGCACGACCACCTACTCTATAATTGGAAAAAGTCATCACCGCTACTCCCACCAAAGCTATGCCGATGCCGATGTATGCGTTAAAAGAAGTCTTCTCATCTAGATACCATCCGGATATCCACGCCACCAGGATAGGATGCGTACTCACAAGGATGGCGGAAGAGGCCACCGAAGTGTGATACAACGAAGATATCCAAAAAGCGAAATGTACGGCCAAAAACAACCCTGTGGTCATCAATGTGATCCATTCCTTTCTACTCAATCTTTTCAACCTATCGATGTAGGGCGGTATGAGTATCAAAAGGAAAAGGGTCGAAAAAAACATACGGTAAAAAGCAACCGTCATGGGATCCGAATCCGATAACCTGATGAATATAGCGGCAAAGGAAACTGCAACTATACCCATGGGTATGACAGCGTGGGCGGCCCGTTTTTTTTTAATTTTACTCGATAAAGGATACTTGCTCATCTATCTTCCTTTTTTTCATGGCAACGATGCAAATTAAAGTTTCTCCTATACCCCATGGGAATATTAATAAGATATAAAGTGTATCCCATAAGGATCACATGTCCGAAAAAACACCGATAGACGAACTGCATATCGATGACTCTTTCATCCCTTGTTTTAGAGGAAAAAAAACTATCTGCCTGGTAGACGGAGAGCATTATCCTCCGGTCACAAAAGCTACTTTAGAAGTTTTAACAAAAAATGGAGCAGATATAGTCGCACTCGTTTTTTTAGGAGGTACTGAAAAGATAAAAGATCCTGTAAAGGAGTTGATGCCTGAAAAAGAAGAAAGCGAATACACGATCTACTCCTGTCAAGGAAAGAAAGAATTACCGAACTTGGTAAAAAGATCTTTGATAGAGGAGCGCCCGGACATAGTCGTGGACCTTTCCGACGAGCCGGTGGTTGATTACGAAGATAGATTCGAGATGGCTTCTGTGATCTTGAAGTACCATGCGAGTTACATAGGTTCCGATTTTATATTCCTATCTCCACAAGAGAAAAAAGTATTGAGTAAACCCAGTTTATCTATAATAGGTACGGGGAAAAGGGTCGGTAAAACCGGCGTGAGTGTTTCCATAGCCCGTACCATGAAAGAGGATGGATACGAGCCAGTTATAGTCTGCATGGGGCGAGGAGGACCTCCCGAACCCGTCGTTGTTGAGGCAAAAAAAGATAGAGTGAACGCAGATTTTCTTTTGAAGATCGCCGAGAGTGGAAAACACGCGGCCTCGGACTACCTTGAAGATGCACTTCTGGCGGAAGTTCCTACGGTGGGCTGCAGAAGATGTGGGGGAGGCATGGCCGGAAACCCTTTCACATCCAACGTTGTTTTGGGTGCGGAGAGTGCGGAAAAACTTCCCCAGGATTTTGTGATCATGGAAGGTTCAGGATCAACGGTACCTCCGGTTAAAACGGATACCAGGATAGTGATCATAGGAGC
This sequence comes from Thermoplasmata archaeon, assembly GCA_003551675.1. Taxonomy (GTDB): domain Archaea; phylum Thermoplasmatota; class Thermoplasmata; order Halarchaeoplasmatales; family Halarchaeoplasmataceae; genus Natronoplasma; species Natronoplasma halalkaliphilum. The sequence continues at coordinate 13,392 of PUNG01000110.1, forward strand.
AAAGCAACCTTTGGACCATATACTCAAATATTTTGGGCCGTACCGCATAAAAACATCGGACCTTGTGATAGTTACGATGTGTGAAGAGCCTTTAGCCACCAAAGAAAAAATAAAAAAGATAGAAAAAGGTATCGTCGAGATAGCTCCGGAGATAGACTATCTTTTGACCATATTTAGACCAAAACCGCTACACGACATATCCTCCAAAAAAGTATTTGTGGCAACCACCGCACCTGATCCTATACTGCCGAAGATCAAAACCCATCTTGAAGAGGATTCCAACTGTGAGGTGGTAGGTATCACCAACAACCTTTCCGACAGGATCGAACTGGAAAAAGACCTAAAAGATATTGAAGATGCGGAGGTGCTGCTGACCGAGATAAAGGCCGCTTCCATAGATGTGGCGGGGATGTACGCGAGAAAAAAAGGTCTAGAACTCACTTTCATGCATAACGAAACCGTTATAGTAGGAGGAAATGTAGATGACTTGGAGAAAGCGGTCCTTCCATTGTGTAAAAGGGCCGTTGAAAAAAGGAGGTGAAAAAAATGCTATGCATCACCAAAGACGGAACAAGATATCCTTTCTCTAAAGGTATATTGGCCAGTTCGTTAGACATAACAGGATTGAGCCTGGACGAGATCTATGAGATAGTGGATGAGATATATCAAGAAGTGAAGGACGAGGATGAGATCCCTTCCAAAAAGATCAAAGAAAAAGTGAGGACAAAATTGCTCCAGCGAGGTCTAAAAAAGGAAGAAAGATTTTACAGAGTTACTAGGCAGTTAAGGTACCTTGATAAACCTTTACTCATAATGCTAGGAGGTGGACCCGGTGTTGGAAAATCGACTTTGTCTGCAGAACTAGGACACCGTTTAGACGTCACCAGGATAATAGGAAGCGACACCATCAGAGAGATAATGAGGACCATGGTATCAAAAGAGTTGATACCCACGCTTTACGAATCCACCTTCATGACCGACAAGAAGGTGAAAGGTTCTTATGTAGACGATCCCTTGATATATGGATTCGACCAGCAGGTCAGCGTTGTAAACATGGGCGTCAGTGCGGTGATCGAAAGGGGCATCAAGGAGGGATTGAATACCATAATCAATGGAGTTCATATCGTTCCAGGCCACTTGGACCTCCAACATCGAGAGGACTGCTTTGCCTTTCAATACGTCTTAGAAGTCCCGGATCTCGAAGAGCATAAGGAGAGGTTCGTCTCAAGGGCAAAGGGGAGTCATCGAGACCCTGAAAGATACATCGAAAAGATAGAGAAGATCAGAAGGATCCAAGAATACACCATCCAAGAGGGAAAAGAAAACGGAGCCAAGATAATCACCAATGAAAGTATGGGAAGTACTATAAGGAAGATAATGGATGATATCATCACAGACCTAGAACCGGTGATAAAACATGGTTGAAGAACTGCCAAGATTCCGCGAGATCGAAAATCCCATCAGGACTTTTATCAGTAAAAAGATAATAGGCGTGACGTCGGATACATCGGTACAAGAAGCCGCACGAAAGATGGTGGAGTTCAACATAAGTTCCCTAACGGTAGTTGAGGATGACGAGATAGCAGGATTGATCACTAACGATGATCTGAAGAAAAGAGTTATCGCTGAAGGTTTGAACCCGGAAACTCCAGTCAAAGACATAATGACTAAGGAATTGATAACTGTAGACATAGATATAGCCGTGAAAGACGCTTTAGAGATCATGGCTACCAAGGACATCAAACACCTGCTGGTAAAAGAGAGTGGAAAATTCGTAGGTATGTTAACTTTCAGCGACTTGATAGATCTACAAAAACAAAAACTAGAAACGCATATTTCGAGGGAATGAGATGAAGATCCTTCACTTATCGGATACGCACATCGGCAGCGAAAAATATTTTGATCGGGATCCGTTGATCCATGTACTTAACAAGTTGAACGAAGGGGGATACGATCTTCTTATACATTCCGGTGACATAACCCAGGAGGGTAAAGAGGAACACTTTATCGAAGCTCAAAAATTACTATCTAAAGTAGAAACACCCTGCGTCACCATACCAGGCAATCACGATAAGAGAAGCGGTGGCATAGCTCTCTACAAAAAGTACATAGGCCCGCCCAACGGTACCATGGAACAAGATGAAGCCATAGTGATATTCGTGGACAGCTGTGTTCAAGACAGCAACGACGGACGGGTGGGAATGACCAAGTTCAACATGATCAGCAGGGCTTTAAGAGAATACAGTGACAAAACCATCAAAATATTAGTGATCCATCACCATATATTACCTATACCCATGGCCGGTAGAGAAAGGAACGTGTTATCCAACGCCGGCGATCTTTTGGATCTTTTCTTAAGGTTCGAAGTGGACCTTGTCCTTTCCGGCCACAGACATTATCCAAACGTTTACAATATAAACAACACGGTCTTCGTGAATGCAGGTACGGTTTCGGGTAAAAAAACAAGATACGGAGATGTGAATTCATACAATGAGATCGATATAGACGAGGATAAACTTAGGGTGCAAACAAACAGGTTCATCAACAAAAAATCCGTAGATGTAAAAGAATATCCTAGAGAGGGGAGAAGGATATTTTACGATTTCGGGGAAAAAAGGTTCCGGATCATCCATATATCCAACACGTTCATCTCTCCTTCTACTAAATTCAGACAGCTTCACTTTTTGAATGCGTTAAAAAATATAAATTCATTGGAGGGGAACGTTCTAGTCCATTGTGGTGGCATAGTCGAAGAGGGTATACCAAGAGATTATGACCTTGCAAAAAACTACATGGATAGATTCGATCTTCCTGTAGTTTATACGCCTGCAGGTAGAGATATGAATTATTTAGGATACGACCTATATCAAGAACACTTCGGAGACATCGATCAAAGTTTTACCGGTAAGAATTTTTACCTCCAGGGTATCGCTTCTTCCCAGTACGATTCACCCATAGGCATAATCGGAGAGACTCAACGTGAAAGAGTATTCCAGAAGTTGCGAGAAAAACAGAACCAGTTCAAATGCATATTTTTACACCATAACGTACTCCCTATACCTCACGCTAGAGAGAAAGGCCTGCTGGAAGATAGCGGCGACTTTCTAAGGGAGGCGGTGGATGAGAAAGTCGATCTTATACTTACAGGTACTTCTTCTCATCCCTTCGCCGCTAGTGTGGAAAAAACAGTTATCGTGAACGCAAACTCGTTGAGCAGTGTCTATCAGAGGAGCCTATTCGGAAACTCGTTCAATGTCATAGATGTATATGATGAAGCTATCGTCGTTTCAGAGATCAACTGCCTTTGGAAAACGAGAAGACTTTTGGGTATATGGGAAAGAAATAATAAAAAATAAAAAAAGGTTTTATTTGTACTGCTGACAGGAATAGCAGTACCACCGCTCGTACTCTTCTATATATTTGAGTTCACCACCGCAGTTAGGACAGCGATCGGACTGCTGTTGTACTCCTGTTTGTGCTTGTACGGCTCCACCGGTTCCTACTGCCGCTTGTTCATCCGGAGTATCTCGACGATAATCCTGGCAAGTATCACAGTACCAGCTGTCGTATTGCTCGATAAATCGCATCTCGTCGCCGCAGACACCGCAAGGATTCTCTTCTTCCTCGTCTCCTTTTTTCCTCAAAACCAGTACAAGGACCAGTATCACAACTATAACAATTATGATGAGGATGGGCAGCCACCCTAACGATTCCAATATGCTTTCTTCTTGGACTGTCAGTGCTTCTGTGCGTATATCCTCGTGATCTTCGGTCCCCACTCTTATGTCGTAGTTTCCGTCGTCTCCTTCTTCTGTCTGCCAGGTGAACTCGCCCTGGTGATAATCTCCTCCGTCCAACGTGATCTCTGTACTGTCCTTTTCCTCTCCATCTACAGTAAATGAAACTGTCTTAGTACCTTCCACGTCTCCAGTATTTGTAACTTCGTACTCCACAACCACGTCTTCGCCTTCCGTGACCTCTTCGTTATAACCGATTATCTCAACTTCAAAGTGGGCGTCTTTCAACACGGTAACGCTGGCGTCTTCCTCTGTGTCCTCACTCGATACCTCTAGATCGTAATCGCCTGCTTCATTCGTTTGCCATATGAACGAACCCTCGTAACTTTCACCGCCCGAAAGTTCGATCTCTACATGATCATCCACTGCGCCATCTACTATGAACTCGATATCCTGCGTACCTTCGATGTCTCCCGTGTTCGTAACAGTGTATTCGACCTGGACCGGGTCTCCTTCTACGACTTCGTCATCGTATTCCACTATCTCCACTTCAAAGTACGGAGGATCTAAAACGGTAACGGTAATTTCGTACTCAGTATCCTCGCTAGATACTTCTAGAGTGTACTCTCCAGATTCATCGGTGGACCAGGTGAACTGCTCCTCGTGAATATCATCACCGGTAAGGGTCACGTCCTCACTGTCTTCGACCACTCCGTCGACTTTGAATTCTATGGTCTGAACACCTTCTGCTTCTCCCGTGTTCTCAACAGAGTAGTCAATAACTACTTCGTCTCCTGCGACTATCTCTTCAGGATACTCTTCAATCTCCACTTCAAAGTGCGGCGGCACTAGTGCTGTGAACCATCTCTCTTCGGTTTGTTCATCTCTAGACGAGATCATGAAAGAATACTGTCCCGCGTTTTCAACTTCCCAAGTGAATTCGCCGTCATGATCGGCACCGCCTGCAAGTTCTAATTCCTCCGTTTTTTCAACCACCCCGTTAACATAGAAGCCGATATCCTGCACATCAGTCGACTCACCTATATTTGTTACAGAGTATTCAACGACAAAATCTTCTCCTGCGACCATCTCTTCTGCATAATCTTCGATCTCTACTTCGAAGTGTGCATCGGGCTCTGTGGTAAACGACCAAGTAGGCGATGTTTCCGTTAAAACACCATCGCTAACTTCAGCATACCACTCATAACTCGTCTCGTAGTCTAGATCTTCCCAGGTCACCCCTGCACGCTCGCCGCTTGCGACGTTGTGAACACCTATCACACTATCGTCGGATGCATCGTAGAACGTTACCTCTAGGCTCATCTCGACGGAGACAGTAACTTCGTCTTCGTCGTCGTAACTGGCAACTTGAAGAACATAGTTTCCTGGTTCTCCCGCGGTCCAAGTGAATTCACCTTGATCTTCCTCATCTATATCCAGTGTCATCGACTGAGAATCTTCTACATCACCATCGACCCTGAACTCGATATCCTGCGTGCTTGCAGCCTCACCTTCATTGTGTACCGTGTAATTGACGCTAACCTCTTCACCTTCCACCACCTCGTCTTTGTATTCTGTGATATCCACTTGAAAGTCCGACGGATCTTCTACGTTCACCGTCACCATCTCTTCATCGTCGTCACTAGCAACCCTGATCTCGTACTCGCCTATTTCCGTACTCTCCCAACGGAACACACCTTCGTGCACGTCACCACCTCCAAGCGTCACCTCTTCTGTATCTATAAGGTTATCATCTACGTAAAACTCGATATCCTGCGTGTCTTCCACTTCTCCCGCATTGGTGACCTCGTACTCAACCAAAACATCTTCTCCAGCATCCACTATCCTATCGTAGTTCAAGATGTCTACAGTGAAATATATGTCTCGGGGTATCCTTGCTTCCAGAGCCCACGAGTAATCGATCCCCTGATCAATGAGTTCAGTCCACGCTCCAGGTTCATGGGGCTGTTCAGAGGCCATCCAAGCACCGTCCTCTACAAAATCTTCGTAAACTGCGAACACGACTATATTTTCATCCATGGGGTCACTGACTTCGACTACGATCCAATAATCTCCTGGCTCAGTGATCTCAACGGGTTCATCGAGTTCAAATTCCGTAAATGCAGGAGGGATCTCTGGTATCTTCTCTTCTGAAGAAGCTAACCACTCCCCTGGAGCTCCACCGTCATCTTCAGCAACATAAGCTCGTGCGGGTCCAGCCTCGGGCGAACCCATATGCGATACATGAGTTATCTCTTCGCCTATCTCGTCTGAAAGATCAAGCCTTATCGCTCCGTACCATTCGGGTACCTCGGAATACATCGATGCAGCAGGTATATCCCGCCAATCCGCATTATACAACCAACGCCAATTCGCCTCGGAACCCATGAGCTCTGGATCTTCATATCGCTCTAAGTCACCTTGGAACTCGGACTTATGAAGAAGTCCTTCGTTTATACCATCTCCAAATCCACCATGTTCCACGAGAACACTAAGATCCACTTCCGTATCTAAATTCTCTGCTCCATCTTCAGGTGATGGATCGCTGGGAGCATAAAGTTTAGTGATGATGAACTCACCACTGGTATCAGTTGTCTCGAACTCTTCATCATCGCGTACAGTAACTCTGACCGTGGCCTGATCCGTGGGTTCCTCTGGTACCGTCCATGTATAGGAGCCCGTGTCATCTACTCCTTCAGCTATGATATCCCAGCTACTTCCACCGTCTATACTGTATTCTAGATCAATATCGGTTATGGTCCCAGTACCTTCCTCCGTATTCCAGATTATCTCTTCATCTTCACCATATTGCCAGTAATCATCTTCCGTTGGACTCTCGATACTTACCTGCGGCGGACTCACTCCTTCTTCGTTGTAGACCACCAATGCGTAATCTTGGTTTGGCTCGCCGTCGTTGTTAGCATCCGCAGGTATGTCTTCGCCGATCACCCTTACGGTATATTCTCCGTCCTCTAGGTCATCGGGAGGGATATAAACATTCTCGATATTGTTAACGTCGTCCCAACCATCTCCAGATGTATCAAAATCCGCCATGGTATCGGTATTCGGCTGACTCCAACCATCTTGGAAGGCGTTACCACGATAAACATCACCGTTAGGTGCTTCAATCTCCAGGTTAAGATCATTATTTAGCACGTAAGTATCGCCTGCCTGACCCTCTTTATCCGTCCACGTGAGAGATATCTTCAACGGTTCCGACGTGTCTTCAGGAGCAACGGTGTATTCCTCCATCTCTCCGGTCTGGAGCAGTACTTGTTGATCTTCAAAGAAAAAGCCCACTTCACTATCCATCAGCCCCGGTAGGTTCACCATGCCCCAACCTTCGTCCCGGTTGGGGATAGAACCTGTATTACCTTGGTCTTCGTCCAGAGGACTAGCTGTATTTATCAAAAGCGCTCTAACCATGGCAGGACTAGGTGTGTAACCATACGTACTTTCGTACCATTCCACCACTAGTGAAGCTGCACCAGATACCGCAGGACAGGCCATAGATGTTCCGCCCATCCCTAGATAAGAATCCGTTCCTTCGTCTCCTGTAGATATCACGCCTTCGCCGGGAGCCATAACGTCCGGTTTTATCCTGTTGTCAGCGGTCCAACCTCTTGAACTAGACTCGGCTACGTTGTCAGGATTATCAGCATAGATGAAATCAGGCTCGGGCATGAAGTTCTCTGTAGAACCAACGCCTATAACGTTCTTGCCCGTGGCAGGCGCGCCAACAGTACTTTCCCCCGGACCTTCGTTACCCGCTGCAACCACGATCACCATGGGTTCATTCTCTTCCGTATCCCTGTTGGAGTCCCTCGACGCAGCATCGAAGGCTTCAGAAGATTCCAGATAATCACCCAGATCGATGGTGGTTCCCCACGAGTTCGAATGTATGTAGGTGTCGCTGTTCTGAGCAGCCGCCTCGGCTATCTCGAAGGAATCTTGAGGACCGACCCAACCTCCAGCATCATCGAATATCTTTACTGAATAAAGTTCAGATTCATAGGCCGGTCCTTGAGCCGCATAGTACGGTCCTAGATTTTCTATGACTTCGAACTGATCGACTGTAAATCCAGTTCCCTCATAGGTGTTGCCTGCGGCCGAACCTGCAACATGGGAACCGTGTCCGTGGCCATCCTCCCAGTCAGCCGCACCCCAAACGTATCCTCCTATAACTCTATCTTGAAAGTCCAGATGATCTGGGTTTATCCCTGTATCCGCGATGGATATGGTCACACCGTCTCCAGACCAACCGAGATGGTTCGCATGAGATCCGTAATCAAACTCGTTATCGTGGCCTCTCCACGGATTGTAAGGATCGTCATCAGGATCAAAATTCCACAGCCCACCGCCGACTATCTGAGTGGCCATCTCGTCTCTAAGTTCAGGCTCAGCATAGTTTGATATATGATAAACGTCGGGCATCCGTGCAAGTTCTGTGAACACCGCTTCATCCCGAACCTCGGCCCTGATCTGCACTCCATAGGTGGCTAGGTCCGCAACCGATATAACATCAACCATCGACCCTATACTTCTTTTTACTTCTCTACTTACTCCTTGGGTCAAACGGATGTTGACCATACCCGGTTCAAGAGTTTCTTTTAGCTTGAAACCCGGTTGATAGATACCGACCCAGTCCACAAAAAATTTCTCCTCGACTTCTTCGGCCTGCTCAGGAGTCATCCTTGCTTCGAAGGCATAATTCGGAACATAATTTATCAGTTCAACGTCCATCTCGTTCAGTTCTTCCTGCCACTCAGGATTTACAGGACCGATCATGTCTATCACATAAAGGCCTTCGGTACCTGGTTCATATCCCTCTAAAGTGAATTCAGAACCAAAATCAGGATAACCTTCCGAAGAGTCAAATGCATGACCCTTCACATTGAGTTCATTTCGATGATCCAATCGGTCAACGTTATACTCCTCACTCAATAGTTCTAGATCTCTTTCAGCAGTTTTCAACAAAAAGAAACTACCGTAACTGTCAACGAGTTCTCCTCTACTTTGGAGTTCTTCTTCACTCAAGCGGCCTTCAAAATCTCTGATAAGGACCAGTTCTTCGTTCTCAGAGGCTCTCACCTCAGTGATAGATATCCCTGAAAACACCGACATCACCAGTACGACTACCAAAAACATACACGATACCTTACAAGATAACTTCATATCCATGTTTGTATCTCCATTGGATAACACTACGAAGCTCATAATATAAAATATTTCTTCCTATCAGACTTCGACATCTATCTCGAGCTTTTCGACAAGTTCTTTATACCTGTTCCTGACCGTTACTTCAGTGACTGCGGCAACATCGGCTACCTGTGTTTGAGTCCTCCTTTGACCTCCTTTGATAGATGCTATATAGATGGCAGCAGCTGCCAATCCAGTAGGTCCCTTACCCGATATTAGTTCTTTTTCTTCGGCCTCATCGATTATATCTTTGGCTCTCTTTTTGACCCTTCCTTCCAACTTCAATTCGCTACAGAAACGTGTGAGATACTCCTGAGGTTTTGTTGGTTTGAGTTTCAGTACCAATTCACGGCTCAAAAATCGATACGTTCTTCCGATCTCCTTTCTATCATATGAAGTAGCTTCGGCGATCTCATCTAGAGTTCTCGGTACGTTAGATATCCTACACGCGGCATATAATGAAGCGGCTACAACGCTGTTTATGCTCCTTCCTCTTATCAAGTTCTTTTCGACCGCCTTTCTGTAAACCACGGCACCTGTCTTTCTGATATTTTTTGGTAAACCTATCACTGAAGCCATCCTGTCCAGCTCAGTAAGAGCATAAGCTAGATTCCTCTCCGAAGCATCTGAAACCCTTATCCTTCGCTGCCATTTTCTGAGCCTATAGACCTGAGCCCTTTTTTTGCTAGATATGGACCTGCCGTACGAATCGCGATCTGAAGGGTCTATACCCGTAGAGAGGCCCTTGTCGTGGATCATCTCCGTCATAGGAGCTCCCGTTCTAGCCCTATTATCCTCCTGTATCTTATCGAAGGCCTGCCATTCCGGACCTTCGTCTATATACTGACTATCGATGACCAGACCGCAGTCTTCACAGACCAACTCACCTCTCTCGTAATCCTGAGCAAGATGCCTACTACCACATTCAGGGCATTCCGTTATCTTTTCAACCGACGAGGTCGACTTTTCTTCTTTGATTTTCGGCATGGTCTTCTCCCTGATTCCGACGTAGATAGATGGTAAACAAAATAAATCTTTCGAAGTATCAAGCAATAATAGGGGAATATTTTTTTATACAATCCTCTAATGAGTACCACATCATGAAAAAAATCCAAGAGAAGGCGGAAGAACTGCTTTCTAAAGTCAAATTTCGTTCTGAGATATTAGAGTCTAATAAGGAGTTAGAGATCACAGACGAGATAGAAAAGCTCATGGACGAGATCGAAAAAAAAGATAAACCGTACTCCCTTACACTGAACGATCCTGACATATACCTTAAACTGTCGCTTATATGTTACTCGAACGGAAGGCTGGATAGAGCTGAAAGCTGGATCGATAAATCATTGAGAGCCAAAAAAAGCTATCTAGGATTTTTAGCGAAGGGAAAGATACTTCAAAAGAAAAATGACCTCAAAGGCGCGTTGGGAGAATACGACCAAGCCCTAAAATATGGGGAGGAGTGGACGCTACATAAATACAGATATCAAGTTTTGAAAGAAAGAGATATGTCCAACAGAGCATTGAACGCTCTTGAAAGGGCACTAGAGATGAAAGAGGACTGCGGACTACTTGCCAAAAAAGCGGATATGTTGATGGATATCGGAAAAGTTGAAAGCGCTAAAGAATTCTATCGGAGAGCATATGAGCTCGATCCAAAACTCCAAAACAAGGAAAAAAAGATCGACGAACTGTTAAAAGAAGCGAACAAAAAAGTAATACCCAGTAAATATAACGATATCTTAAAACTGGATGAAAAGGAAAGTAGAGCATGGCTTGGAAAGGCGGAGTGTTACCGAAGTATAAACCAGACGAAAAAAGCTATGGAAACGTTAAAAGAAGCTTTAAACCATACAAACGACCAGGAGATCTTAAAAAAATTAAACGAATACGAAGAAGAGGAAAGATCACCTGGAAAATGTTCCAATTGCGGAGGCCATGGAAAATGTCCATACTGTAAAGGCAGCGGCGACTGCAAGATATGTAAAGGAAGTGGCAATTGTTTAGATTGTGAAGGCACTTCGAGGTGCTCCGATTGTGAGGGAACGGGAAAGTGCGAAAATTGTAACGGCGAAGGTAGGATACATCTGGTTTTAAAGTGCAAGGTCTGCTCAGGTAGCGGGATCTGCCAAAGATGTGAGGGCTATGGAACATGCACTTCCTGCGAAGGTCTCGGAAACTGTGAACTCTGTGGGGGAAACGGAAATTGTGAAAGATGCCAGGGTAGCGGATCCTGTAAAGTGTGCGGTGGAAAAGGCATTTAGAGCATTATGATGATTTTGAAACAATTGGTTTAAATATGGTGACGTAATAGAGGGAGAACAAAGAGGGATTAAACTTGAAAGATTTAAAAATAGAAAACGTGGTAGCCTCTTCATCCGTAGGGGATGAACTGGACTTATGGGAAGTGCATGAAGCGCTCGAAGGATCAGAATATGATCCAGACCGATTTCCCGGTCTGATCTTCAAACTGAAGGAACCAAATACGTCGCTTCTACTTTTTTCGAGTGGAAAAGTCGTGTGTACCGGCGGAGTGACGGTAGATGAACCACAAAAGAGCGTGGAAAAAGTGAAAAGGTTACTTAACGAAAACGGAATAGAGACCGACGACGAAGTGAAAGCCGAGATACAAAACATAGTTGCATCCTATGATCTAGAAACGGAATTGAATTTGAACTCGCTGGCCATAACTTTAGGCCTTGAAAGGATAGAGTACGAACCGGAACAATTTCCTGGTTTAGTCTACAGATTTAAAGATCTGCCCGTAGTCTTACTCCTGTTCGGTTCCGGTAGGATGGTGTGCACGGGCAGCAAAAGCGAGGAACAGTTAAAAGAAGGAGTCAGAAAGATCGAAAAAGAATTGAAAAAGGCCGGTCTCCTCTAGTAGGGTTTCTAGCTATCGGTCATATCTTCGCCACAGGCATAGCATTTTTCTGAGTCGGCACTCACTTTATTCCCACAAAGTGAACATCTGATGGTTTCTTCCGGCTCTTCGTCTTCCTCGTCTTCCTCGTCTTCCTCTTGTTCACTTTCCTCTTGTTCCTCTTTCTCTTCTTCACTTCCCTCTTCCTCGTCTAACTCTAGTTCCTCTTCTATCTGTTTGTCTAGCTCTCTTTCTAATTTCCTTTCAAGGTCTAAATCTTCTTCCTCTTCTTCGTCCTCTTTCTTGGACTTCTTGGGCTTCTTCTTGACTTTTTTGATCCTTTTCATTTTCTTTTTCTTCTTCTTTTTCTTCATCATAGCTTTACCTGAAGGGGCTTCATCTTGTGAAGGCGGTGTCTTTTTCTCCGCTTCGCTTACCCACGAAGGCTTCGGCGGTATACCAGTGGGTGTTTCTTCTTTCTCCTCTTCTTCCTCTTCCCTTCTCTTCCAAAGCAGGATCAAAAGTATCAAAGCGATAAGTATTACTAGAAACAACCACCAGTAATCCAAAATATGGAACGTATCTATGGTGAACTCTATGCTCTCTATGTGAACGTTCCCTGCTTCATCTTCCACCTCTATCTCCACAGTATAAGAACCGTCTTCTAAACCCCTGAACGTGTGCCTTGTGTCTGAATCCGGCGTCATCCACTCTCCTTCGTTCAATCTTATCCTGTACCCTCTTATAGCAGAACCGTTGGCTTCGCTGCTCCATTCGATGGTGACCCTGTCTTCATCCAACTCTCTACCGAACTCGGGCGAAGTTATGCTCAGCTCCGGTGCTATGGTATCGATCCTAAACGATATCTCTCTTATAGTAACGTGACCAGCTTCGTCTATGACCCTTACTTCAACCGTATGATTGCCTTCCGATAACTCTCTGAAAGTGTGGCTCGTTTCCCCATCGGCCGGTCCCCAACTGCCTCCATCCAAACGTACTTCGTACTCCACTATCTCCGTACCTACATCAGAGCTCCACCAGTTAACCGTGACCTCATCTTCGTTGAATAGATCTCCATCTCCGGGACCGGTTATCTCCATCTCCGGCGGTGACG
>PUNG01000063.1 GCA_003551675.1 Thermoplasmata archaeon
AAATGAAAGTGGGCCCGACCGGATTTGAACCGGCGACCGTCTGGTTATGAGCCAGATGCTCCACCAAACTAAGCTACGGGCCCTTATCAAAAAAGGGCGTCATATCCTAATTATTAATCTTATTTAACTTTAGTGATTTTTCGTCAACATGAACAAAGATTTTAAAGTCAAGTAGTTAACTTTACGATACCATGAGTGAGGAGGAAGATGTTAAAGAAAGAGAACTCAAAGATGAGATCGAATCTTTGAGAGATCAAGTAAAAGGCTTAGAAAATATGCTGGAGGAGCTCATGAATCTGCATAAAAGCGTTCTGGATAAAGCATCAGTTGCATCTGATATCGAGAAAAGATACATGAGGATGCTCTCACTCTATAAAAAATTTGGAAGGATATCTCCCGCTCAACTCACTAGTGTGGAAGATCCCATCTCCGAAAAGATAGTAGAGATATTGTTCGACGAGAAAAACTTGAATATCACCCAGATAACGGGAAGACTGAGAGAGAAGAAGGGCAGTGCCTCAAGACATACGGTGAGAAAAAAGCTGAAGGAGCTGGAAGAGGATAATATAGTAAAAGAGACTGAAAGTGAAGACCCCAACAAAGGAAAATATTATGAGATCACGGACGAGGTGGTCAACAGGTGGGCAAAAATGCTCGGCATAAACAAATAGGTTGGTCACCCTTATACATAGTGAGGTGGAAAAAGATGGATATAGATGAAACGGAAGACCTGAAAGAGGTCATGCAGACCCTGAACGAAACAGTACCTTCTCTGATTTCTGGGATCGTCGAGGCGATATACAATGCTGAAGACAGTGAAAAGTTAGCAAAAAGTACCGCCAATTTTTACAAAGAGATGATCGATGTGGGTATGGACGAGGACAAGGCCTATCGATTGACCAGAGACTTCATGAAGAGTAGAGACGTAACTTCAGTGATCAAAGGCGTTCTCGACGATAAAGGAGGATTTGGAGAAGTGAACATGGATAAAGATATCGGCGAAGAGATAAAGAAGAAAGTGAAGAAGAAGATGGAAGAAAAGGAAGAGGATTGGGAATAGATGGGAAAAAATAAAAAGAAGGGTGAAAAAGACACGAAGGTTCTTCGAACTGTAAGAGCCTCGGTACCCTTCATCCCTCTTTTCTTGAAGTTAAGTTTTACGATGCTGAAGTACAAAAGAGCGGCAAAAAAGAGAAGAAAAATCTTCAAAAAAACGCTTGTAAAAGAAGGCTTAGAAAAAGAAGTAGCCAAAAGATTATCCGACGAGTTAGAGGATGTAAGTATCCGAAAAATGGTCTCAGAAAAAGGCGGTGATCTATTTTTCTGATCGGTGATCCGCATCTTCACCAGGAAGGAACATCTCCGAGTTTTCATAATCGTACCTCGCTCCGCTACTCAGAACGAAGACATAGATACCGCCCACGGATATAGGCTCACCGAACTCGAGCTCTGGTGCGTTATTTTTTGATATCTGACCCCCGTCTACAACTGCTACCGTACCCCTACCGACGACTCTAAAGTCCTTTTTCTCAAAGTTCCAAACCATGGCCGTCCCTTCTCCTATACCCAATCCTTGGGTCCCTGGATTTTCGCTGACCACATGGATAAGTCTAGGGAATCGTCCTCTTTCCATAAAGTGCGTATCTATCACCATGTCCGGTATGAAACCAAGTCCCTGGGTGAGTTCGACATGCCCGTGTACGAAAGGCCTAGATATCAGGTCTCCCGAGATCATCATATTCGTTAAGCATACTGAGCCCGCACTAGTTCCCCCTATCAATACCTCCTCTTCTTCGAATCGTTTCTTGATGGTTTTGATCAACTCGGTACCCCCTAAAAGGGCCGTTATCCGCAGTTGATGTCCACCTGTAAAGAAAAAGGCGTCCGAGTCCAAAGCATCCTGTACGCATCCTTCTCCGTTCGCTTCCTTTCTTCTATCAGGATTTATTACTACTGTTTCGGCACTCACACTTTCGAAGAGCTGTCGGTACTCTTTACCGGTGTTGGATGGGTTAGCACTTGCAGTAGGTATTATAGCGATCTTTGGTGTACCTTCGGTTATCTTCTGAGCTTTGTTGAAAAATTCTTTAAAAAGAGGTGTATCAGGCCTTAGATCCACTCCACCTCCCATGGCGATTATACATCCCTTGGTCATGGGTTTTCATGGTAACAAACGTATATAGATGTTTGGTTTAGATCGAGATCAGATCGTGAGAAATAGATATATTATAAATAGGACTGGTGAGCTTGATAAGGTGATGAATCCCCAAAGAACTTGGAAAAGTATAGGTGCAGTGGGTTTTACGTTGGGTATAGTAGTGGGAGGTTTGGTTTGGGTCATCATGTATTCGCTTTTTGATCTCAGCACGAGTATCGGTTTCATAAACGGTTTGATAAGTGGTGTGGTCGTGGGAACCATAAGTGCTTTCGCTCTGATAAGAGGTATATTGGGTGAAAAAGAAGTTTTCGTGATCCCTTTCAGTATGGGTTTGGGCACGCTAGTGGGCATCTGTGTGGGAATCTCCATGGCTTTGACTACGGATATATCTTATCTCTCAGCTTTTTCCGCAGGAACAACTTCAGGGCTCATAAGCGGTGTTTTGATCGGCTCAAGTCTTTGGTTTTCCATCCAGAAATGATCTGTTTAAAGGTCCTTTTTCTTGAAGATCAGCGATGATAGTGCCAGGGGTATCGCTATCCAAAGAAAAAGTACAAAGAACAAAAACGGTAAATTCATCAGATCGGGAAGGTTTGCTAGATCGAGGATCCCGAATACACCTAATTCAAAAACTTGGCTGGGATTCGAAAGACTGGCATATCTGAACCAATCTGGAAAAGTCAATTCTGTAAAGGGGCCGTCAGGAAGTTCCCAGCCCGATGCTATCAGAACTCCAAAAAGGACTAGTTCGTAGATTATGTTGAAAAACACCCAAAGAAATATACCACCAGCCAAGGCATGTGTTTTTTTCCTAACCACTGCAGAGATGGTAAAAGCCATTGTAAGATATGCTAAAGAGAGCATCAAAGAAAATAGAACGAAATAGATGTAGTCTAAACCTCCTTCAAAACCCGAAACGATGCCGATGAACAAGCCACCGATAGCGAGACCTCCTACCACGGCGGTAGATAAAACGGCGGCGAGGCCTAAAAATTTTGCAGCTACTATCCTGCTCCTATCAAGTTTTGAAGTCAAGATCAGCCCTATATTGCCCGCTTCTACTTCATCCACGATCGCCTTGTATCCAAGCATTATAGCAACGATAGGGATCAAAAGAACCACCATTGAAGATCCCCATCGCATGGTGAACTCAAAGCCCTTTATACCTGCATCTCCACGAGCTTCTATCCCTCCATATGCACTGGTTAATAATATCGATCCTACGAATATCAAAGTTAGAACGAATATCCACTTATTTCTTACATTGTTCATGAATTCTTTTTTGCTGACTGAAAGAAGGATCTTGTGTTTGGGATCCATCTTCACGGACCTCCTTCTCTAGAGAAACTCAGGAATATATCTTCCAGGGTCCCTTCTTGGATGTCGAAATCTATTATCTCCGTACCCGAATTCTCGACCAGATCTAGGACTTTCTTTTTGTCTCGTTTTGCACACGTGATGGTGATCATGTTTTTGTTGCCTTTATACGATCTGATACTAGAATTTTGTTTTAGATCGTCCTTGATTTCATCATGATGGGAGGAAAGTACCAACTGCATCCTGGTCGGTATCTGTAATTCTTCCCTTAAATTGTCCAATGAATCTAGTGCCCTCAACTTTCCGTCTACAAGGATACCAACTCTATGAGCTACGGCTTCTACTGATGGTAATATATGTGAAGAAAAGAAAACCGTGCCCCCCTTAGTTACATGTTCTCGTACGATATTTTTGACCAAAGCCGTGCCTGAGGGATCCAGACCTGCAGAAGGTTCGTCCAGCACTAAAAGATCCGGTTCACCTAGGACGCTTTGAGCAAGAGCTAAACGTTGAAGCATACCCTTTGAATATCCTTTGACCCTTCTCTCTCCCGCATCTCTCAATCCAACTTTGTGAAGCTTTTCGTCCACTTCTTTTCGAGGAACTTCTTTCAGGTCGCACATGAATTCTAACGTTTCCCTTCCCGTTAAGTTATCCCAAAGATCGACCACTTCTGGTAAGTATCCTACCCGGGATGAAGAAATACCTGAAAAGACGGAAACAACTTCGTCATGGATGGTTATCTTTCCCTTGGTGGGTTCGAGCAGACCCATCATGGCTTTTATGGTGGTGGTCTTACCCGCACCGTTAGGTCCTAAAAAACCGAACACTTCACCTTTTTTTACTTCTAAATTCAGAGAATCTACTGCGGTTATCCCGTTGTAGACCTTTGTTAGGTTTTCTATTCGGATCACTCCACTCATATCGGTTTTTACATCCTGATCAATTATTAAGATTTTTCCTACCCTGCGTGTTCAAACTACGATAATTTTCTAAAGTTTGGGTAGACCATATGCTGATTCTACAAACTCGGTAAATGTATCGACGAACCTGATCAAAGGTCCTCCATCGACCAGGTCGTGATCTATTATGATTATCACATGTAAATATTCTCTTATTTTTATCTCATCGTCTACAACGCCTGGCTTTTTTTTGATCCCTCCTATGCCGATAACGGTCGAAGTGATCCCTCCTATAGGGATGGGCCACCCTGGACAATTTGCTATGGTTCCCATGGATGAGAGTCCTACGGTGCCTAGATGCTTTTTTGTCCGGAGACCGTTTCTCCGGAGTGATCTGAAAAGTAATTTTCTTATAAAAAAAGGTAATTTTAGCAACTTTTTTTGGAGCTTGGTACGTTTTTTTCCAACAAGATGAGCATCATCATCTAATTTTTCACGCTGAGCCCCTCTTATCTCTTTTGTGATCTTTTCAACGCTTTTTTCATTAGCCTTCCTCAGGACAAATCCTGCTACCATCGACTTTCCTTTTACTTCTCTCTCCATGGGGATCGCAAGATCAACATCATCAAAGATGATGATCTTCTTTCTTCCCTGTCGGTATGCGTTGAGTATCTTGTGTTTGCTCACGGCGTCCGCGGCACATTTAGCTATCCATCCCGTGAACGATATATCTTTATCTTGCTCTTCTTTCAAGTTTTTGATGGTCTTTCGTCCATTGGTAACATCCAATTCGAGAAGGACCTTTGAAGAATTTTTTCGGCGTCCCTCACGTACTATCATCGCCATGTTCTGTCGAGATTTTGTAAATGGTTTCATTTCATAATTACCTATCGTATCCATCAAGTGTTAAACTCGAAAGAACTATTAATAGTTAAGGTCACACGATAGATTTTTATCTCTCCTTCATATTACCCAGCTAGATGTTAAAGGAATATCTTAAACTGTCACGACTTTTCAATATGGGTCTCACCGGTGTAGCACCGGTTTTAGGTGCCTTGGCTATGTGGAATGTTGGACGAACTTCCCTTTTTGGCATATCTGTTCTTTTTATCATCGGCTGTCTTTCACACATATATGGTTTTGTTTTGAACGATGTGATCGACACAAAGATAGATAAACTGTCCAAAGACTTGAAAGCTAGACCTCTAGTGAGTGGGACCATAACAAGAAGAAAAGCTACGTACTTCGCGGTATCGGCCATGGTTTTATCGTGGATCTTCTCGCTGTTTTTTTATGAAGATATCCGTTCATTTGCCATAATACTCTCGATCTTGGTATTCGCAGATTTTCTATCTACCATATATAATTTCATAAGTAAAAAGTATCCTGGTATGGATGTATTCGTGACAGGTGCGGTTTTTTTTCTCATAATCTTTGGAGGCGCGACCGTATCTCCAGGTGAATTTCTCACCACCCCTCTATTATGGATAGTGGCGTTCATCGGCTGCATACAGGTGCTGTTCATGAACATGATAAACGGTGCCTTGAAGGATATAGACCACGATGCAAAAGGAAGCGCAAATACCCTTGCCATAAGATTAGGGGCAAAAGTTAGAGGAGAAAAGTTGATCATCCCCGGTTCATTCAAGATCATCGGTTACTCCATCGAAGGGATAAGAAGTGCTTTGGTGTTCCTACCGTTCATAATATTGTCGGAACAATTTTCGTTTTTAACATGGCAGATAGCACTTCTCATCATACTGACCGCGGTAAATCTCTATCTGATCCATACGTTATTTTCCATGGATAGGTTCGTACGAAAAAAAGTTAGAAGGACCATAGGTCTTATCGTGATTTTCATGTATGCCACGACTCCCGTGATGCTCTACTCTTTGAATCCGTATATAGCCTTAACGGCGCTGATCCCTCCACTCTGGTTCCTATCGAGTAATACTATCCTACATTCATCGGCACTGGAACCCGAAACCATGTAAATCTCATAGATCTTTTGAGAGTTGTACGGCGGAATCTACTGCACAATTCATACCTATTCCTGTAGACTTTATACAGTCACCCACCATATAGAGATCTTTAACCGGCGTTTTGGAGTGTGGTTTTTCATTATAGATGGTCTTTGCCACGCCGTCGAGATGATAACTAGTAGGATACAAAGCAAATTTTAGATCATCTTTATAGTTGGGTAAAACTAGTTCCATATTTTTATCTAAGGCCTTCCTCAGCGTCTTAACTTTATCCTTGTCCTTTGCTTCCTCTGGTGTACAGATTATATAGGCTTGGATCAAGTACTCCCCGTTGGGTGACATATCCATCTCGGGTTTAGCTGTCTGGAGATCGATGATGCCTGCGGCATCTTTACCCTCTACACCTAGATCCCTTTCCCTGAATGCGATAGGTTTCTTTAAAATACTCTCGTCGAGATCTTCCAACGCATAATAGGCACAAACACTTCCGCTGCCCTCTAGGTTGATGAGCTTCTCTACGTAATCTTCTGGAAAATGTTTCTTAGGTGCTATCTCGAATACGTCTTGAACAGGAAGATTAGATATCACGATGTCCTGTTCTTTTTTCTCTCCACCCACCATCACACCCTTTGCCTCGCCGTTCTTTATCGATATCTCGTCGACTTTTTTTTCTAGATGTACTTTCCCGCCGTTCTTTTTTATTATCTCCGCCAAACCCTTGCACACCGCTATACTTCCTCCTTTTGGATAACCAGTAGGCTTAGCGTTTCCTCCCCACTGTTTCATCACACCTAGGATCTCAGCGGTCGAAATCTTTTCTAGATCATTGACGGTCGATATGTACCTAGCTGCGGTTTCCAGTGCGTCTCGTATCCAATCTTTACAATACTTATCTAATGTTTCTTCCACCGGCACCTTATCCATATCCGAGATCGTCGATCTTCTTAACAATGCAAATCTGAAAAGCAGCGGCATCAATTGGAGTTTATCCCAAATCGATAGGTACTCTTTAAAATCGTGCATCACTTCCTTTTCAGGAGAAATCACTCCGAATCTAGAAGCGGAATAAGGAGGGGTAACACCTTCATCATTCAATATCTTAGTCAATGGTGATTTATCTATGAAACCAAGTAGGTGGAACCCTAGATCTAATCTGTAGCCTTCCAACAGGTTTCTTTCAAATATCTCTTCAAGGGATGGTTCTGAGTGAGGCATCCATATGTCAAAACGGTGTAGGATTTTTTTATAATCCTCAAGAGTTAGTTCGTCACCTTCCAAAGTGAGTGACCTTCCACCTACTACTTTCTCTTTTTCGAACACGTTCACATCATATCCTTTTTGGGATAAAAGAGCGCCAGCGGTTAGCCCGCCAAGCCCTGCACCGATGATACCTACTTTTTTCATTTATTTACCTCCTGATGGAGTTAAAAGCTATCCAAGCAATGGGTATTATGGTATATAAGCTTTTTTTGCACAAGTATCGATATCTGGAAAGTCGGCGATATACCGTGAAATTCATATATGTGGGATATAGTTGATTTTAGTCATATGAGCAAAAAAAATGAAGACGCATCTAAGCCTTCAGTAGGTTTTTTACCTTGTTTTTACAGCATCGGTGAAGCCCTCCCCGTTGTCAATATAGCTAAGGAATACACAGATATGGGCGGTTCCGCCGTATTCTTCAGCCACGGCGGGAAATATGAAGACCTTCTAGAGGATTTCGACGCCGACATCATCCATCTAAATGATATATGGGAAAGAGCTCGGATAGATAGTGATGAATTCTTCAAAAAGGGTCATAAATTCTATAAACTTGTAAAAACCCTCTACACACCTGAAAATATACGGAGATGTGTAGACGAAGAAATAAAAGCGTTCCGTGAAACGGATATAGACATGATAGTCTGTTCTTTCAATCTGAGTGTGACCATATCCGCAAAGGTAGTGAACATACCTCAAGTAGCCGTGGTCTCAGGGACCGCGATACCACCATATTATGAAGAATGGGCTACATTTGTCGATAATTTTAAAAACGTATTTACTCGGATGATCCCCGACTCCGTCATGGATCGATTTATACGATGGTATCTCAGGAATAACAAACTACTTGGGGTTCCCTCCTTCAATAAGGTCGCTCCTGAATACGGTGTGGAAAAATTCCGGACGTACGAAGATATCTACTGCGGTGAGCGGTCACTTGTATGCGATGATCTCAGTTATTTGAACATCTCTCCCACCCATCAGTTTCCAGAGGAAAACTTCATCGGTCCCATCGTATATGGAGATCCTTTAGATTTTCATCCAGAGAGCGTAGACGAAGATGTAAAAGATCATATACAACGTGAGGGAAGATCCATAGTGGTTGTCATGGGGAGCACAGGGGTCAAAGATATTTTTCTTGATATGGTAGACACTCTAGATAAAACAAGCTATAATGTGATATTCGCCTATACAAATCTGTTGAGCCAAGATGAACTGCCGGAGGTCAACGAAAATATCTTGTTCAAAGAGTTCGTATCCCTGGCAGACGTATCCAAGATGACCGACCTCGCCATCACCCACGGCGGTCGTGGAACGGTACAGACTCTAGCGTACTCCGGGAAGCCAGCCATCTGTGTACCGATGTTCATAGAGCACCAGTACAATGTAGAAAACATGGTGAGACAAGGAACCACTATCAAGGTACCAAAAAAGCATTTTTCGACCGAGGATATGATGGAAGGTATCGAAAAAATATTCGGCGATTACCAAAGATACCTTAAAAATGCAAGACGAGTGAAAGATCGATTACCGGATGAACTTGGCGAGAAAAAAGGTGCACGCAGGATAAAAGAGATGGCCGCCGAGCTCCATTGAATTTACTTCAACATGTCTCGTATCCAAAGAATTCACAGTAGGGTTGCATCCTATCCAGGATGTATCCACTCAGTTTTTCTATACATGGTTCCGTATCCGTATCACGAGGACTTATGAACTTGGAAAAATTCATGTCTTTTTCTGGCTCGCAGTCCAAAAATTCAAGGATCCTCTCCATATCTTTTTGAGGAGTCTTACAGAGTTGTTCATATTTAACGGATATATATGATCCTTCGGGCAGATCCTGGATTTGCTCTGTAAATCGTTCAGCTGCTTTTTCCTCGACTTTGATCATACCTAATAGAGGCAATACGGATATCTTGTCTAGGAAAAACCAGATGAGCCTCCTCCTGACCGGTCTGTTGTACAATCGGCGATAATGATCGAATATACGCATGGTGTATGGGTTATTTTTTTCATGTGAGAGCCGATAATGAAAAGCTCGGAAAGTGGAATCCAATACATCGACGGGGTCCCGAGCTATGAATACAAATTTTGAGTTCGGAAATTTCTCTTTGATATAGCCGATATTGGGAAAGTCGAAGGGATTTTTCAGCAGGAGTGGTTTGTCGTTCTCCGAGATGAACTGGATTTTTTTACTCATCTCTGTGAATCTGTCCACGGTATCGGGCTTGATGTACATATCTTTCACATCGCTCCCGAGGATATACCCGTATTCTTCTGGAAAGTCCGAAGTGATCTCCAATCTATCTATACCTCTATCATCGACTCCGTCTTTACTGAGCTCCCGGTTGAGTTCTTTTTTTGCCTCTTCTTCTCGGTCGTTAAAATGATTGTAAAGGAGTTGATCATATCTTATTATATGATATGCGGTAACCGCGTTGAAGCAGCCTGTTTTAGTAAGCATCTTGTAGAGTATACTGGTACCAGAACGTGCCAACCCTAGTATGAAGATAGGTTCGAATGAGGTATCTTCTATCTTTTCCAGATACGGTCCGTCTAAATTTTTATCATCATCCATTACTACCACTACCTATTGATAAGTGAGTGCCGTCAAAAAAGAGTTTTAGTATGTTTTTACTTTCAGTCATACGCTTTCTCATGAGTATGTGGTCTATTTATATCTTGGGTTCAAGATGTTTCGTATCCGAAGTACTCACAGTAATGCTGCATATGTTTTCTTATGTATTTTTTCATCTTTTTTACACTCTTCTCAGTAGAAGTTTCCCGAGGGCTTATGAACTTGGAAAAATCCATGTCCTCATCAGGTTCACGATCCAAAAAATTCAGTATGTGTTCCATGTTTTCTTGAGGATCACTACATAACTCTTCGTACTTTACATGTACGTAAGAATCCTCAGGGATATCCGAAATCTGCCGTAAGAATCTATCTGTAGCTTTTTTCTCTACTTTGGTGATGGCTAAAAGAGGAAGGATGGGAAGTTTATCGAATAAAAAACGGAGTCCTTGGAGCCGCATGGGTCTTTCATACAATTTTTGGTAATGCTCGAATATACGCATGGAGTAGGGATTTTTATTTTTTACTAGATGATGGATCGCACGCATGGTAGAATTAAAAATATCGATGGGGTCCCGTGCGATGAATACAAATTTTGAGTTCGGAAATTCCTTTTTGATATAACTAATGTTCTGAAAGTCGAAGGGATTTTTCAGTAGGAGTGGTTTGTCGTTCTCCGATATGAACTGTATCTTCTTTCCCATCTCCCTGAATCTGTCCACGTTGGTGGGTTTTATGTACATCTCGGTCAATTTACTGCCCAGGATGTATCCGTACTCTTCAGGAAAATCCGCCGCCACATTCAATCGGTCTATACCCCTATCCTGAAATCCATCCTTTCTGAATTCTTCGTTGAGCTCTTTTTTTGCTTGTTCTTCCAAGTCGTTCAAATGATCGTGTAGGAGTTGATCATATCTTATTATGTGATATGCGGTGACCGCGTTGAAACAGTTCGTTTTGGTAAGCATCTTGTAGAGTATACTGGTACCGGAACGAGGGAGGCCCAGTACGAAGATAGGTTCGAAGGTGGTTTCCTCTATTTTTTTCAGATACGGCTTGTCGAGAGGTTTATTTTTTTGCATGATGATCACGCTGACGAGGTCATCCTCCGTCCGGGCAGCTTTTTTTTCGTGCCATCTTCAGGTCTTCCGGAGTATTGACGTTGATGTATGTACCTTCAAAGAAGAGTGGTTTTATATCTTCATCGTGATCCACCATGGTCTGTATCACGTCTGTTATCTCCACATTGTTACTGACCTCAGAAGGCGGTGTCATAGGGATGTAATCGAAGAGCTTTTTTTGGAACAGATAGACTCCCATACCGCAGAGATCGTTGACCAAGTTCGTGGGTTTTTCAACCACCTTTGATATGGAACCATCTTCGAGCTCGACCGAATAATTTTGTTTTATCTTTTGTTCATCTTGGGTTCTTACCACTCCTATTCCCTGTTCAAGGTCCGGAGGGACCTCAAACTTACCGTCTATGACACAATCACCCAAAACCACCAAAAATCTATCCGTTATATGATCTTCAGTAAGAGTGATAGCGTCGGCTATGCCGTTGAGTTCTTTTTGCTCCACGAAGGTAGAGTTCACAGGTAACTTTTGTGCGAATTCGATCACTTGTTCCTTTTCAAAACCAACTACAAAAATAAAGTCGTCGGTGTACTGGCTCCACCGCTCTACTACATGAGCTAATATGGGTTTTTCTCCAGCGGGAAGCATCACTTTAGGTATCTCTTTAGAAGGAGAATTTAACCTCGTACCTTTACCCGCACATAAAACCACACATTTCGATCCATCGTCTAAAAATCCATCGGTCATATTTTTCAACACCTTTTTTTGTTAGTATCAGCCAACGTTTCACAGCATCAAAGCGACAGCCGTCAACATGAACCATCCGCCTAGAACTATATAAAACAGCTGCCAAACTATATTATTTTCAAGCTGATCTATCTTCTTTTCTTTACCAAGATAACTGTGCATGATAAGAGTAGGTATGGCGAGTATCAAAAGGATAAAAAAGGAAGAAGGTATCATATCTAACCACAGAAAAGATGCCAGGAGTATAAAAGACGCAGAAGAAGGTATGACGATGATCTTTTTCA
The DNA here is from genome assembly GCA_003551675.1 of Thermoplasmata archaeon. GTDB lineage: Archaea > Thermoplasmatota > Thermoplasmata > Halarchaeoplasmatales > Halarchaeoplasmataceae > Natronoplasma > Natronoplasma halalkaliphilum. The sequence continues at coordinate 12,303 of PUNG01000063.1, forward strand.
ACTTTTGAACTCCATGGTAGACCGCTGGAGTCATGATACCATAGGCGGCATCTCCTTTGATGTCATCTATGTCCTTTGCGCTCTGCCACGCCACGACCCATAGAAATATACAGAAGCCGATGAGCCACGGCAGTGGATTGAAGACATCGCCGAATACGGACCATACTGCAGGTAATGGTAACAAACCTCTGCTAAATGCCATGGACAAGTTATTTATCCACAATCTTTTCTTTAATCGAAGGGGTTCAAAATTGTATGACACGATGACCACGAAAATTATGGAGATCATCATCCCGAATTGTCTCTCTATCAAGAATGCACTAGCTACAGAAAAGAGAGCCAAACCCCATCCCACAGAGATGGCCTCTTCTTGGCTTATTATCCCGCTGGGTATAGGTCGATAACCCTTATCATTGAGACGGTCAAGGTCAGGAGGATCACATGCTTGGTTGCTGATCTGACCCGACGCCTGTGCGATCATCAGAGTGATGCCTGCAAATAAGACCAAGTATATATTTTCCCAGAACAGGTGTAATTCTCCCGAATAAGCCATCTGTGCTACGGCACCGAAGATGACCGCCATCATCGGGGCAAAAAGAGTGTACGGTCTCAATAACTGGATAAAGCCTCTTATCCTTTTAGGTAAAGGTATGTTGGGATATCTTGCTTTTATGCCCATACCGGTATCTTGGAGATCTTCCTCATTCATTCACTTCGCCTCCGTAACCTTTCTCCAAATAGCATAACAGGTGTACAGAAGATTTGTCTTGCGAAGGACGTTGATTTTGCAATTTGATTTCCATCATTAAACGCCTTCCTATTATTATAATGGACTCTTACAATTGTACCTATTGTACGTACGATCGTCGATATAAAAGGAATCATGCTTCTCGGCGTTAGATAACATATTCTCTTAAAACCTATAGTTGTAAAAGTCATTAATATAATTTATGTGAGAGCTGTTTCAAGTTCTCTGCAGCCTTTTGTAGGGATTCCTAATAAGATTATAACAATAGTACGAGATAATATCGTCGATAGTCTTAAATCCTATATGTCTGACTCCTGCTCTTTGAACCTTCCAAATTTGAATTCACACTTGGATTGGACCGCCGAACCTATGAGATATCCTATTATCAGGTACCCAACTACGAAAAGGAGCCACAGAAAACCTATCTTCTCTATCATCGCGCTGAATCCCAGTATGGCGGAAAGAGTAACATCAAGTAGGATAGTTTTCCTGTGTTGGATAGCTTTTTCCTTGGTACCGAATCGGTACATTATGAAAACTTGTGATGGGATCCCATATAACAAGAGAAACAATAGATAATAGATATTGCCTGTCAGCATATAAGGTATGAAACATACTAAGATAAAAGAGACTTTTAGAGCGATCCCGTATATAAAATAAGGGTGCGTAAAATCGATTTTTTTGTTATTTTTTACACCGCTGACAACGGCTAAACTCTTCACCCCTACGCTTCTGTCGGCGTTCACATCCTTGAATCCATTTTCCCACTGAGCGAAGGCCGTGGGAGCGAAGATAACTATGCCTACAAATATCCATGTATATATCGTCGGCATGCCTCCAACGATGAAAACACCGAAAAGTACAGTGAACGTATAGGATATAGAGAAAGAATAATCGTATGATAAAATATATTTTTTACCTCCCCAACCATACCATATCAACCATATGAAAGACTGCACGAAACATACCAGCGTTAATAAGACCAATATAAGGTCCATGAACAAAGCTAACAAGAGGACGAGACCAGTACAGATTATGAAGGACCCATAAACAAAATATTTTGCCTCTTTTTCCGTCAAAACGCCTTCAGTAACAGGATTTCTCGAAGGTACGTATGTGTGGGAGTCAAGGACCGTGTCGCCTAGAGCTATATGGATGTTGAGTGCCATGTGAGCGAACGTGGTGATCACAGTGATATATACTACGTGGTACCATTCTACACTGACGGTAGAAGAAAGTGCACCGACCAGCATGATAGCGCCTGTGGTAGTTATACCCTGGGTCCTGCCCATGTCTGCAAAGGCTCTAAGTTTTTCGAACACGCACCTGAAAACGATTTAATTTATTTAAGTTATTCCCTTTCCACGTCTACTCATAGCTCAGTGCGTTAACAGGATCCATCTTCGCAGCGCTCCAAGCGGGATAAAGACCTGAGAGTACTCCTATCATGAAAGATAATCCAAGTGCAATAACTATCCATTCCGGGGGCAGTATACCAGGTATACCCAGGATCATGGGAAGTATGGTATTGGTCGCTATCACAGATATGACCAGTCCCGCGGCTCCGCCTAGCAATCCCAGAAGCCCTGCCTCGAGAAGAAAAGTCATCAATATGTGCCTATTTTGTGCGCCAACCGCTTTCATCACGCCTATCTCCCTAGTCCGTTCCTTGACTGTGACCAACATGATATTAGAGATGCCTATGCCTCCTACGAGAAGAGAAACCGACGCTATGCCTATAAATACCAAACCTATCATGGATGTGATCTCGTCCGTGAATTCAAGTATCTCTTGGGCGGTTATGATGCTGTATTCGTCTCTTTCGCCCAACATCCTATCGAAGTCACCTCCATACATGGGATCGGTGTCTTCTTCCTCTTCTATTTCACTTTCTCTTATAGGTTCTAAACCCCACTGCCTGTCGATTATCTCCATGGTATTCCATTTAACGGTGTCCACAGCTTCAGAACTTTCAGCGTAGATCTCAACGGACGAATAGCCGTCTTCTTCCATGATCTCGTTAAAAGTGGATATGGGTATGTTAACAGCCCCTCCACCGAACCCGAATCCCATCATACCCGATCCAGCTTCAGATATACCTCTTACCCTGAAGTCTTGGGTTCTTTCTTCACCATTTACATAAAAACTTAAACTGACGGTAGAGCGCACCCCGAGAGGTCTATCAAAGGTGTACTTTGCTAGATTAGAATCTATAACGATGGTATTATCATCGGTAGGAGATATACTGGAGCCTTCCTTTATCTCGGTATCCGTAACATCAAAATAATTTTCTTCTATACCTCTAACTAAAACGTTTTCTTCCTCTCGTCCGTGATCCATGACGGCACCAGTAGTTCTGTAAGCGGTAGCACCTTCAACATGGGGCTGTCTCTCCAATGAGTTGAAAAGATGGTCGTCGAAGTATCTCTCATCTCCCGGTTCTCCCTCCGCTTGGACCTGGATCATATTTCCACCTATATCCAGTACTTCATCACGAAAATAGTGATCGAAACCCTCTACCATGGAAACGTTCATGAGTACGGCACTCACACCTATCAGGATGCCCAAAGCGGTAAGCATCGACCTGAGCTTGTGACTTTTTATCGTATCTAGACCCATCTTGAATATCTCTTCTAGGTCCAGAACTATCACCTCTTCCGCCAGTAAACTATGACGCCCGCAACTACTATGATCACTATCAAACCTAACAAGTAATGTGAAGTAGAGATATCTCTTTCAGGTTCTGAAAGGTGGACTGTGACTTCTACTGGGGATCCTACCATCCTACCTTCTCCGATCCTATATTCCGGGTAAAACTCCAATACATCGCCGTCTTCTACGCTGTCAGGGTCCAATCTAAATTCAACTGGCAAAAATTCATTGGAGTCCATGGGGCCTACCCAATAGGAGGGACTGGGATAGATATCCACGTTATCAGGAGGTATGATCTTGACTCCGTCCACGTCGATATCTTTTTCATTGGTGATCTCGAGAGAGACGGTCACGGTTTTTCCCTCTACTCCCTGTACGGGTCCGGACCTGATGAGAGAGACCGTATCTGAATCTTTAACATCGTAATCCACTTCGAATCTCTTCTCCATGGACCTATCACCGAGTTCATAGGCTATCTCAAATTCTATGGGGCCTTGGTCCTCTACGGTGTTTATCATCTCAAATATCAATTTTCTTCCGATTATCACCCGCTCGCTTCCTTCGTACTCTTCATATCCTGGTAGAAAATCTCCTGTGCCCGTCAAAGGAAAGAGCTCGTCGAAATCTCCTATGCCGTCTATATCTTCCACTTCCTTCATCTCCTCGCCCACCCAGTATCCACTAGGGGTCACATTTTCCGAGAGGGCCCGTACTACAAGGTCTTCAACACCGGAGCCCTGGGCCGCTGCAACCACCAGGGAGAACTCTAATTTTTCCATCTCATATACTGGAGAATTAGTCGAAGCTAAAAAGACCTCGACCGGAGCCGTATCGTACAGCACTCTAAAGTTTATAGTTATCGAAGAAGATCCATGATCATGTTCCGCCCTGAGCGTCAATTCGTTCTTTTCTCCAGCTTCATAATTATCAGGAGTTATCCTAACTTCTAAAGTTTTGATCTCATCCGGGCCTAGAGTTCCTATACCGTAATCTCTGATGCCTTCGCCCACGACTTTCACACCGTGTAGTTCTTCGGTCAATTGATTATGCACTTCCACTTTTACCTTCAAAGTCTCACCGTCGTATATCCATTCTCGATAATCGGCGGCCATGCGTATGTCTAGAGGAGAAACGGTTCTGAATACTTCAAAAGTTTCGGTCACTTCGTGGTCCTGGGTTTGAAGCGTTATTTCGTATTCTCCCTCTTCTTCTCGTGAGACCGTAAAATCCATCCTGGTAGATCCACCTACATCCAAAGGACCGGTCCACCAGTCTTCCAACTCGTCATCGATCAAAAGATCCAAGGTCAATTCTCCAGAAGCATCTCCTGTATTTTTAACTTCTACTTCTATCTCGATCTCTTGGTTCGGCTCTACTTCGACCGGGTCTATCTTCCATCTTTTTATCTCAAATTCCGCTTCTTCATGGACATCTTCATGATCCCCGGCACCCAACGCTTCTCCTCCAAATGGAAGAATAAATGAGCCGGTCAAGAGGATCAACGCCGCAAAAGATACCGTAACATATCGCAGTTTTTTATTATCCAATACTAACACCTCTTTTTTCTTTACTTGAGTTTTCTTCAGCTTCGACTATCTTACCATCTTTGAGATGGATATTTCGTTTACCCCACTCGGCTATATGGGTTTCATGGGTGACCATCACTATCGTTCTGCCCTGGTCGTTCAAATCCTTGAATATATTCATGATCTCCTCCCCTGTCTTAGTATCTAAATTACCAGTGGGCTCGTCTGCGAGTACTATGGCCGGATCAGGAGCTAGTGCACGAGCGATTGCAACACGCTGTTTTTGACCCCCACTCAACTCGTTTGGATTGTGATCGGTTCTATCACCGATACCCACTTTTTCGAGTAATATTCTCGCTCTCTCAAATCGTTCTTCCCTTTCAAAACCCTGAAAGCTCAGTGGTAGAGCTACGTTCCTCAGTGCGTTCAATCGAGGTAGGAGGTTGAATTGCTGAAAGACGAATCCCACCTTCTGCCCCCTGATGGTGGCGAGTTGAGATTCCGAGAGCTCGGAGATCTTCAATCCGTCTATCTTGACTTCCCCTTCAGTCGGTCGGAGTAGACAGCCTATGATGTGCATGAGCGTCGATTTCCCGCTTCCACTTGGGCCCATGATGGAAACAAAATCGCCTCTAGGGATATTCAAGCTCACCCCTTTGAGAGCTTCTACTTTGACTTTGGTCCCATATACTTTTCTTATATCTTCTAGTTCTAAAACGTTGTCATCTTTTCTTTTCAGGGTCGGACCCTGCGATCTCGGAATGGTTCGGGACTCTACGATAGAACATCACCTTTTTTTGCTTTCTGCACATCAAAGCCGGCCCCGGAAAGATATCTACCCATGATAAGTGCTACATCGCATCATATTTTGGATATAAATAGTTTTAGGGTTTGACACCGAGAAACCTACTCCAGACGAAATAAATCAGGAGCACGACTAACAATCCCAAAATACCTAGAACAAAGAGAGCCAACGCCATACCGATGGCCCACATCCAAAATATCTTCTGCCCGTAACCTCGTTGATTCACATCCGAACTCAAGTAGATCACGGCCAGAAATATCAGCACTATCTCGATAATAAACCATATCATCTTTTCACCCTTCTAGATTTTCCAGTATCCTTTCAAGATATCCTCTCAACTCTTCCTTTTCTTTTTCTTCAAAACCGCTCAGCATCTTTTCTTCGGCTTTTTTGTCCAAATCTTTGATCAATTTCTCGATCTCATCCTTTCTTTCGGTCAGATATATCTTGGTGATCCTTTTGTCGGCTTCGTCCCTTTCCTTTCTAACGTAACCCTTTTCAACCAGATTATTGATGATCTTCGAGGTCGTAGATTTTGAGACGTACAGCATCTCGCAGATCTCTTTTTGGGTCTTGCCTTCTCCTTCTTTTAAAAGCTTGTACATCAGTGGGATCTCTCCTCTATTGAAGTCGTAGGGCTCAAGCTCACATCGAAGAAAACCGATGAGCTTCTTATGCACTATCAGATGTAGTTTGTGTATCGAGTCTTCTTCCGAGTAGTCATGGACCATCTTTATCAACCACCGAACATCTTTTCATTCCTGCTTCAATCTCTTCCATCTTTTTCACCACCTATAAATGAAGTGGTCGGTGCTTCGTCCTGTATTATCTTCTCTTTCCACCAACCTTTAGAGTAAAGTACCATGGCGATACCCGCGGCAACTACGTTACTAGCGGCCATACCGATCCAGAAACCGGTGTCGTGCATCTCCAACAACAAGGCAAAGATTATCACCAATACGATCCTTAGAGCCCATATCCTAGTGAGGTCTAGGACCATCTGCTGCTTAGTATGGCCTGAACCACCTAAAAGATGAGAGACTCCTTCGTATATGCCAAAGAACGGTATGGACAACGCATAGATGAAAAGGAATTGGGCACCAGAACTGATGATCTCTTCTTGACCGGGCATTATGAATCCGATTACCAGTTCTCTAGTTATTAGTACTCCTGCAGCTATGACGGTCATCAATATGGCTAAAGAGATGATACCCTTTTTTGCCACCTCTTCCGCTCTTTCCTTCATATCCGCCCCCAAGCTTTGTCCCACCATGGTGGCCATGGCCATACACACACCGCCGATGACAAGGAACATTATGTTGAGTACCTGGTTTCCTGCTCCGTAGGCCGCACCTACCGTACCAGCATCAGGAAGGCGATATACGATGGCCCAAAGAAGCAAAAATCCCGCCGCACTACCGAGTCTTCCAGCAGAGGCTGGGATGCCCACGTCAAAGAACTTTTTGATCTTGCTGAGATCCGGTTTCAAGTGATGCAGTTTGACTTTTAATCCCACTTTTCCTCCAAACATCAGGTATAACGAATAAATAGCCGCCATGCCCTGTATACTCACCGTGGCTATGGCAGCTCCCTGGACTCCCATCTGAGGGATCTCATAACCAAATATGGTGGGTATGGTAAAGGACCAAGGACCAAAGTTTAGAACGTGTCCTGAACCGAGTATCAAGAAAGGATCAACTATAATATTGAGTACCGAAGTCACGATCATTATCTTCATAGGAGTTACATTGTCCCCCCAACCTCTCAGTATGAACATGAAAGCGAAGAAGAGAAACATCAACGGCATCCCGATGAAGGTTATCTGCAGGTACTGGGTCCCATACTTGGCAAGGTATGGCGCATCTGCACCGGCACCGGCCGTGAGTATGTCCAAAAGGTAAGGCGTCAAGAAGTAGCCCACGGTAGCTAGGATCGAAGAAAGGACTATAACGATAAAGTAAAGCTGACCCGCGTATTCAGCAGCCTTTTCATAATTTTTAGAACCCGTGTACTGCGATATCAACGCAAGGGCGGCCACTCCGAATCCTATCTCCACCGACATGATTATGAATATAACGGTCCAGGCCTGACTAGATGCCGCGACGGAATATCCCGCCAGGTCACCAGGCAATCGACCCAACCAGATCGTATCTGCCAAGTTGTATAGGGTCCTAAATAACGAAGCAACCATGATGGGCCAGCCGAGCTTGAACATCACCGTTATCACATCTCCCTCCAATATCTCGTCTTTACTCGGTCTTTTCATCCGTTCTTTTAAGTAATTTAAGGTCCCCTCCTCTTTCATACCTCCCATTATTTTGAAGGGCATCTTTAAGGCTTTTATAAGGAGATCGATGATCCACCTGAGTATACTCGACAAGCTCTTAGACATGTTTAATATTAGTTTCACATGAAACAGTCTTATAAAATAGTTTCGTATGAAACGGAAATCCGCAACGGATACCTAGGGTTCAAAAGAGGGAACAGTAAAATTTATGTACGGTCAACATAATTACTGTTGTTGACGAGGGATAAGTCCAAAATAACCGAGCATTAGAACGTCTCGAGGCAGAGGGATAATATGATCGGGGTTAAAAGTTTGAAAGGGAAAAAGGACGGAGGTTACCCAGTTGTTTTGACCACAGATAGAACCCTAGCTTCAGATTACAACGGCAGTGAGTTCATCGGTTTCGGAGCTACCTTCCCGCGTGTTTTACCGGATCTCCTTTACTCCTCTTTTTTTGCTCCCTCAGTACCCCATCATGACGGAGTGATGAAATACGGTCACTGTGGAAGCCGCAAGGTTGAAGCGGCACTGCTCAACGACGGTTTTAAACAAGGAGACGTTGTTATAGGACATCCCGATCATCTAGATAAACTAGTAGGACCTAAAACAGAAGCTTTGGGCATCACCACTCACGATCCTCTGGGACTCGGACCTGCATCCACGACTTTTTCTTCCTTCGTGGGAGGTGAGCCCTACAGTTCACACTACTTCAAAAAATTGGTCAAGTATCCCGAGCTTTCTAAATTCGACATCAACGTGATAGTAGGTGGACCCGGAACATGGCAGTTAGACGATAAAAGGATCATGAAAAAATACGATGTTGACACCATAGTTATAGGTGAGGGAGAAAAGGTGGCACCAGAGATATTCGGAAAGGCGCTCAAAAGTGAAGATCTACCGAAAAAAGTCGTCGGTGACGTGGTAGATATCAAAGATATCCCTAGGATCCAGGGACCGACTATAAACGGCCTGGTTGAGATCAGTAGAGGATGCGGTAGAGGATGCGATTTCTGTAATCCCACGCTCCTGAATCTTAGACACAGACCCGTTAAAGAGATAATAGAAGAGGTCGAATTGAATACGCGAACTGGGAAGGAGAAGACCATATTACATGCTGAAGACGTATTACGATACGGTTCTAAAACGCTGAGCCCGGAGCCAAAAAAACTCATGACTCTATTGAAAAGAGTTAAAAAACATACGAACCGAGTGGATTTCAGTCATGTGGCCCTTGCCTCTGCGGCATCCGAACCCGAACTGATAGAAAATATATCCGAGCTTTTCGACGTAGGTGGAGAAGGAAAACCTTGGTTCTCCGCTCAAACAGGTGTAGAAACAGGATCCCCTGAATTGGCTTCCAAACACATAAAAGGTAAAGCTAAGCCCTTCGATGCCAAAGAATGGCCTTCCGTGGTCAGAAGAGCCTTCGATATATTCGACGAGAACGATTGGATCCCCTGTGCCACGTTGATCTTGGGGCTTCCTGGAGAAAACTCCGACGATGTTATTAAGACCATGGAACTGCTCGACGATCTTTCAGATAAGGACTTCTTCATAGTACCTTTGATGTTCGTACCGTTGGGCATGAGCGAGGACAAAGATTTCTTCAGCAGGGGAGATATGGAACCAGAGCACTGGCAGTTACTGGCAAAATGCATAAGAAAAGATTTTGACATGGTCCCTAAGTTGATAGACGATGTGAGTGATATGGGCGGTATGAACTTCTTGAAGAGATATGGCTACCACTTCATGAGCAAGATATTCATGAGGAGACTCGAACCCCATCTAGACGTGATGGAAGACGGATACGATCCCGCTAAAGTGTGAATACATATGATAGTTTCGTACGAAACCATCAATCAAATTTAAATAAGTCCACCGCACCTACGTTCAAAAAAGAGTGAGTTGTTTATGATCCAAATTTCAGAATTGCCGACATTTGTCACTAGTATTCATCTTTTTTCCACAAAAGATCATGAGAGGATATAATGAATAGAGAAAAAAAACATGATGGAGGTCCTTGTACCATGTGTGGATCCTCCGTACCCTCGAACAGTAGAGCGTGTCCTGACTGTGGACACTTACCCGAGGAAAAGGACCAAAAGAGCGATACACTTTCCCTCAAAGACAGGGTTGAAAAGATATTCGATGAGAGAGGATACGAGATCAAGAAGGAAGGGTTCGATGGATACGAGAAAACAGATCAGAAAATATTTGCTATCTACCGGGCTCGTATGCACACCGATAAAGTTGTGGTAGTATGTAGCGATGGAGACGCTCCTATTGATGAGGAAAAAGTACAGGAGCTGAACCGTTACATCGCGAACTCTAAAGCAAACAAGGGAATAATGGTCGCTTCTAGTTACACATCGAAGGGGAAAAAAGATGCCGAAAAAAAAGGTATAGATCTTTTAGAAGTGGACGACCTACCTATGGAAAGCTCCTTCGCTTCTAAAGCTGACTTTATTCAAAAGAAAGAGGGATACACTGATCTGAACATATATTATTCAGTGACAGGAAGATGTGAGAAAAAGCTGCTATTTTCTCAAACCTTTCCCGATCTTCCCAGCGCTGAAGCTTTGAAAAAGAGCTTCAAGAGGCACAGTAAACCTCTCTCAGAAGAGGCTATCGTGGTCAGAACAGGGAGGAGAGAGATAGGAGTGATCGACCTGAGAGAAGTTTATTTCATCGAATTGAATAAACTGAAAGAACAGGGAATAAAGATGGAGGTCTATCATTACAAAGGTATAGACCTGGATGATGATATAGAGTTCAAACTAAAATTCAGTCTTAGGAACAATACAGAAGATACACTGCAAAACCTGAGATTGACAGGCGAGGTAAGAGGCTCCGACGATCACATTTTAGATTCGGTGGAATCCCGTATCGATATGGATAGCGATTTTTACTCAAGCCAAACTTATATGGATTCGAGACATCTATTTTCCGTTGAATTTTCGGGAGAACCTAGCGAAGGAGAGATCGGAGACAGGCTTAAAGAAAAGTTCGAGAAGGAAGGTTTCAGACTTGCAGAAGACGCTGAGATAAAAAAGAGCGGGGAAAGATTTTGGATATTTGAAGAGGGGGATGAAAAATACTTGTTGAAACAGGATAGATCACTCCATGTCTACCAGGCATTGGGCGAAAGAGCTGTAAATAGCTTAAAACCAGGCTCTTCGCTGGATTACATCGTTAAAACTGTGCTCCCGCTAAGGATATTCCCAAAACATTATGATGGTCTAGCTATGGAGTTAGAACTCTTCCAAACAGGGGAAACACTGGAAAAAAGATCCATCGATCTGTCCTCCTCAAAAAGTTTCAAAAAAGCTTTTAGAGAGGACCTTAGAGATCTAAAAACCTCTCTGGAATCGGAGGTAAAAAAGAGTCAAGAGTCTCCCCAAGAAGGGCGACCTGGATGCTTTATCGCCACTGCAGTTTACGGAGATCCAAATGCTAAGAAGATCGATCAACTTCGTGCGTTCAGGGATGAGATACTGCTGGAAAAAAAGGCAGGAGTACTTTTTACTGAACTTTACTATAAAATGAGCCCCCCTATAGCAGATTTTATATCTGAGCACGAGTCCCTAAGGAAGGCGGTAGGACACATAGTGGTTTATCCACTAGTAGAAATCGCAGAAAAAGCGTTGGACCCAGATCGAACTTAAAGCCATGGTTCAGGGCGTCGGTCATACTCAAGGCAGAAAGATACAATTCATGTCATCCGCAGAGCCATGATCGAGAGTTGACTACATTGGTTTAACTTCGGTCCTGCTCATCTGTATATTCAACAAAATATTTAGAAGAAAACTTATCTGGTTTCTTTTTTTGGCAGTACTAGTTTCGTATGAAACAATGAAATAAATTTATATATGACCTTGAGGTGTTAGTTAAACTATGGGCGCATTGGCAAAAACAACCGGGTTGTTCGCTTTCATGTTCATCTTCTTTATAGCTATAGGCTGGCTTATAGGCGGATTCTTCATGGATAGCTGGATAACAGGTGCTCTTATATTTTTGGTCATAGCGGGGGTCATGAACCTAGTATCTTATTTTTACAGCCACAAGATCATACTCCGTTCTCATAGAGCGAAGATGATAGAAGAAGAAGACAATCCCCGGCTTTTTAAAATAGTTAAAGAAGTGGCTAGAGAAGCCGATATTAAGATGCCAACGGTGGCTATAGTTCCTTCGTCCACGCCTAACGCTTTTGCGACTGGAAGGAACGAAGATAATGCGGTCGTGGCCGCAACAGAAGGCATCCTCGACACTTTGAACGATGAAGAACTCAAAGGTGTGATGGCTCACGAGATAGGCCATATAAAAGGGAGAGACATGCTGATAATGAGCGTCGCTGCAACACTAGCAGGAGCTGTAACATTCATGGCGAGGATGGTTTTCTTCCAGATGTTTTTCGGTCGAAGAAGGGTAAACCCCATCTTCCTTTTAACGATGATCTTAGCTCCCATAGGTGCGATCATAATAAAGATGGCTATCTCACGGAGAAGGGAGTTCGAAGCGGATAAAAAAGGAGCTGAGATATCAAAAAACCCCAACGCTTTGGCCGATGCGCTGGAAAAACTGAATGCGCAGAACAAACAAAACCCCATGAAAAGTAAAAACACGACGTCCGCATCTCTGTTCATCGTTAATCCTTTCAATCGTAAGAGTGCCTTTGTCAAGCTCTTCTCCAGTCATCCACCCATGGACGAAAGGGTGGAAAGACTAAGGAAGATGGCGACTGAATTCAGTTATATGTGAGAAGTTCATTTGTATTCGTCACAGTTCTCACAGTAGAAACGATGGTACTCTTCTTCGTACTGCATCATGTATCCACAATCAGGACAAGTACTTTCTTTTTGCCTTTGTTGTTCCTCTGTTCTCTCATACACGGGAGGAACCGTGGGTCTTCTCTCACCTTTTTTATCGAACTCGTCCTTGGATATGAAGAGCAGTATCAGTGCTATCACGGAGAAAACGCTTCCTAAGTACATGGGTCCTAGAGAAAAAATACCTACTATAGAGCCACCTATCGCAACTCCCCAATAGATCCGTTTTATGGCACATATCCCTCCAACAAGTAAAATTATCCCAAATACCACCAGAAGGATACCGCATACCTCGGAGATGGTCTCAACGAAGTCTAGATCTATATCTTCATCGATTTCGTCTTCTATATCGGCCATCAGGTCTTCATCGATCAAGAACAGACTTCCTGCAGTCACCAAAGCCAATAAGAATGCGATGATCATCAATATCCCTGCGATCATAGGTTTTTTGCTTTCCTTCCTAGAAGGGCCGGATATTTTTCCGTAGCTCATTTTATCGTACTCTCAAAGATTCAGACCATGAATAGGATATACTGCGGTACCATAGCCAATAAGTCGTCTAGCGGGGCAAAGTACCAGATCAGTCCTATGACCAAAGCGATCAATATCAAGATGATCACCACTTTGACCAATTTCCAGACGAACCACACTATGACAACTAAGATCACTATAGCGAGCAGTATGAGTAGTATGGGCCAAGACATGAACGGGCATTGAATCGGATGTATATAATTTTTATTCAAATTTTAAGAGAAAATATAGTGGAAGACGCAACTTTGAGGAATAATGTCCTCGTCTCTATTTTCGGAAAATGTTTCAAATTTTCCGAATATCGATGGAAAATCTTATTTTCCAGTAGATCTCGGTCAAAGACACTC
>PUNG01000065.1 GCA_003551675.1 Thermoplasmata archaeon
ATCTGATAGGTGCTTTTCTTCTTTGCATTTGAAACATGTGGGTAATGGAAACGGGGTTTAAAAACCCCTCGTTCCAACCCACATAAAACTTATAACCTTGCAAGCATTCTACACCCTAAATGAGGATTATGGTTCCATAGAATTGGAAGTATCACCGCGGCGTTGGACTGGATATGAGAACGCCTATATGTGTTTTATTGAGATTAGAGTGAGAGGGAATCTCTCCTCGGAGCTGAACCCAGAACATATGGTAATCCAGACACAAGGGATTGATGCACCAGAGCTTGAGCGATTGCCCGTTGATCATCTTAGCTCCAAATGGAATGCAGAAGGTTTGGAACTATGGTCGGGAACAAAAAGAAGAGATGGAGCATGGGGTGAGCAGGAAACCCTGATAGGAAGTTACGTAGAGAATGATGACTTTTCTGCAAATACAGAGATACACATGGAACATCCTACCGCTGATTTAACTCAAGAACCCATAACGCTTGAGTTTCGGGCTACCCTGCGTGGACTTTCCGAAGAAGTGACAGCTACAACTAGAATCACATTCACACAGGAGTAGAAGTGAAACTTATGAATTTAAAACAATCAATTATTATATAGAGCGGGATAACTGGACCAGCGAAGAAGTGAGGATAGGCTTCTATTACGAAGGCACGGACGGGACGAACTGGTACGTTGACGAGGTCGTTGTCACCGATTCCGACTGGGGCAACACGACCGATCTGTCAGAGTATGAACTTGAAGGCGGTGAGATGAGCGACGGTATAGGGAATCCTGAGATCGAAGACGGTAGAAACGAAGGAGACGAAGATAAAAGTGAGACAGGCGAGAGGAAAGAAAGCCGTAAAGGATCCGAAAGAGGATCTTCAGGATCGAAAGAACGAGATGGCGGAGATGAGTCCGAAAAGAGTGAGTCACAGGATCCGGAAAAGAGAGAAGAACGGGTAGCGTAATACGGACGGAGGATCACTCCCTCAAAACCCCTTTTCTCATCTTTCTTAAGATGAAAGGGATCGACGTACTAAGTCCACAGGTCTTTGAATCTATCATCCTCTAGGTCTCTCTTTCCGAACAGATCAAAAAGTTTTCACCGCATTTAAGAGGAAAGTGTAAAATAATATAAGTCTTATCTCTTCGATATGAGCGTGAACGGAATAGTGGTATATTATTCACGGACAGGGAACACTGAGAAAGTTGCTGAGCTCATAGCTTCCAAAGCGGACTTTGAAGCCATCAAGATAATCGATAAAAAAGACAGATCCGGCCTTTCAGGCTATATGAAGGGCGGCTGGGAAGCATGGAGGGAGAAACACACTGAGATAGATACGGAGCAAGATGTAGCCATATCAGACCGAGGTCTCGTGGTGATAGGAACGCCGGTATGGGCGGGCAAACCCGCTCCGGCGGTAAGAGCTTATCTTTCTAGAAAGAAAAAAGAACTCGGAAAAGTAGCTTTCTTTTGCACGTTGGGTGGAACCGGCTCAGAGGGTACGTTTAAACAGTTAGAAAAGATGACCGGTAAGGATCCCGTATCCACTTTGATGGTCACAGAAAAAGAACTCGAAAAAGAGATATATGAAAAGAAAGTGAAAAAATTCGTAGATGATTTAAAGGGATGAGATTGATTTTAGCTAAAAAAACCATCTGGTAGCTTATTATCAAAGTAGTAGTACTTTCGCAAATGATATATAGCACCCCCTATATAATATAACAAAGGAAAAGTGGGAACATGACAGGAAAAGGATTGACTGAAAAACAAAAGGCGTTGGTAGATAGATTGGTAAAGACCGGCTTCAAAAAAAATACGGCCCATGCTTTGGTTTTCGTTGCCAGTAGAGACGAAGCCAAGAGAGTTGATATCGAAAAGGCTACAGGTCTGAAACAGCCCGAGGTCTCGATGGCTATGCAGGAATTGAGAGAGCGTGGATGGGCGGCAAAAAGGGACATCAAGAAGGAAGGAAGGGGAAGACCGGTTCATGCATACTATCTCGATGCTTCTGTAGACGAGGTAATCAAGGCAATAGAGGAAAAAGAAGAAAAACGTGTGGAAGAGATAAAACAAAATCTTGACCGCATCAAGGAGCTCGCCGACACCGTTCTTTAGGTGTTAGCGGTTTCTATTTTTTGTTCAGGGTGCGTAGGTACCTTCTAGGAGCGTTTTATCGACCACGTGCCCCTTCATGGCGTTTTCTACCTCTTTCTTTGTGGACACTGGTGGGAGTTTCAAGGTTTTATCCAGAGCGTAGAGCTTAAATTTATACGTGTGTTCTTTGTCCGGTGGATTCGGTCCTCCGTATCCTCTCTCTCCATAGCTGTTCTTACCCTCCACGCTTCCGGGGGGGTTTTCTCCTTCCGGTAATTCTCTGGTGTTCGGCTCTATATTGAACAGTATCCAGTGGTCCCATACTTTTCCAGCAGGTTCCACTGCATCGGGATCGTCCATTATCAGTACCAAAGATTTTGCTTCGTCGGGAACATCGTTTATCTCCAAAGGTGGACTCATATTTTTTTCCGTGTAACCGTACTTCCTTGGTATCTTTTCTCCATCCGAGAAAGCCGGGCTCGACAAATTCATTTTTGACATGATCTCGTTCCTCCTTTTACGTGCAGGGAATCATATTTGTATTTTAAAAAGATTTCGTTGCTCGCAATTTTTTTAAAATCATTCGATTTCATCTTTCCTGCTCTTTTCAAACAGATCTTTCAAGTCTGAGATATCACAGCTGAACTCAAGATGCTCTGTAGGTCTTGGAAAAAGATGTTTCAACCCAGATCCGGTTATTATCGAGACCACTTCTGCTCCCTCTTCTATCTCCTCCTTCTCTCTGAGCTTTTCTACCGCAGCTACACCGACGGCTGATGCGGGTTGAGAAAAAATACCTTCGGATGCGATCTTTAGCTGGGCGGAGATCATCTCATCATTTGAAACAGTCGTACAGATGCCGTTGTGATCATCCAACTTTCTCAAGACCTCCTCACCTCCTGGAGGATAGGGATTTGCTATAGCCGATGCTATGGTATCGGGGTCATGCCATCTTTTGATCTTTTTCTCATGTGAATCAAACGCTCGACAGATGGGAGAACATCCCTCCGCCTGTACGCATATAGGCACGGGCATCCGGTCCAGGATCCCACTTTTTTCCATCTCGACAAATCCTTTCAATACTCCTCGGAAGAGTCCGCCCGAGCTGGTCGGAATCACCACATAGTCCGGCAGCGATCGCTCTTCTATCTCGAAGGATATGGTTTTGTACCCTTCTATCCTATAAGGCGAATTTGAATTTGAAAAGTAGATATTTTTGTTCTTACCTATCTTTAGACTTTCATAGTAAAGATCTCCGTAATCACCGGACACTTTGATCACAGTCCCTCCGTAGATCGCTATCTGGTTCAACTTTTCATTGGATATATCATGATCGACTAAAACCACCGGATCTAATCCGGCTCTTTTACAGTAGGCCGATACGCTGACACCCATATTCCCTGTTGAAACCGTGCCCACTTTTTTAACGCCTATATCCATAGCTCTCTGCAGGCTCAGGAGCGTACCTCTATCCTTGAAGCTCCAGGTAGGATTTACGGTTTCGTTCTTGAGTACGAGCTCCACTCCGAACTCTTTTGAAAGTTTTTTGGCTTTAACACCTGGCGTATCTCCTTCAAAGATAGATAGTTTTTTAGAGGGCTGACAAGGTAAAAATCCACGGAATCTTCTCCAGACGGATCCACCGGATCTAACTTTCCCAGAAAAAAGTCCCATCTCCAAAGGTTCTTTACATTCACATATATGACGGACCGACTCGGAAGGGTATTCTTTTCCACAGGAGACGCACCTAAGCATATCTTTCTGTAGCGTCGTTGTATTTGTAAGTGTTATGGTCATATCATGTGTTCGGGGAAGATCACTAGTCAACGACCTAAAACCTTTTTAGCAACTTTTCCATCACACTACCGGTGTGCAGATGACCAAACGAGAAGAGAAGGATATGTTGGACCTTTTGGAGATCGATGAGGTAGAACAGCTTTTTGAAGACATCCCCGAAGAGGTCAGAGTGGAGTTGGATATGCCCGAAGGCCTTACGGAAATGGAACTAATGTCTAAAGTAAAAGATAAGTTGAAGAAAAACCATATAGAGTCTTCTTCTTTTTTAGGGGCGGGTATCTACGAGCATTTTATACCATCAGCAGTTCAGGAGATCATAGGTAAGTCAGAATTTTACACATCTTACACCCCATATCAGGCGGAGATAAGCCAGGGTATGCTAAGGGCGCTTTTTGAATATCAAAGTTTGATAGCTGAGTTGACGGGACTGGGCGCTGTAAACACAAGTATGTACGACCATTCCACCGCGTTAGCCGAAGCCGTGCTCATGTCTACCCGGATAAACAGGAAAGGCGATACATTCCTGATGCCAAAAAATACGCACTGGGACCACGATCCTATATTGAAAAATTATCTACGAGGCAAGGATATCGATATGAAACTTGTAGATCATGATGACAAAGGGCAGATAGATATAGAAGATCTAAAAGAAAAGATCGGCGATGACACCATAGGATTTTATGTTGGATCACCGAACATTTTTGGTATCTTAGAAGAGGAAGTCGATACATTCAAGGATCTGAGAGAGGATAACGGTTGTGTGATGGTAGTGGGTACGAATCCTTTGATCTTATCGCTCATGAAACCGCCGGGAGAGTGGGGTGCCGATATCGTGGTGGGTGACAGTCAACCTTTGGGCATTCCCATGGCTTATGGGGGTCCCTCGGTGGGTATGTTTTCGTGCCGCAAAAAACACATAAGGAGGATGCCCGGCCGTATCATAGGCGAGACAGAGGATTCTCAGGGAAAAAGGGCTTACTGCATGACTTTGCAGACCAGAGAGCAGCACATAAGGAGGGAGAGAGCCACTTCTAACATCTGCACCAACCAGGCGCTCATGGCCTTGGCCTCCGCGGTCTTTACGTTCATCCAAGGGAGTACCGGTTTGGAGAGACTTGCCAAGGAGAACTACGAAAAGGCGCACGACGTAGCTCGAAGGATAAACGAATTGGAAGGGTTCGAAGCCCCTTACTTCAAGAGCGAGTTCTTCAACGAGTTCACCGTAAAAACTCCCATGGATTCCGATTCGTTATACGGCGAGTGCCAAAAAAGAGACGTACTACCAGGAGTGCCCCTGGACAAAAAAGAAAAGTTCTCCTCTCTCCCCAGTTCCATGCTGACTGCGGTAACGGAAACAAAGACCGAGAAAGAGATAGAGAAACTTATAGTGGCCCTGAAAGAGGTGGTAGCATGAATACAGATTACAGGCAGGCACGGTACAAGATGGATCTTTTGATGGAAAGAGGTGAAGGAAGAATGTTGAAAGATAATCCTTTACCGGAAGGGATAGCTAGGAAAAAAGCACCGGACATACCTGATCTTCCGAAACATGAGGTCGTTCGCTACTTCAATCGTTTATCCCAGATGAATTACGGCATAGACACCGGCTTTTATCCCTTGGGTTCTTGTACCATGAAATACAATCCGAAGTATACGGAAAAACTGGCTTCCCTGCCTGAGGCTACGGATATACATCCTTATCATCCGGAAGAATTTTCTCAAGGTAATTTGGAGATAATGTGGGAGTTGCAAAATTCACTGGCGGAGTTAGGTGGTATGCATTCCGTCAGTCTACAGCCCGCGGCGGGAGCCCACGGCGAGATAACCGGGTTGATGATAGCCCACCAGTATCATAAAGATAATAACGAAGAAAGAAATGAGATAATTTTACCGGATACCGCACACGGAACCAACCCTGCTAGCGTATCCATGCTGGACTACAACCTATTGGAGATCCCTTCCAAGGAAGGATGTGTTGACCTAGACGCGCTGGAAGAGGCAGCGGGAGATAACACAGCCGTGTTTATGATAACCAATCCGAACACATTGGGGCTCTTTGAAAAGGACGCGTGCCAGATGGCTGAAATAGTACACGATGCAGGGGGTTTACTTTACTACGACGGTGCCAACTTGAATGCGATAATGGGTAAAACCACTCCCGGGGCCATGGACTTCGATATCATGCATTTCAACCTTCACAAGACCTTCGGTACGCCGCACGGTGGAGGAGGTCCTGGATCAGGACCCGTGGGAGTCACAGAAGAACTAGCATCTTACCTTCCCGTGCCGATAGTTGAGAAAAAAGGCGACGGATATCGACTGAATTACGATCTTGAAAACACCATCGGCCGCGTCAAAGGTTTTTATGGGAATTGGCTCGTTCTGTTGAAAGCCTACGGCTACATCTTGAAAGAAGGTAAGGACGGGCTGGAAAGAGCTACTGAAAGGGCGGTTTTGAACAGCAATTACCTGCGTGAAAAACTCCAGGGTGTCCTTGACCTTCCTTACAAGCCTTTGAGAAAACACGAGTTCGTACTCTCGGGCAAAAGATTGAAGGACAAAGGTCTTAAAACTAAAGACTTGGCCAAACGTTTGTTAGACTACGGCTATCACGCCCCTACCATATATTTTCCACTTTTAGTGGACGAGGCACTGATGATCGAACCCACCGAGACGGAGAGCAAGGATACTTTAGACGGTTTTGCGGAAGCCTTTGCTTCGATAATGGACGAGGACGAAGAGACTATCAAAGAAGCGCCGAAAAACACCGCCGTGGGTAGAGTTGACGAGACCAAGGCCATAAGAGATTCTGTACTTAGCTACATGATGAGAGACTGAACATATAACGTTCAGTTTTCACCTTCCTCCAGCAGGCTTTCTACCGTCCGTATCTGCATCATGTTGGTTATACCTGTAACTGGTGCGGGAACACCGGCGGTTATTATGAGTTCGTCTTTCTCCTCGACCTCGCCTAGATCGTAGAGTTTTTTCGCCGTGCCACAGACCATCTCATCTACATGTTCTGGAAATTCAGAATAATAAGCCCGAACACCCCATACGAGACTCGATTTTCTCTGCACCCTTTTCCTATCGGTGAACGCTATGATATCAACGTCGGGTCTGAATTTAGCGATCTTCTTCGCTGTGTAGCCTGAGGAGGTATGCACCACTATATACTTGACGTCAAGGTCCCTAGCGGCCCGCCAAACGTTCTTTGCTATCATATCCGCTACATCTTCGCTCTTGTTTTCAGCCAAAGGGTACTTTTTTCCTCTCAGGTGATCTTCCATCTTTTCAAGAACTTCCGCCATGAATCGTACCGTTCTTACAGGGTAACGGCCTATGGCGGTCTCTTCAGAAAGCATCACGGCGCAGGCTCCGTCTATCACGGCGTTGGCCACGTCGGACACTTCCGCTCTTGTGGCTCTGGGACTTTCAGTCATGGATTTTAACATCTGAGTCGCTATTATCACCGGAACTTCTCTCATGTTCGCTTTCTCGATTATCTCTTTTTGGAGTACCGGTACGTCGGAAGCGGGAACTTCTACTCCCAGATCACCCCTGGCTATCATCAATCCGTCTGAAGCGTCGATGATCTCGTCGATATTTTCAACTGCCTTCAGATGTTCTATCTTAGCGATTATGTCCATATTTGAGTCACGCTGCAGGAGGATATCTCTTATATTCTCCACGTCTTCAGCACTCTTGACGAACGAGGCCGAGATGAAATCAAAATCTTCCTGGGAACCGAACCTTATGTCCTCAACGTCTTTTTCCGTAGGAGTTTTAAGACCGAGGTCTTTCTCGGGTACGTTAACTGATTTTCTAGGTAGGACCTTACCACCGTGAAGAACTTCACATCTTATCAAGTCGTGGACTTCTAAAACAACCAGTTCGATCTGTCCGTCGTCTATCAATATCTTATCACCGATATCTATGTAGTCTTTAAAGTTGGGATGGTCTAATACGAGCACGTCTTTTTCATGGTGTCTAGCGCTGGTCAGTTCGACTTCTTCTCCTTGGGAGATCTCTTTTTCTTTAACTAGATCGTCCAATCTAACTTCTGGACCCTGGGTATCCATCATCACTCCTGCTCTGTTGGATATATCTCTGATCTTTTCCAATGTTTTTGCATGTTCTTCCCTGCTCCCGTGAGAAAAGTTCTGCCGGAATACGTCGACACCTGCTTCAACGAGCTTCCTGATCTCCATCTCATGGTAAGAAGCGGGCCCTAATGTAGCGACGATCTTTGTTTTTCTCATAGACGACACGTTCCTCAAAGGCAAATGAACCCCATGTTTAAATAATTTTCAAATCCGTTCATACCTCCCGGTATCACAAATCTATAAATATAGAATTTACCATCCCCTGCTAGGGATAAAATGTTGGAGCTTAGTAAAGTCAGGAAGAAGTTGGAAGATTATGATCACGAGGAGATGAAGATAGGAGTCATAGCGTCTCATTCCGCATTGGACGTATGCGATGGGGCCGTAGACGAAGGCTTTCCTACCTTGGCCGTATGCCAAAAGGGCAGAGAGAAAACTTATGACAAGTACTTCAAGACCGTCAAAAAAGATGGGAAAAGGGTGAGAGGCGTTGTGGACGAAACATGGGTATTGGATAATTTTGCAGACATAATAGACAGGGAGAATCAAAAAAGACTTTTGGAAGAGAACGTTATCTTCGTACCAAACCGTTCATTCACCGCCTATGCCTCATTAGACAGGATAGAGAACGAGTTCGAGATACCCATGGTGGGCAGTAGAAACCTGTTGCGCAGCGAGGAAAGAGAAGAGGAGAGGGATTATTACTGGCTTTTGGAGAAAGCTGGCCTGCCGTTCCCAAAGAAATACGAAGGTCCGGAAGAAATAGACAAATTGGTCATGGTGAAGCTGCCCCACAAGGAGAAAAGGCTGGAACGAGGATTCTTCACCGCCTCTTCTTACCAAGAGTATGAGGAAAAGGCGAAAGATCTCAAGGAAAACGACGTGATAACCGAGGAAGATCTCAAAGAAGCTAGGATAGAAGAGTATATAATCGGACCAGTTTTCAACTTCGACTTTTTCTACAGCCCGATAACTGAAAGGGGAGTTAAGACTGAATTGCTCGGAATAGATTGGAGGTTCGAGACGAGTTTGGACGGCCATGTGAGACTTCCCGCCCCTCAGCAGATGACGCTCACGAAAGAACAATCAGTTCCCGAGTACACCGTTTGCGGACATAACAGCGCTACCTTAAGAGAATCTCAGATAGAAAAAGTGTTCGAGATGGCGGAGACCTACATAAAAGCAACGAAAGAACATTATGCTCCAGGGATCATAGGCGCCTTCTGCCTGCAGACGTGTATCGATAAGGATTTGAATTTCTACATATACGATGTGGCCCCTAGGGTCGGCGGTGGAACTAACGTGCATATGAACGTGGGACACCCTTACGGTAACACTCTATGGGGAAAAAGGATGTCTACTGGTAGAAGAACGGTTCTAGAGATAAAAAGAGCTCTGGAAAAGGATAGGTTAGAAAGGATAATCACATGAACCTATTTCACCACCATATCTTTAATCAAAAAATCCTATATATATGCAAATAACAAAGAATATATATAGCGAATAGGCCGATGGTGGAATCTACTCGGAGGATATAATAATGGATCTCTTGGACTCTGTCAAAACGCTTTTCGATAAAGAGAAGATGGCGTTAAGGAAGACTCAGAGGTATCTGGAGAAGGCAGATCACCTCAGTAGAGATGGAAATATAGATGCTGCTAAGCAAAAATGTGATGCTGCCTGGGATCACCTTCAGAAAAAGGAGAGCATGGTTGAAAGAAGTAAAAAAGAACTTTCTAAACTCTATCACGATATGGCCGAATTGTACGACCGTATGGGATTCGAAGACGAGGCCTTGAAGGTGGAGAGTAGAGCATTGAAGAAAAATCCCAAAAATATCGACACACTGAATCACACTGCCGTGCTTTTTGCTAAGAGAGGAAAAGAGAAGGAAGCGCTGAAGATGTTGAGTAGAGCTATGCAGGTCGATCCTAAATACAAGGAAACATATAAAAACAGAGGAGACGTTTTGACAAAGTTGGGACGGGATGAAGAGGCCATCGAATCATATGAGAAGGCGATCCGCATCGACCCTGATGACCTTACTTTATACGACAAGATATTGGAAAAGGAAAAGGAGCGCTCAGACTTGTTGAATGAGAAGGCTCTAGCTTTCAAAAGAAACGGGGCTCACCGATTAGCCATAGAAACCTTCGATAAGGCTTTAGAGCTAGATCCTAGTAACGAAGAGATATGGTTCCAAAAGGGTATCGCTCTCAAAGAACAGGGCAAATTTAATGACGCCATGGTCTGCTTTGATAACGGTATAGATACGAATCCTGATCACAAAGAACTCTGGGGGGAAAAAGCCAGGACCTTAAATCAACTTGAAAGATATGAAGAAGCCCTACAAGCGGTGGACAGTGCCTTAGAGCTCGAACCAGAAGATAAAGAGTTATGGAATTTAAAAGGAAGTATCTTGTTCGAAATAAAAAGGTATGAGGAGGCTGTGGAAGCCTTCGAAGAGGGTCTTGCCGTGGATAGGAACGATATGAGACTTTTGAACAACAAAAAGGAGACGCTGAAGGTACTAGAACGTTTTGAAGAACTGGTGAAAGTTTGTGACCTGATATTAGATAGGAATCCAGAAGATGCTACCACCATGTACGATAAAGGTGTAGCTCTCAAAAAACTTGGAGATGAAGACGCAGCCATAAAGGAATTCGAGCAGGCTCTTTCTTACAATCCTAAGGATATTTACGCGTTGGAACATGAGAAAGAGATCTTTAAAAAGAGGGAGGAATGGGAAGACGTGGTGCGAACCGGTGAAAGGATAACCGAGATAGACTCGAAAAATGTCGACGCGTGGGTAGACATGGGTCATGCGCATCTTGAAGATGAGGACGCATCTGATGCTTTAAAATGCTTTGAAAAAGCTTTAGATATAGATGAAAATCATCTCGATGCTTTAGAAGGTGAAAAAGAGGCATACCTGGAGATGAAAAAGTATGAGAACGCCTTGGACGTGTGTGAGAGGATACTTGCCAACGATCCAGATAACCATGATGCGTACTTCGACAAGGCGCATATCCATAAGATGATGGGGGATTATGAAAAGGCTCTAAAGGATTATGAGAGAGGCCTTTCACTGAAAGATTATGATCCCTCCGCATGGAACTCAAAAGGAATGTGTGAATACGAATTGAAAATGTATGAAGAGGCTTTAGAAAGTTTTGAAAGAGCCATCAAGATAGATCCGGAAAACAAAAGATATTGGAATAATAAAGGGCACACCTTGGATAAGATGGAGAGGTACGAAGAATCCATATATTCGTACAAAAAAGCCATGGAGCTGGACCCGAAAGACTATAAGTTATTGTATAGCAAAGGACTGGCTGAAAAAAGAGCGGAACGGTACGAAGAGGCTGTTCGGTCCTTTGAAAAGGCCCTCGAGATAGAGCCCAAGGATGAGAATGTATGGTACAGTAAAGGTCTGTGCCTGAATTGGCTGGATAGGCACGAAGAGGCGGTTGAGGCTTTAAATCACTCATTGGAGCTGGACCCGACCAATCACTCCGCCCACCACAAGAAAGGTGTGGTTTTGGCAGAGATGGGCGAACACGAAGATGCAGTGAAATCATTCGATAGGGCTTTAGAGCAGGGAGAGCCCGATATGGATCTGTTGGAAAACAAAAAAGAATCTTTGAAATTATTAGGTAGGTGGGAAGATCTAAAAGAGATCACGGAAAGAATTTTGACCCTGAAGTCCAGCAACGTTCAAGCATGGAGGGATAGGGCGGAAGCACTCCGAAGACTAGGTGATCTTGAACCTGCATTGAAGTCCATAAAAAGGGCTTTGAAATTAGAGGAGACTACTAAAGACCTGAAGAAAGCTAAAGATATCTTGAAGGAGATGGGTAAAAACGAAGAGGTCGTAAGCATCTGTCAAAAACTTATAGATAGGGATGAAAAAGACCTCGAAGCATGGACAGAGATGGCCCTGACCCTCAAGGAGATGGGCAAAAAACAAAAGAGTATAGATGCCTTCGATCAGGCTTTAAAATTAGATCCTGAAGACAAGAATCTATGGCTCCGTAAAGGGGAGGCTTTAGAACTACAGGAGATGTATGATAACGCGCTAAGGTCTTACAACGAGGCCTACGAGTTGGATAAAAATGATGTAGAGGTGGTCTACAGAAAGGCGGAAGCTCTTCGCAAGATGGAACGGTACGAAGAGGCTGTAGAATGGTATGATAAGGCTTTGGAGCTAAAGCCAGATAACGCACATTATCTAAACATGAAAGGAAGGTGCTTCGTAGAGTTAGGTGACTACGAAGGAGCGGTTAAGATATTCGAGGAGTCTTTGGAACAGGATGATCAAAATCGTGAAACCTGGAAGTACAGAGGGATGCTGCTCATGGAGATGGAAAAATATGAAGAGGCCATAACCTCTTTAGATAATGCGATCAAGCTCGGTGAAGATGATGCGGATGCCTGGATCATGATGGCGGAATGCTACGATCTCATGGGAAGAAAAAACAAAGCCGTCGAGGCTTACGAAAGAGCTATCCAGAAGGACTCCGAGGATGCCCGCTTGTGGTACAAGAAAGGGGAAGTGGAGGTGGAAGTTGAAGGCATGGAAAGTGAAGCCCCTATAGAAAGTCTAAAGAAGGCCACTGAGATAGATCCAAATTATGAAGAGGCCTGGTTCAAACTCGGTACCGTATATGAGGATGTAGGTAGATTCGATAGAGCGTTAGAGGCTTACGACAAAGCCATAGGTTTGGATCCCGATGACAAATATGCGTGGAACAACAAAGGCAGAGTTCTTTTGGAACTAGACAAGCCAAAAAAGGCGGGAAGAGCTTTTGAAAGAGCTCTAGAGTTGGACGAAGAGTTCAGAGCCGCCAAAGAGGGGATCAAGATGTCCCAAGACAAGGAGAAGTCCCAAAAATTGGAAGAATATGCAAGAAGGATCCTGGAATATGAGTGTACAAGGGGCAAGCCAGTAACCAAAAAGGATGCTTTCCAAAAGTGCGACGTACCCTATAACTACATAGAAGACGTGTTCAGATACATATCGCTCAGCGAAGGGCTCAATCTATCTTCTTTGTCTAAGGAAGAGAAAAACAGATATGAAAATGCTTCTAAAGCGGTCCTGTCAAAACTGAGCACCATCAAAAGAGATAAAGTCATAAGAGAGGGGATAAGACTCTGCGATATCGTCATAGAGTTCCCGGACAAAAGGGTGGAAAAGTGTAAAAAAATTCTCGAATATATCAGAGCCGTTGATCAGATGGATGTCTCCTCCGAAGATATCGATGAAAAAACAGAGCACATGCTGAAACATGAAGCTCTCAATCTACTGCCCGAAAGAAGGGATATACTGCATATGATCACCGATCTTGATATAGGTATATATCAGGCGAAAAAACTTCAAACCGCTTTAAAGAAGTTCGAAGGTGAAGAGTACGAGGCACCTAAGACTAAGATAACAAGCTTTGTACAAGATGAGCCGGACCGCGAAGAAGAGGATTTTAAAGAGGAGGATGCTGAGAAAGCCAACGTAGAGAAGAAAAAGTCAGTCGATGATAAAAAGAAAAAGACATCCTCGAAAAAAACAAGTACTAAATCCTCAAGGCCCCGATGCCATTTTTGCAACAAGAGAACAGACTTTGAACACGAATGTGGAGACCTTCCTCTCTGTCCAAGGTGTAAAAACATACACTCCCGCAAAGAATGTCCAAAATGCGGTGAACTCATAGGTGATGATATGAGCGACGATAATGACATAGATGATGATATTAGCGACGATAATGACATAGATGATGATATTAGCGACGATAATGACATAGATGATGATATGCTGTTGTAAACTGATATCTATACACAAAACTTATAATCTGAATTGTCCATCTTATCTATGGGATCGAGGATAATATGAGGATGATGGACAACTGCCATATATGTGGGAAACCGGCCACCCAGTCCTGTGGACTGTGCGGCTCGGTAACGTGTGACAAACATTTAGTCGATTGGATATGTTTGGAGTGTAGGAAAGGGAAAAAAAAGACCGAGATAAGTGAAGAAGGTCAACCCATGGAAGAAGTGTATTCTTAGATCATTTCTTTATCAATATCACAGTATCTCCTAAAGAGATGGATTCGACTTCTTCTCCTTCATGTACTTTAGTCTTCTTTATCTTTAGTTCGTCTTGGGTGAGAGACGCTTTACCTCCTTTGAGTTCGATGTTATATCCTCCATCTTCTTCAAGAGCCTCATAGATGGTCTGAGCATCGGTTTTGCCTAAATGTTCAAAGATATCCTTGGCCTGGTCTCCGAACTTTGGCCCTATCTTCGAGTAGATCGGTTTTACTTCCACCGCTTTCTCCTCTATTTCTCTTTCATCTATCAAAGTTATAGAGTGAGCTCTCAAAGTCTCAGCTATATCTTCTTCACACTCTTTTATACTTGGTTCAGGTGTGACTATCCTGAGCTCACCGATCTCTTGATTCAAAGGTATGCCTTGGTCGGATTTCCACTTTCTTACCTCCGCCACTATGTTCTTCACGGATTCACCTATGTTCTCTGCTGTCTCGTCTACAAGACTCAAATTCGGCCAATTACTTTCATGTATGCTCCTTTCACCTTCCCATGCACTGAACATCTGCTGATAGATCTCCTCGGTAATAAATGGGATGATGGGTGAGAAAACTTTCAGCATGGAGAGCAGGGTGGTTTCAAGTGTGTAGAGCGCCGCCAGTCTTTTCTCTTCACATATATCTTCATAAAGTCGATATTTTACAATCTCAAGATAATTATCGCAGTAAACATGCTTAAAAAAGTTGGAAATTTTTTCTCGAACGTTGCTTATCTCGTAATTCAGATAATGTTCTTCACATTCATCGACGACTCTCTTTGTTTTGGACAGTATCCATCTATCGATCAAGGGAAGGTTCGGTTTTTTTTCCTTTTCATGCTCTTGTAAGTGGATACTCACCAGTCGAGAGGCGTTCCAAAGTTTAGTGAGTATCTTACGTCCCCTTATGACGTCCTTTTCCCTGTACACTATATCCTCGCCACTACCTGCTCCCGCGGCCCAGTACCTAAGACAGTCGGCACCGTACTGTTGTATCACGTCTTCGGGACTCACACCGGTCCCTTTGCTGCTGCTCATACCCTCTCCTTCTTTGTTGTAAACATAGCCGGAGATCACGATATCTTTCCAGGGAATGGAGTCGTGATGTAGATGAGATTTCAGTATGGTGTAGAATGCCCAGGTCCGGATTATGTCATGAGATTGAGGTCTCATACCCATGGGAAAGTTATCTTGAAAAAATTCTTCATGGTCGTTCCAACGCAGAGCTATCTGAGGCGTCAATGAAGAAGTCATCCATGTATCCATAACGTCCTCTTCCGGTACCAAGTTTTTCGAACCGCAGTTTTGACAGTGGTGAGAAGCCTTCTCTATCCTGGGGTCAACTGGTAGATCTTCTTTCTTTTCTAGGATGATCTCATCACAATCTTCGCAGTACCATACAGGGAAAGGAACTCCGTAATATCTCTGCCTAGATATACACCAATCCCATTTCAGGTTCTCAACCCAGTCTCGGTATCGATATCTGTAGTAGTCAGGATACCAATCTATTTTTTTCCCCAGTTCCAACATCTTCTTTTTGTGATTTAACGTTTCTACGAACCACTGCTCCGTGGGTATGAACTCGACTGGAGTTTCACACCTCCAACAGACCCCTACGTTCTGCTCCAAGGGTTCTTGATCGTAGATTATACCTTCTTTTTTCAAGTCTTCGATTATCTTTTTTTTCGCTTCATTGAGGTCCATCCCCTGGTATTTTCCTGCTCGATGGTTCATCCTTCCTTCTTCGTCCATGGATATCTTTAAAGGTAGGTCGTATTCTTTCCACATCTCCACGTCCGTGTTGTCTCCGAAGGTACATACCATCACTAGGCCTGTTCCGAATTCAGGATCAACCTCTTCGCTCTCCATTATAGGTACTTTTTGACCGAATAGAGGTACCTCCGCTTTTTTTCCTATCATGTGTCGATATCTTTCGTCTTCTGGGTGTGCAAAAACGGCAACGCAGGAAGGCAGTAACTCCGGTCGAGTAGTGGCTATGTTTATGGTATCCTGTTCACATCTGAAATAAAGATAATTCAGCAAGGTCTCTCTGTGGATCTCTTCTACTTCCGCTTGGGCTAGAGCCGTACTGTGGTGCGGACACCAGATAGTAGGTTCTTTGTCCCTGTAAAGCTCCCCCATCTGGTACAGTTCTATAAAAGAACGCTGTGCCGTCCTCACGGACCTGTCATCTATGGTCTGATAAAAAGTGGACCAATCCCATGACATACCGATGCGGTTGAACACCTCGGTCATGGATTGCTCTAGTTCTTCGGCCGTCTCTCTACATCTTTTTATGAACTCTTCACGATCCATGTCTCTTTTGCTCATGTCCAGTTCGTCTTCGACATACCTTTCCGTGGGCAAACCGTTGTCGTCGTATCCCACCGGAAAAAAAACTTCGTACCCCAAAAGCCTCCTGACCCTCGCTATCATCTCGAACTCCAGGTAGTTTTTAGCGTGCCCCATGTGAAGAAAACCTGAAGCGTATCTGGGAGGAGTATCTATGGAGTAGATCTCTTTGTCCGAGTTCAAATCGAATCTGTAGAGGTTCATCTCCTTCCACTTTTCGATCCATTTAGTCTCTACTTCTTCGTGACGATAATCACCAGTGGATGTCATGATGAGTAGTGCCAAGACGGTAGATTACTATTAAATTTTCGGGATAGTCCTTCAATATCTCTCCAGTTTCCCCTCGTTCAACGCCTTCCGCAGGCAGAGATGTTCATCGTCTTCATAATTGGACGGTGAGTTGCCCATAGCTCTGAGACCTTCTACTCATATATTAGATTTCATCGCTTTCCTAGCTTTATTGATATCCTTTTTGGATATGTCTAGAGCTATACCCAACTCTATCTCCTCTCTCGCGCCTGGTCCGCTGAACATATTCGATATAAGAAAGGCCATGTTGATCTCTCTGTTGCATGTCACAGAAGAAAATGCGCGGGCCCCCTCAACAGCAAATCCACTTAAAGATACATCTCCTTTTCTGAAGTGGAACCACGGCTTTTCGATGTTCGATGGAGTGGAAAACTGATAGGTCTGATTCGACCATATCCACTCTTCGTGCTTTCCTGGGAACTCTACCAAGGTACCTTCGAGAGAACCGTTGAGTAAAACATCCATAAACAATTCTCCGACCCAGTTGACTTCTCGAGCCTTTGGATTTTTATGCACCAAAACGATCTTGATGAGTTTTATACCCGGCAGTGTCAAGTATTTTACCGAAAAGTTTTGTCCTCTTAGATTGTCGTGT
Source organism: Thermoplasmata archaeon (assembly GCA_003551675.1). Lineage (GTDB taxonomy): Archaea > Thermoplasmatota > Thermoplasmata > Halarchaeoplasmatales > Halarchaeoplasmataceae > Natronoplasma > Natronoplasma halalkaliphilum. The sequence continues at coordinate 17,328 of PUNG01000065.1, forward strand.
TTTTCTATCTCGTAATCCACCTTAACGCCTTTCCACTTTCCTTCGCTGATCATAGAGGAAGATACGTTCTCGATCTCATAGAATGAATAGAAATCATCTGGAGTAATGAACCTAGGCTCTACACCTCCCATGAGATTTTCGAACCAGCTTTTAGGCTCCGGTTCGGGAAAGTTATCGGCGAGATATGTGTTTTTTTCATCATCGACAAGTCTTATAAGACCACCTCCAAAACCGTCCAAAACGTCGAACTGTATCTTTCCGTTATCTACGTGCAGTACCTTTTTGCCTTCAAGATATCTGGGTTCAACCTTTATATCGCAGTCGTCGATTATCATCATAGGTAGCTCGAAGTCGATCTCTCTTTCCCCGCTGAAATGGATTGAGATATCGGCGATACAACTTTTCATGTCCTCTCTTACCTCCAGATCCAAAGGTAATCGTAACTTCTTTTTGTCTTCTTCCAGGGATATCTTGATTTTACCGCCGTTAGTAAATTTAGCATCCAATCCCTGGGATGCGTGTATCGTGTACTCACCAGGCATGGGATAATTTACAGCCTTGTCTATGATAAGAGTTCTTTCCAAAATCTTCCCCGCTTCCAGTACGTTATCGTCTAGTCTTACATCGATGTTTTTTCTTATCTTTTTACCGTATATGCGCTGGTCGAGTTCCATATGCATTTTTCCAACTTTTCTGTTCCAGACGTCTCTAAATGAATTCAATGACGGTTTTTTAACTGTTATCCAAAGGTGTGAAGTTACAAAGCTCTCCCCCGGCCTTAATGTCTTTGTTATGCTCTTCAATTCATCTAGTGCTCCTTTACCCAATTTGACCTTTTTTATGTTCTTCTTGTCCCAGATCATACCTGAAACTGCTCCGTCCCCGAAATCCTCGTATGCTGTCCAGGTCTCCTCCCATCCGTTGGGATCCTGGGGCATCATGGTGGAAGAGAGCATATCTGTTATGGGGTCGCTCTCTATTATCTCGTGGTCTAGAGGTGTGTATTTTCTCGCTCTAGATTGATATGGTTCTATATCAAAATCCCACCTTCTAGTATTTGTTTTTGTCGCACATTTTAGGGGTACGTCATCTAAGTTTTCCAATTCCGACCAGAATTCGACTTCAGAAGATCGCTTTTTTAATCTTATGTGTTTTTTTATCAGGATGCCCGGTCGGTGAACACTTTCAACTTGTAGAGTAAAGTGAAGATGGTCCCCTTCCTGGGTAAGATCGTATTCGTACATCAGTGTCGAATCTTCAGTTCTGCCAAAAGGTGGTCCGATCTGTTGGCTTATCTCGAAGGGTAATTCAGAATCTCTGATCACCTCGCTGACTTTTACAGTTCCTCCTTCTAGTTCCGCCTTTACTTTGACCTCGCCGTTGACCAAGAAAACTTCCTCCTCTTTTTCCGCCGAAACCAAAATTTCGTCGCTCTCTTTCACCAAAGGATGCACATAAGTTTTCATCGGAAAGAAGTCCTCTTTTATTTGGATGGATGGCGTTATCTCTATGCATACTACGTCTTCATCTATAAAATCAAGTTCAACAGGGAGTTTGATTCCAGAGATCTCTTTATCATCTAGTGAAAAATCTATCCGCCCTTCTTCATCTTTTATTTTGAAAGTGAGCTCTCCTTTCAATTCTTTTTCAGTATTGTTTTTCAAGTCGAAATATAGGTCTGTTTTTTTATCCGGAAATACGTGATGAAGATCTCTCTGGCTGTTGACTTTTACGGCAGGGTGTATCTTACCGCCGGTCTTGAGTTCTATCTCTTTATCATCGATTTTGAGCAATGTATCGATGGTCTCTGAAGCCTCATGAGTGGATCCGTATGCTTCTGCTTCCTTACTCACCACGAATTCACTAGAGACTGTCTTTATCTCTCCATCTGCTATCTTGATAGAAGAAGGAATATCATCCATAAAATTCAGACCGGTAAAGGGATCTAAATCTATCTGGATCTCTTTTTCTTCACCGGTATCGTTCTCGATGGTCAAAGAGTAAGAGTTCTTTATTCCTATGTGTATATCGTGTGATCTCACCTCAGCTTTCACGCTGATCTCTTCATGCCCTAATTTTCTACAGATACCCGTGATACCCCATCCATACCTATCGATATCTACCTCCATCCAGTCATCTCCTTCTCCAAATCTGTACCTGTATATCTTCATGCCCCCTACGGTCATATCGTCGGGCTCCTGTTTCAACTCCCTCTGCTGAGCTTCATACCAATCAGGGTGTGTTTCTAACCATTCCTTGGTCAGATCGTTCTGGTGTAGAAGAGGAATATAATCTTGCATGTACACGGTCGTGTCAGGAACCCAGAGCATACCCACCTTCTTGTAAAGGGGCACGGCTCTTAGGTTACCGGACCAGGTGTGAAGATCAACTCGTTCTATACCTTCTTCGGATGCTTTTTCGACGCATTTCAGTAGGAGTCGCTTACCGTACTTTTGCCCCTTCACCCTCTGTATAACGCCCAGAAGGCCTATGTAAGCAGCGTGTTCTTCCCTCCAGTGCGGTTCTAGGTTGCAGAAACCCACCGGCACTCCGTCCTCGTCTAAAGCTACATAATCTACTATACTGGAACTCTCGTCCATCCAATCCACGACTGTTTCTTCAGTGAAGGGAACACCTCCTCCAAAACCACCCGGCCAACTTTCTTTGAACTTGTTCAGCATATCAGCTACTCCCTTGGCCATGGATGGCTCGTACTCGACTATTTCTCCGTCTAACTCGTTCAATCTACTCACCAGTATCCTTAAACAGAGAAAAAGGAGTTATTAATATGTTTAGGCCCATATCCAAGTAAAAAAAGGATGGAAAAGTGGTTTCATGCCCATGAACAGCATCTATCAATAGCTTAGAGAATTCTTTGGATTGTATAACAAGATGAAGGCGCATATGAGTGTAAATCAGGATGATCTTGAAATGCCTAACTGGCCTTTTGGATATTATAGTGGAAACGCAACTCATAGTCAAACGATCGAAAACCTCGCATCCTTGAATACTGATATGAGACCAATAAGTTTTTATAAACATAAAGCACCATCCTTATTAGAACAACTATTATATATGGAGCATGAAAATATGGATATAAAAAAGATAAGATCGCTTTTGGTAGTGATGCTGTTGTTGGTGAGCGTTGTTAGTGTAGCTATTGTGTTCAGCACAGAGGCAGATGCTAAAGAAGAATATATCATCCGAACAACAAAAGAGGTATACACGTGGGAGGACTTGCATAATATAAGTGAAGATCAGAGCGCAGATTACATCCTCATGAATGATTTAACACCAGGATGCGAAGGTTACGATAACTTTGTAGATACGGAGGATGGCTGGGCACCTTTAGATTTCTCAGGCACCTTCGATGGTCAAGGTTACGATATAATAGGGCTTTACATCAACAGGCCAAGCACGAGTAATATAGGCCTGTTCGGATCTGTAGGAGATGGGGGTCAAGTGGAGAATGTTGACTTAGTTGATGTGGATGTGAGCGGTGACTGGCGTGTAGGTAGCCTTGTGGGAAATAATGAAGGTATGGTATCGAACTGCTATTCTACTGGGGAGATCACAGGTGATGGGTACCGTGTGGGCGGCCTTGTGGGAAATAATGAAGGTATGGTGTCGAACTCTTATTCTACGGGAAACGTGAGTGGAAATACAGTCGGCGGTCTCGTAGGACAGAACGAAGGTATGGTGTCGAACTCTTATGCTACGGGAAATGTGATTGGTGAGGCATGGAGCACAGGGGGTCTCGTGGGATACAACTACGTAGGTGCTGGTCCAAGGAACGGGGACGGCGTGGTCAGTGGTTCATATGCAGAGGGATATGTTAATGGTGAATGGGCTGTAGGCGGTCTCGTGGGAGAGAACTCTGGTACTGTCATCGATTCGTATGCCTATGGTGTTGTGAGTGGAAACGAGTATGTGGGCGGTCTGGTGGGATGGAATGACTGGGGAGGAACGGTGCAGAACACGTATGCCTATTGCAACGTGAGTGGAAACGATTATGTAGGTGGGCTGGTGGGAGATGATGATGGTACGGTATCGAGCTCATTCTATCATGAGGATATGCCTGAATGCGATGCATACGGATATGGAAGTTCGCCCCTTAACGATAACCAGTTCAACTCCATAAGCACGTTCCAGTCGGCAGGCTGGGACATAGAGATGGTGGATACCGAACGAGAACGTCCGTTCCTGTCCTGGGAATACCCGGAACACGGTTCTTACACATGGTTCATATGCGAGACCGAGACCAAATACGAATTGATTATCGAGATAAACGGAGACGGAACTACCGATCCGGACGAGGGCATCTACATGTATTCTGAGAACAGTATGATATCTCTGAAGGCACATGCCTACCCAGGGAGTTATTTTGCCGGCTGGACCGGCGATGTCGAATCCAAGAGTTCGGATATATACATCACGATGGATGAGGACAGGACCGTGGTCGCGAACTTTAATGAGATCGATCATGAGATATCCGACTGGGAACAGCTCTATCATTCGAGGGCGGATCTGCAGGGCGATTATGTTCTAGTATCAGATTTAGACGAGAACAGCGAGGGCTATGATGAATATGTAGATACCGAGGACGGATGGCTGCCGTTGGGTGAATCTCCGGAATGGCCGGATTACGGAACCCCATTCACAGGCTCCCTCGACGGCCAGGGTCACACCATCACCGGACTTTACCTGTACCGGCCGGACACCTATTATGCGGGACTCTTTGGCTATGTTGGTGCCGGGGGCGAAGTCTCGGATATCGGCCTCGTTGATGTGAATGTGAGTGGAGAGGGGGCCGTAGGGGGGCTCGTGGGAGAGAACAGAGGCGTGGTCTCGAATTCGTCCGCAACGGGGAACGTTAGCGGAGAGTGGGCCGTGGGCGGGCTCGCAGGGGAGAACAGCGGCGTGATATCGAACTGTTATGTCTTCGGAGCCGTGGACGGAGAGTGGGACATAGGCGGTCTCGTGGGACAGAACAGGGGTACGGTGTCGAACTGTTATTCAGCTGGTAACGTTGGCGGAATTGGCAATACGGGCGGCCTTGTTGGTAATAACTGGGAAGGCACGATAACCGGTTCATATGCCTCGGGCGACGTGAGCGGAGACGACCGGGTAGGCGGGCTGGTGGGACGGAACCGTGATACGATCGAGAACTCGTATGCAGCCGGTGATGTGACCGGCAACGATGATGTAGGCGGGTTAGTGGGATCGAACGAAGACACGGTGTCCGCCTCGTTCTATCACGAGGATATGCCCGAATGCGCAGCTCATGGAGAAGGGAGTTTGGTACTCAACGACGACGAGTTCAACTCGATAAGCACGTTCGAATCCGCCGGTTGGGACATTGATATGGTGGATACTGAACGAGAAGGTCCATTTCTATCCTGGGAATCCGGGGAGGAGAACACAACTTGGTTGATTCAAGAGGCCGACACCACCTATGATCTGACCATCGAGATCCAGGGAGAAGGAGAAGGTACCACAGATCCTGAAGAAGGTACTCACCCGTACTACGAACACGGCAAAATAGTCGTGAGCGCACATCCGGAACCTGGGAGCTATTTCGAAAACTGGACGGGAAGTGTGGAATCGAACGAGAGTATGATCACTCTTACCATGACCGACGATATGACCCTGACTGCCAACTTCGGAGCCATAGATACGGAGATAACCAACTGGGAGCAGTTGCACGACATCCCGAAATACGACCCCGAACTCCGTGCGGATTACATATTGATGAATGACTTGAATGAAACGACCCACGGATATGAAGAATATGTGGGTCCCTCCGCTAACGATGGGGAGGGATGGCTGCCGTTGGGTGAAAATCCGGATTGGCCGGATCACGGAACCCCATTCACCGGTTCCTTCGACGGCCAGAATAATACGATCTCTGGTCTCTACATAGACAGAGATGCCACTATATCAGATAATAATTATCAGGGATTGTTCGGCTATGTAGGTAGTGGGGGTGTGGTAGAGAATGTTTGTTTAATTGATGTTGATGTGACAGGCTACAGGGGAGTGGGGGGTCTAGTGGGAGAGAATGACGGTAGAGTTTCCAATTCCTCCGCGACCGGGAATGCGAGTGGAAATAGTCGTTTCGGTGTCCTGGTGGGACATAACCGTGGTATGGTCGAGAACTCGCATGCAACGGGTAACTCGTCGGGGACCATACATTCGATCTATCATGCCGGCATCCTAGTGGGTTGGAACCATGGAACCATCATGGGATCGTATGCCATGGGTAACGTGAGCGCGGGTGCCAATTCGGGCGTCTTGGCCGGATTCAACGATGGAGGTGCCATCAGTGATTCTTATGCAACTGGAAACGTGGACGGAACCTGGAACGTAGGCGGGCTGGTGGGACGGAACCGTGGTATGGTCGAGAACTCGCATGCAACGGGCAACGTGAGTGCGACTCACGATGATGTAGGCGGGTTCGTGGGATCGAACGAAGGCACTGTATCCGCCTCGTTCTATCACGAGGATATGCCCGAATGCGCAGCTCATGGTGAAGGGAGTCTTGTCCTCAACGACGACGAGTTCAACTCGATAAGCACGTTCAAATCCGCTGGTTGGAACATAGATATGGTGGATACTGAACGAGAAGGTCCATTTCTATCCTGGGAATCTGGGAAAGAGAGCACAACTTGGTTGATCCAAGAGACCGACACCACTTATGATCTGACCATCGAGATCCAGGGAGATGGAGAAGGTACCACAGATCCTGACGAAGGTACTCACACGTACTCCGAACACGGCAAAATAGTCGTGAGCGCCCATCCAGAACCAGGGAGCTCTTTTGTCGGCTGGACGGGAGATGCGGAATCGGATGAAAGTGTGATCACTCTTACCATGACTGAAGATAAGATGTTGACCGCCAGTTTTGGTACAATAGACACAAACATAACAAACTGGGAACAGTTCTACAATATAACGCAGTATGATTCCGAACTAATGGGAGATTACATGCTTATGAATGACTTGAATGAAACGACCCATGGATACGAGGAATATGCAGGCCCCTCCGCTAACGGCGGAGAGGGCTGGGACCCCATAGGCACGGAGGAAGTGCCTTTTCAGGGTTCCTTCGACGGTCAGAATCATACTATCTCTGATCTGTACATAGATAGAGAGGCCAACTTTGAAGATTACCAGGGGCTGTTCGGATATGTTGGTAGCGAGGGTATGGTGAAGAATGTTTGTTTGATGGATAGTGAAGTGGCCGGAAACGGGTATGTAGGGTCACTTGTAGGATACAATGAAGGTGTGGTGAACACATCTTATGCGAAAGGGAACGTGACAGGAAATTGGCAGATAGGTGGTCTTGTAGGTAGGAACGAGGGTATAATGTCTAACTGCTATGCAGTAGTAACCGTAAGCGAAACAAATACTCGTATAGGCGGTCTTGTTGGATATAATGGTGGCACGTTGAACTCCTCTTATGCGGAGGGGAACGTGACAGGAGATGAGGGTGCCTGGCTGATAGGTGGGTTGGTAGGAGAGAACACAGGTACGCTGTCGAATTGCTATGCAGTGGGAACCGTAGACGGTGGATCAACATTAGGCGGCCTCATCGGAGCTAATGAAGGAATTGTGGTGAACAGTTATGCTACAGGAGACGTGAGTGGAAACGATCACGTAGGCGGTTTCGTCGGAGCTAATGAAGGAATTGTGGTGAGCAGTTATGCTACAGGAGACGTGAGTGGAAACGATTACTTAGGCGGTTTCGTCGGAGTTAATTTCCAAGGGCGTTTGAGAAGAGAGAGAGTGTTTATTGGAGTTACGATAGAGAACTCGTATGCTATAGGAGACGTGAGTGGAAACGATTACTTAGGCGGTTTCGTCGGAGGAAACTACGGGAGTACAGTGGAGAACTCATATGCTACCGGAAACGTGAGCGGTGATGAGGATATAGGCGGTCTCGTTGGAGATAACGAAGGTACGGTTTCCAACTCGTTTTGGGATATTGCAACGTCAGGTACTGAGGAAAGCGATGACGGTATTGGTTTACCAACTGTTAAGATGGTGATGGAAAGTACTTTTGATGAGAAGGGATGGGATTTTGTATATGTCTGGAATATTGATGAAAATGAAACATATCCTTTCTTACAGTGGCAGGAAGAGGACACATATCCCTATGCACCAAAATACCAGTTGAGCATCGAAGCACCTTCAGGCGAGGGTAATGTATCAGTTGAAGGGGAGGATATTACCGATTTCCCGTATACTAAGACCTTCATCAATAGTATGGAATTGGAGTTAAAAGCGACTCCGTCAGAAGGCTGGACATTTGTTGAATGGACAGGGGACTACGAAGGAACGGATCAAAATATAACCATAGTGGTGGATGAAGACAAGAATATAACAGCTAACTTTGCTATACAAGAGCACACGTTAACGGTTGATGTAGAGGGAGAAGGTAGTGTGGATATAGATCCCGAACAAGAAAATTACGAGCATGGAACTGAAGTGAACTTGACAGCTACAGCGGTCGATGGTTGGTATTTCGTCGAGTGGACAGGAGATTATACTGGAACAGAAGAAGAGATCACCATATTGATGGACGA
>PUNG01000078.1 GCA_003551675.1 Thermoplasmata archaeon
AAACGCTGTAGTGAAAGATCGCAACCATTGGCAAGGGACGAAGAAGGTGTATCCGACGTAGTGGGTAACATCCTCACGCTGGTCATAACAGTGGTCATATTCTCAAGTATCTTCGCCGGCGTGACACAGTTAGAAGGACCTGAAGACCCGATCCGATTCAAATTTGATACGGAGTACGAGTACAATCCTGGTACGGATTACATCAATATAACACACATCGGTGGTAAAAGTTTGGAGATCGCGGACTTGACCTTTATAGTGTTCGTAGACGAATTAGATCATGTGATCCCTGAAGAAAATATGACTAAAACAGGTGCTGATTCCGAATGGACCATAGGTGACGAAGTACGTATAGAACTAGGAGAGGACGAGTTAAACATAGGTTTTGAATCCACCGTAGAGTTGATGATACGAGACGACAAGGATTCACGTATCATCTATAATACTATCTTGCTGGAAGAAGGCAGAGAAGTGTTGGATATAAGAAATCCACGTATTGATTACAAGTATATATGGAGAGATCACGCAGAACCCAGTGAGGGATTCACGATCAAAACCGATGTTGTGGCTCCCGTATACCTACGTAGAGAAGGCTTCGACTATGACGACCTAACGGTAAAGGCCAGGATCGTAGCTGTCGAGGAAACGGTGATCTACGATATTGATCAAGGCGAAGAAGTTGAAGAGGTTGAACTCAACCATGATATCAACGGAGAATTCTACAGTGAAAACTTGAAAGTTTTAGATGATGCGGAGTATGACCGTTACAGTTTAAGGATCACCGCTAGATACGTAGACGAAGATTTAGACCTAGATATAGAAGAAAAAGATTACATCTTTTTAAATGTGGTCGAACCTGCAGCTACACGGTATCAGCATGATATATTGATAGGCGATATCGATTATATGCCGGGATCGCCTTCTCATAACCAAGAGTTCAGGATCGAGATCGAAGTCTATAACAGAGGAAGGTATAATTATACGGCGGGTTGGAACATCACGGATAACGGTGAAGTGAAATACGAGGATGAGACCGAATTTGAAGCGGGTCCTGCCCCTACAGTGGTGGTGGCCCAGTATCGTATCCAGGGGATAGATCGTCACGATATAGATGTGATGTTGAATACGACTCTGAGGTATGAGAGTGAAGGCGAAGAGATAGAGGTAGAAGATGTAAATCCCGAGAACAACCGCAAACGTTTCAGTGTGATAGTGGACCCGAACGTATTGGTCGTCAGGGACAGGACAGCGACACAGAACGACGAACTCGAACTGGTTACCAATTCTCTTTTGGGCTTAAACTTTGATTATAGTGTTCATGATGTTGGAGAAGGATATGATTTTCCGGAGAATCTGAACGATCACAGTATCTGTATATGGCTCACGGGTGATGAATTCGAAGAAGATGAGCTCGAACCGCTTTTGACTGAAGATGCCTCACAAGAAGAACTGAAGGATTACATTGAAAATCACGGCAGGTTGTGGTTGATGGGATCTAATCTCGGCGAATTTTATCTTTATTTTGACATCGGTTTAGAAGATGTATTAGGAATCGACACTATTATATCTGATCCTGACATAAATCTAGAAGGTGAACTAGAATCGGATGATGAAGATGGGACCTACGGCGAGTACACGTATCCAGTCTATCATGATTATAAGGCAAATGAGATCGAGCCGACGGAGGATGAAGGAGTTAATCACGAACTTTACGATATCGAGGAAAATGTGGTAGGACTTGGACATAGTAGTGATGATGGTGAAAACAGAACTGCCGTCAATACTTTCTTATTCGAGTCTATATCCGACCCGGCGGCTAGAGCGAACATGACCCAAGAGGTCATATTGTGGTTGGCTGATCTCACTACGCGAACTGGTACAGACATCTCTGTCTCGTCCCAAATTATAGAGCCCATGAATCCCATGTACATGGATGAGATCACCATCACATCTACTTTGAGGAACAACGGTCCTTCTGATCTCACTGCAACGGTGGGCATACTTAGAAATGGTATTCTCATGGAAACGGCGGATAATCCACGATACGTTGATATACCTAAGAACGGTGGAACTAACACCACTACGTTCACTTGGCAGGCCCATGAACTCGGCACTCAAGAATTTTTGGTGGTGGCGGACTACTACGAAGAGATCCCAGAAGTCAACGTTGACAACAATGATATACGGTACAAAAATTTAGACGTTACAGAAGATGCTGTGGAAGTCGATGTGCAGTACTCAACTCTTGTGGTGGATGCTGACCTTTATGATGAAGAACCTACTGATTACGAGACCAATGTCACAGAATATGTTACTGACTCTTTGAATCGATTGGGTCAACAAGAAGGAAAAACTTATGAATATCATTACGTGGGCTGGGATGACGGTGATAATGAACCTGAAAATGGTCCTGATATGGATAGGATGAAGGAGTTCAATGCCATAATTTGGGTGACAGGGGATAGAGATGATGAGGAACCGGTAGAATGCGTGTTTACTGGTGATGATGTAGAAAGCTTAAGAAGTTATATTCAAGATGGTGAAGGCAACGTAATGTTCATCGGAGAGAATATATTGAGCTATCTTAACGACGCAGCTCACGATGAAAGTTATACTGGTGATGTTGATGAAGAATCTGCAAAGGCACTCATTGACTACCTTGGTATCGACAATAGTGAATATAATATAGAGCCCAGTGTATCCTCTAGTCGACTGATCGGTAACGAAAAAAGTATCCTAGGGCGTAGCCTTAGGTACAATTTGGGAGGGGCTACAGAATTAGATATGTTCATAGATACCTCAGAACATGGAGAGGTGCTGTTCAGCGATGGAGTAAATAACCTTGGTTCAGTCTACGACGATGAGACTTCCATAAAGAACATATTTTTAGGTGTGAATCCAAATCGTATCTTGAGTCCTTTGGTGAATGAAAAATACTTTGAAAACTGGCCTGCGGGCGAGGTTGATATGTCTAAAGAAAATGCTATAGATGAATTATTTTACACATCTCTTTGGTATTTTGGCATGGAGGACGAGAGGACCGAACTCAGAGTCAGTGATTATGACATCGAATTGTCTACCGATCATCCTGAAACAGGTCGCTCTTACGAGGTGACTGTGGAGATAGAGAATATAGGGTACAGTGAAATGCATGATTATGAGGGAGAAGAAGATGAGCAGAGAGGAGTCTCTACAATGGTCAGACTCAAAGAAGGTGATGATAATGTTGGCACTCGTACGATCTTTGTAGAGGGCTCGAGAAGAGAATCGGTTGATGGTAGTTCTTATTTCCAGGTGGAACCAGGACGTACTACGGCCGAATTTACGTGGGATCCTTTATTTGCTGGGAGAAGACCTCTCCGAGTCAAAATCGATCCGTTGGGATTAGTGGACGAGATAGAACCATCTTTTGAGGAGGGCGTTAAAGAAGAGGGAACTAACAACAAGCTTATGGAGTTCAATAATCAGGCTATCTTAGAAGAGATGGTCTACTATTTCTACGATGATATGGAGAGTGGTGATGACAAATGGAACCACGATGCCACATTGATGAATATAGATGGGACCACGCCTCTTGATTTCATAGAACTAGATGGAGTAGATAATCACACCAACGTTGAAGGCGATTGGGACTGGGATATGAGTGGTGTTACTTCTGTTGAAGATATAACAACATTGGAGGGAGAAGGTGTTTACGCAACAGATGATCCGAATATCGAGGAGTTCGTATCCGATGATCCTCACTCCCCTCCAAGATCTTACTGGCTGCCCGAAAGCGAGGGTGATCCTGAAGGAGGAAGGAGTCCGTTGGATTTGGTGCTGCTGTTCGATGAGGGAGAAAGTATGGAACCATACTGGGGGGAGGTAGTAGCTGCTGCAGAGGCTGCAGTCGAATTCTTATCGCCTGGTGATCGGGTGGCAATATATTCTAGTGCGGGAACAGCCGTTCACGAACATTTAACACTTGAAGAAGGCTATATTAGCGAGGATGATGAAGAAGAAGATAAAGAAGAGATTATAGGAGCAATACCAGATCAACCAACATCGCAACAAAAAGGTCTTATCGTAGGAGCTTCGGAAGCAATCATTGAGCTTGATGAAAATGCGAGAGACGATGCCGTGAAAGGATTTATTACAATAACAGATGGAGCCAGCAACCAAGATGTAGAGGATTCTAAATATTCTCCTGGGGGTGGAAATGAAGACGAACAACTTGGCCCTGTTCAGTGGTACGATGCGCCAGAGGATCCAGAAGGTCAGAAAGGTGTCCTCGGCATTCCATATAATGTGATGACGCTAACAATAGGTGATGCCGTCGAACCCCGACATCATTGGATTTCAGCCACTTCTACAGAAAACGTATCTTATGGTATACTCGAAGATGATCCTGACAAATTAGAGAAACTCTATGAGATGTTTGTTAGGGACTTGATAGAAACCGAGAAAGGTGGCTTGAGATCTATGCCTGGGGACGATGAACTAACTAATACTCCCTATGGTGGTGCTCAACCTGTTGAAAATATAGAATTCTTTGTTTATTCAGATGCATTTACTACTGGTTACTTAAATGAAGATTCATCTTATGACTGGGAACACGAAGATTATCCTGGTTATGGTATACCGGGGTACGGTTATTATGAAGTGTTTGAATTTGATTATGAATCAGTAAGTCATACTGGAAAAGGAGTGCCAGGAGATAACTGGGTTGTAGCCGTGTCAAATGATGCAGGGAATAAAATAGCGAATACTGTATATCCTGGAGATACTCTAGATGAATTAAAAGGTGACTATCATGTGCATGGAGCTTATGCCAATATGTATCTCGAGACAGTAGACGGTTCTAGTTTGACATTGAGAATAAATGATGGTGAATTTGAAGAAACTGATATTACAGGAGATGGAGAATTTGTCAATATACCTTTAGATTTCATCTCGGATGATGAGCCGTTTTATTTTGAACTTGAACACAAATCCAATGAGAATCCTGATGGAGGTCCATCTCCAGCTGCCGATATAGTACTTGACGACCTCTCCTTCACCTATGAGATAAATTACTATCCTGGAGGCGAATACGAACACACTATAGGAAGAAATAACAAGTACAGATACATGACTACACCTTCATTAGAACTCGGTGAACATGAAAATTTCAAAGATGCTACGCTTGAATTCCAACAGAAATACAAGTTGACCAGTGGTACTACAGGAGCCTTTGTCTATTTGTGGGGTAAGAATGAAACACAAGATGATTATGTCTGGCAACAAGAGGATAGGCTTTACGTGGAACCAAGAGGTTCCTACACAGGAAATCTTAATTTTGAAAGGATCGAAGACGAAATAGAGGAAGGAGGCTTGAGTCTCACGGGGGATCCAACAACTTCTGGTGACGGTCTGATAGATGCAGAAGGCAATATACCTCGTTGGGTTTTCAACGGCAAAAGTGCAGATAGAACATTTGATTGGACCCATAATGTTATAGAGTTTGGGCAATACGATGAGTTCTTAGAGGGTCATGATGAGATACGAGCCGTTTTCGTACTTGCCCAGTTTGGTGGCGTTACTAGAGAGCACGGATGGGAATCAGAGATGGGCTGGTATCTCGATAACGTGAGATTTAAGATATCTTCAGAATGGGATAGCGACGGCCCAGGCTATTGGAACCTGATAAACGCTTCTCAGCTTGAAGAAGAGATGGGCATAACAGAATATCACGGTGGCATAGAAAACTACTACGACCATACCAAAAAATCAGAAGACGGCCATTATTGGATATTCACTACTGAAAAAGAAGGTAAAGACAGGCTTCCTCACGGTGTTGATTCCAGTCTTTACACAAGACGTATACATCTAAAAAATGCTGATGACCCGCAATTGACCGCTCATATGAAGTTCAATATTGATGATGGTGCGGGACTCCCTCCCGAGGGGTTCAGGTTAGAGATATCTTCCGACGATGGCAGGACCTGGGATGAACTCACATATGGGGCCAGGGCTGCATGGAATGAAAGTGGTAGTGATTGTGATTATTCAGGGGACGCTGATGGTGATTACGGTTGGGTGAACAGTAATTCGCTGGTCCGACTTGAATCTAGTCTCTCAGGATGGAGAGGAGAAAGTGTGATACTTAGATTCCGTGTGTTCACCAACACTACCTCTGAGCATTATGCAAACGATGATGTTCCGAGAGCCATATTCATTGACGACGTTTGGGTGACTGAAGGTGAAATTCCGATCGAATACGATTATTGTGCTTTGATATTCGATGGTGATGATGATCGAGTTGAAACAAACACTCCACAATATGAAGATACTTTTAGCTTTGGAGGTTGGGTGAAAACAGAGAGTACAATCGATATCGAATCTGAAAGTAATGAAGTTACAGATACAGCTGGAACGAGCGGACAACATTATGTATTCTACCCTCCACATGGAGGAGGATCAAATGCTGGTGCTGGTTTATCTGTGGGAACTAATGGAATACAGGTGTTTGAACATGGTGACAACTATATGCCCCCCATTGCGGTGTATGAAGGTGAAATCGGTACTGATTGGAATCATATCATGGTAGTTTACGATAATAAGCAACCTATGATCTACCTTAACGGGGTGCATGTGAGGACGGGTTTAAATTCCCAAAGGGACATGGTTTTTACACCTAACCAATTCGGTAGTGGTCATTGGGGTGCTCACGAAGGTATAATCGACGATGTACGAATCTACGATAGAGCTCTTTCTTACACCGAAATAAATGAATTATTACCTTGTAGAATTTCTACAAGATTATAGTTTTTATGTGGGTGTGGAAGGGGAGTATTTACATACTCCCTATCCACTGCCCACATGAACACATATGCAGAGAAGAAAAGCACCTATCAGGTTAAAAGGCTTTTGCGCAAGATGAATAAGCAAGGAGTCATCCCTCGAAAAGAGTTTTTTCGAGAGATCAAATCTAAACATGAGAACTACATCCCTGCTTACTTCAAAGACCATATCATCCCATCGATAACTCACAACCACGGATATTTTATCTCGAAGAAGTTCCTCAAAGAGAAGTCAGATAAATATGGATTTTATACCACAAAATCTGGTATAACCTTCCACAAGAAAGGGGACACGGATTCAGTATTGAAATAT
>PUNG01000151.1 GCA_003551675.1 Thermoplasmata archaeon
CACTGTAAGAGGCTTTACGGAGGAATTCTACTACCAAGATCTAGAGCAGGAATGGGACGGCGGTGAAAATTTTGTTATAGAACCAGGCGACGGGATAGGCATAAGAGTGAACGAAGGTGCGAACTTCACTTGGCATATCAACGGCGTTGATCAGGAATTTTCGATGGATTTCACGGATGATGCTGAACAGGATCTACATTACATCTCTCTTCCGTACACCTTCAGGGACTATACCGGCGAAGGTCAGTTAACTGCCAGTGACGTAGTCACGGCCATAGAAGGGGATCTGTTCACTTCTGACAACATCTACAGCGTTGTCAAATGGGATCATACGGTAAGAGGCTTTACGGAGGAATTCTACTTCCAAGATCTAGAGCAGGAATGGGACGGCGGGGAAGACTTTGTTATAGAACCAGGTGACGGGATAGGCATAAGAGTGAACGAAGGTGCGAACTTCACTTGGAATATGGAACTTGTAACGTCTAACGAAGACGGGAATAGCGAGATGGAGCTGATGCCGGTTTCGGAGAACATCGATCGGGTAGAGGCGAAGGAGACAAAAAGAGACTTCTAACGTAATAGATTGGAAAGTCAGGAAAAGTTTTATTAAGATTAGATCGACCTATTATAATATAGAGGTCAAAAGATGAGAAAATATAGGATCTTGTCCTTTTTCTTTGCGGCAGTTTTAGTGATATCAGTAACCTTAGGAGTATCTTTTTCCATGGAATCTGTATTTCCCTCGGATGAAGAGGATCTGTTGGAAGATCTAGGCGATTATACAATAGCGGTCGATCCGGGTCACGGAGGTAATGACCCGGGAGCCATAGGTCCCAGCGGCTACACAGAAGCTGAATGTGCTCTGGACATCGGGTTGCGTTTACGCGATCTATTGGAGGCGAACGGTGCGGAAGTGGTGATGACCCGTGAAACGGACGTTACGGTATCATTATCCGAGAGAACAAATATAGCAAATAATGCAGGAGCGGATATCTTCGTAAGTATCCACAATAATGCATTCGATGGTACAGTACAGGGGATAGAGACATTTTATTGGGAAGGTTTACCTCCTGATTCTGAAGCAGCTCAACTCAGTGATCTCCTGCAGACCGAATTGATAAACGAAATAGATAGCCCCGACCGTGGTGTGAAAACCGCTAATTTTCACGTTTTGAGGGAAACATCGATGCCCGCTTCTTTGACGGAGAACTTGTTCATCGATAATCCAGAAGAAGAAGCTAAACTGATGGATCCATCCGTGAGGCAGCGGATAGCCGATGCACACCACAGGGCTATATGTGAATACTTCGATGTGGATCCCGGGCCTCCTGAAGATGCAGAGTTCGTGCTGAGCGGCTGGTCCGTTTCGTCCTCGACCGTCGAACCGGGAGAGACGGTCACTGTTCAGGGTCAAGTTCAGAACGTGGGTAGTGGGGCGGGAACGGTATCTGTGGACATGACCATAGATGGTGATTTTGAAGCCTCTACAGATCCGAATCCGACTTTAGATCCTGGTCAAAGTGAAGAAGTCACCTTCCATGTTTCCAGGAACGAAGAGGATACCTATGATGTTGCGGTACACGCATTCGAGATGCCCCTAGACCCCCCGGCATGTGACAGCTGGTTTAGTGAGTTCACAGTTGAACAGGATACCGGTGCACCCGCACCGCCCAAGAATCTAGCGGTGGAGCATTATGGTGGTGATAATCCGGATGGTGTTGGCCCCATTTCTTTTGCTGATAGCGAGGGCGAATATTCAGAGATCAATATGGAGAATATAATGGGTTCCTATTCTGGCATCCAGAACGATAATTGTTGCGATGGGGATCCTAATTGTTGGTTTAGATTTGACCATGATGAGAATGAGGACATCTCTCCAGACCCGGTAGAAGTGGGTGAAACTGTAACGATATCTGGAGAAGTACAACATTTTAACGGTCAGGAATGGAGTCAGGCAGCTGTGAGCCTGTGGATCGATGGAACTGAAGTAGATGCACATATAACCAATGAATTGGGTTCATTTACCACCGAATCTTTCAGCTTCCAGAGAACAAAGGATACCCCCGGGACCTATGACGTAGACCTGTATGTCTTTTACTGGGACGGGGGGGCCGTAGGCGGCTGGCATCAGAGATGGAGCAGTTCCTTCGAGGTTGTGGATGCGGGAGAACCGCAGTTCGAGCTGTCCGGTTGGTCGGTAGACCCGAACACCGTGGAGCCGAACGAAGACGTCACCATAGAAGGTTACGTGGAGAATACAGGAGACACCACGGAAGACGACATCTTTGCGAGATATTTCATCGATGGTAGTTTGGTGGATGCAGTACCGGTAGGTGACGGTTTTGCACCTGGGGATGATGCCTTCATCTCTAGAGACTTCTCAAGAGAGGAAACTGGTATTTACGACGTGGAGATCGTCGCGTACTGTGATGCCACGGCTACAGATCACAATACCTGGGAGAGCGAGTTCGAAGTGGTCGAGGAAGGCGAACCGCAGTTCGAGCTGTCTGGTTGGTCCATATCACCGAGTACGGTGGAGCCCGGCGAGACAGTGACGATACAGGGCGACATCACCAACGTTGGAGATGAGACGGGCGACGTGTCAGCCGAACTGTACATAGATGGAAGCTACGTGGCCCCCAACTGGGGTACCTTGGCACCTGGCGAGACGGATACGTTCACCCATCATCATTCCGAGAGCGATGTAGGTCATCATCATGTCGAGATCTTTGCATGGTGTGATGAAAAAGAAGGGGTCGATGATCAGTGGTCTGGAGATTTCGAGGTCGTTGAAGAAGTGGCTGTGGAAGTAGAGACCATAGGTGCGTCCGGCATTACTCAGGATTCGGCCACATTGGAAGGCGAAGTGGTAGATATGGGAGGAATAGATGCTCCTCACAATCGACTGAGCTGGGATGCAAGCCCAGATGACGGAGATGTCGATCATTACAATATCTACCGGTCGGAGGACCAAGGAGGACCTTGGGATACACCTATAGCGAGTGTCAACGCGGACGGTTCTACCAGTTATCAACATATAGATGAAAATTCAGCCGGTGAACCACGTTACTGGTATGTTGTGAGGGCCGAAGGCACAAATGGGATCGAAGAGGGCAACACAGATTCTGTACAGGAACCAACGGCTGATACCGTCGTGGAAGTATTTTTCAGGTATAGGGAATCCGGTGCATCTACGTGGTCGGAGACGGAAACAGAGCAGGTTGCGTCGGAAGGACCGTTCGAACACACTGTGTCAGGACTAGAACCTGATACTCAATACGAGTTCAAAGCCGTTGTGCAGTGGGATGGTGATGAAGATACGGGAGAGGTTATGACCTTTTTGACAGATGACGATACCGATGCACCTGCGCCTCCCGAGGATCTAGAGGTCGAACATCATGGAACTTATGATAGAACATCGTCAACGGCCCATGAGCAGATCACGGTGTCTGAACCCGATCTTCTTTACACCCTATTCGAAGATGATTTTCAATCGGCATATGGCTCTAGAGACGATAGCCCTTTCTATAAGTTAAGATCGACGGATTGGGGTTATTACGACGGATATTGGGACGGATACGTTGAAGGAGTAACGGTGCACCATACGGGAGGGTCTTTCGCTCCACGTGACGGCGATACCGCGGCACACAGTTCGCACGAATGGCACAGAGATAATAATGGCTGGCCCGGGATCGCTTACCATTTCGTGATCGGTAAAGACGGCGATATTTACCATGGAAGTCCGGTGGACAGCATAGGATTTCATGCAGGAGACGAACGAAATCGTATCGACATAGGTATAAAATTCGACGGAGGTTTCAATCCAAATTCCGCGGTCCACGAACCTACCGACGCCCAATATGAAGCCGGCGGCCACCTGATCGCATATTTAGAATATGCGGACAGCATCATGGACGACCGCTCGGGTTCAGTCGATCTAGGTATCGATGGGTTCGAAGACGTGACTCCTCACACAGGATGGGGTGTAGAAGGATGTCCCGGCCTATACTTCGATCGAGATACGCTGGAGTACTATTACGAACAGTATTCGAACGGTGAAGATCCTAATTTCGAACTCTCTGGTTGGTCGGTTAATCCCAACACCGTAAATCCCGGTGATACCGTAACGGTAGAAGGTCATGTTGAGAATATCGGTGGCGGCGGGGGTTACGTATCTGTCGATATCTTTATTGACGATGATTTTGAAGCCTCGACCTCTCCGAATCCCTATCTCGGTCCGGATGAAAGCGAATGGGTCTCCTTCGATATTTCTAGGGAGGATGTCGGATTATACGATGTGGATGTCCACGCCTTCGAGATGGTAGGAGGAGAACCGGTGTTCCCCGCTCATGATTCTTGGAGCAGTGAATTCGAGGTGGTGGACGATGATGATCTTCCTGAATTTATTCTTAACGACTGGTCTGTAAGTCCGGAAACAGCCAATCCTGAAGAAACCGTAACAATAGAAGGAGAGATCGAGAACGTTGGTAGTGTGGAAGATGTCGTGTATGGTCAATTATGGATAGACGACGAATGGCAGGACTCTGAGTATACAGGGTCATTGGCCCCAGGTGAGACCTCGTGGGTGTCCTTCCAACATTCAGAGGAGTCGGTCGGTACATATGATGTAGAGATACGTGCGGTATGTGAGGACTCAGATACTGTCTATGATACATGGGATAGTGGATTTGAGGTGGTCGGAGATGTAGAAGTTGAAACCGTCGGAGCCACCGATGTGACGACTGACTCGGCCGTATTACACGGAGATCTGGTGGATATAGGAGATGAAGGTACTGAACATAACCTGCTGACATGGACTGCCAGTCCAGATGACCCGGATGATGTGAGTCATTATAATATATACCGTTCGGAAAACCAAGATGGTCCCTGGGACGAACCTTTAGACAGTGTTGATGCCGACGGTTTAGTGGAATATTCGTACGTGGATCCATACGCAGGATTGGCGGATGATACCTTCTGGTGGTACGTCGTTCGAGCTGTAGGTACCAACGAGGTAGAAGAAGGTAACACCGATGCGGTTCAGGAACCGGAAGAGGATGCCGATGTTCACGTATTTTTCAGGTATAGAGAACTAGGTCATAGTGAGTGGATGGAAACAGAGCCAAAACCCATGATCACCGAAGGGACTTTCTACGAGGAGATATCGGCTCTGGACTCTGGTAAAGAATACGAGTTCAAGGCTGTTGCGCAGTGGGACGGTCAGGAAGGTCTAGGTCAGATAGAGACTTTCGAAACTGTAGTGGAAGAATACACACTAGAGATAGGTGTCGAAGGAGAAGGCACCACCGATCCCGAGCCCGGGACATACATGTACGATGAAGGGACCGAAGTGACCATCGAAGCCACACCCGATGAGGGATGGGAATTCTCGCACTGGTCTGGGGATGAAGGTATGGATTTACTCGATGCCGGTGGACCTGTCACATATGGTTTCTGGCCTTATTGGACGGATCCAGCAGATTACGAGCCCGATTGGGATAAATTGACCCACATCTCAGTATTTTCTATGACCGCCCAACCTGACGGCTCTCTATGCGATGGAAACATGTCTCATTACTATGATGTGAAGGCAGCGGCGGAAGGAACGGATACAAAAGTTACACTCACCGTCGCGCAGTTCAATACGTCATACCAGAATGATTTCCTTAAAGATGCTCAAACCAGGCAGGATCTTGTGGATAATATAGTGGGCGCTATAGATGATTATGGTGCTGACGGTGTCAATATCGATTTTGAAGGAGTCGAAGATGAAAACGTGGAAAATATAGAGGACTTCTTTGAAAGGTTGTACAATGATGTGAGGGAACTAGACGAGGATCTCCACATAAGTTTCTGCACCATGGGATGGGTCGAGATAGTCTACCGCAATTCGCAACTCTCAGAGTACACTGATCACGTATTTTTGATGGGATACGACTACCATTGGGGTGGTGCAGATTATACAGGTCCGGTCTCTCCATTCGATTCATCACAGTACTTCGATGTCACCGATTCCATGGACATATTGAGGGATCATTACCCTGATGAACAGCTGCTTCTCGGACTGCCGTTCTACGGCTACGAATGGCCCGCTGAAAGCGGTGAACCAGGTGCTGACACCCAAGGAGATGGCAACTCCGTATTCATGGTGGATGCCGTGGTCGATGCGGATGAGCACGGCAGGAACTGGCATGAGGATTCCAGCGTACCATGGTACGCTTACCAAGAAGGCGATCAGTGGTACCAAGGATGGTACGATGATGAGGAGTCTCTTCAGATCAAGTGGGAGTACGTGAGAGATGAAGGCTTCGGGGGAACCGGTTTCTGGGCTCTTGGTTATGAAACGGAAGAGACCTGGGACACCCTATATGAGGTATTCACCGACTCGAAACTCACCGTAACTATGGTTGATGATAAAGTGGTCACTGCTCATTTTGAAGAGGTAGACCTGGTTCCACCCACTGGTTTAGAAGTGGTGAACCACGAAGAAGATATAGAGATCTTGTGGGATGATGTAGGGGCAGAGGAGTACAATGTATACCATTCCGAGGATCAGTACGATGATTTAGAGAATTGGACTTTGCTAGACACGGTCGAAGTTACCAGTTACGTACACGAAAACCCCTTGGGAGGAGAGAACTACTATGTAGTTAGGTCGGCAGATGAAGAACAGGAAAGCGAACCTTCAACCATTTGCTTCAGCGTTGAACGTCACTTTGTGGATGATGCGGAGCAGGACTTACATTACGTCTCTTTACCTGCAGGATTCAACAACCTTGATGAGATAAGTGCCGGTGA
This sequence comes from Thermoplasmata archaeon, assembly GCA_003551675.1. Lineage (GTDB taxonomy): Archaea > Thermoplasmatota > Thermoplasmata > Halarchaeoplasmatales > Halarchaeoplasmataceae > Natronoplasma > Natronoplasma halalkaliphilum. The sequence continues at coordinate 6,799 of PUNG01000151.1, forward strand.
CGTAGTTACAGCCATAGAAGGGGACCTGTTCACTTCGGACAACATCTACAGCGTTGTCAAATGGGATCACACTGTAAGAGGCTTTACGGAGGAATTCTACTACCAAGATCTAGAGCAGGAATGGGACGGCGGTGAAAATTTTGTTATAGAACCAGGCGACGGGATAGGCATAAGAG
>PUNG01000109.1 GCA_003551675.1 Thermoplasmata archaeon
CAATCTCTTCGTCTACCTCTTCGGTTAGCTCCTCTCCACAGAAAACACATTTGTCCGCATCGGCACTTATCTTATTTCTGCAAACAGTGCATTCTATGGTTTCATCGTCCTCTTCTTCTGTTTTTTCGTCCGTTACTGATTCGTCCTCTTCTTCTGTTTTTTCTACTACTTCTTGTGTGTCCTCTGTAGCTAATCCGTCCTCAGTTTCTTTCTCTTTCTCTGTTTGGACTTTTTCTACCTTCTTTAAAGTCATGGTAGGAGTCATGGTAGGACTTTCAGGTTCACTTTTCTCTTCATCCTTTTTGGGAGGTGTCGTGGTTGGAGGAGGTCTTTTTTGTTCCCACATCTGTCCTTGTACCTGAGGTGCACCTTCTTCCTCTTCCGATTCCCTTCTCTTCCATACTAGAAGAGCAAGTACCACCACTATGACCGCTATCAAAAGGAAAAGCCACCATAAATTACAGATAGAGAAAGTGTCAACGGTGAACTCCACCGTCTCAAAGGTAGTATGTCCAGCCTCGTCCGTGATCCTGATATCTACAGTATAATCACCATCCTCCAATTTTTCAAAGGTGTGATTTGTAGCGGTATCAGTCTCGTTCCATTCTCCATCGTTTATCCTGATTTCATAGCTAACTATATTTGTTCCTTGAGGCATACTATCCCACTGGATGGTGACGGTGCTTTCATCAATCTCTACACCATGATCAGGAGTGTTTATATCCAGTAAAGGTGCGACAGTATCTACGATGAATGAAGTTTCCTCTATCACGTAGTTTTGTGCTTCATCGGTCGCCCTTACCTCAACGGTGTGTTCTCCTTCAGACAGGTCCCAGAACGTATGCTCAGTTTCATCATCCGCGGGCTCCCATTCGCCGTCGTCTAAACACACTTCGTACTCGACTATATCTGTACCTTGGGGAGTTCCATACCAATGAACCGTTACCGTATCAACACTGAAGATATCACCATACATAGGTCCCTCGATATCTAATTCTGGGTCCACTGTATCTACCGTAAAAGTGATACTGGTCGTTGCCTCGTTACCCGCTTCGTCGGTAATTCTCACTTCAACGAGGTGTTCGCCTTCTGATAGCCTATCGAAGTCATGACCTGTGTTACTATCGGCGGATTGCCAACCTTCTTCATTCAAGTTCACTTCATACTCAACTATATCAGTACCCTGTGGTGTTCCTTCCCAGTAAACCGAGACCTCGTCCACGTCGAATATCTTTTCATCTTCAGGTTCGATGATATCTATGTCAGGAGGTACGGTGTCCACGATGAAGTTGACGATATCCACTGCCTCGTTGCCCGCTTCATCTCTAGCCATCACCTCAACGGTGTTTTCCCCCTCATCTAGATTGGATAATTGCACCTGAGCTACGTCACCACCTTCTTCACCTACTTCCTGCCCATTGAGCAGGATGATGTGTTCTTGGACGGAAGTCGGATCGCTAGCACTATTCCAACGGATCACAACAGAATCTTCACCAAATATATCTCCTTCGTTTGGCGAAGTTATCTGGATATCCGGCGGTGTAGTATCTATAGTGAAAGACATATCTACGGATTGTTCGTTACCGGCTACATCGACGGCACGTAGTTCTACCTCATACTCACCGTCATCTAGAGCTTCAAAGGTATAAGACGTATCTTCAGCTTCCAACGTGGCTTCTTCCAATCCATTTAATAGTATCAAATATTCATCTATATCGGATCCAACGGGTGTACCACTCCACTCAAGCCTAACGGTATCTCCATCAAATATGTCTCCGTCATCAGGAGACCTTATCTCTAGATCGGGAGGCGTCATATCCACGGTAAATCTTACCGAGTCTGAATCAGTAAGATCTCCTCCACCTACTGCGATCACATTGACGGTATGTTCCCTTTCATCTAGACCCTCAAAAGTGTAGGATGTTTCCCCTGGGCCTAGATCATCGTAATGGTTACCGTTGAGTTCGATCTCATGAGCCTCGGTATGTTCCGATTGCCACCGGACTGTTACACTAGGTTCACCGAAGAATTCATCGTCTTCGGGAGATTCGATGTTTATACTCGGAGGAGGTACGACGGTAAAGCTACCACTGTTCTCCTCGGATTCGCGCCCTACAGTGTCTCTTGCTACTATCTGTACAACACAACCCTCCTTGGGTTCGTCAACCTCTGGAACTTCCCATAGGTAACTACCATCCCCTGTTTCATCGGGGCCTGGCTGTATCATGACCCAATGGCCATGTTCACCCAGTCTGTAAAGTAAGTCTATCTCCTCTATAGGATCGTCTTCTCCAGTTGCGGTCCACTCGATGAGCTGTTCCGTACCCGACTCCAACACGTCCCCCTCTGCCGGGGATACGATCTCCGTCGATGGTGGATCACCCCACATGGATTCACCGATGCCACCACTAGCTACGACTGCAAAGGGTTGCTCTCCCTCTGGAACGTTGTGAGCCGTGACCGTAACTTTGTAAGTTCCTTCTTCTACTCCGTTTTGGTCAGGAAGTAATAATATCGTTTGTTCATTGTTCAGCCCATCGTATTCCCCGTCTCTCAATCCATTCCAATAATTATCATCAGGGTCCGGTTCCGAATAACCCGGGTTGTGACCAGTGAATGCATTACCCACATATCTCGTGCCATCAGGACCCGTCAATTCCAGATCAAGATCGTTCACCAACGCGGGATTGGTTCGGTCGGCTCCCAAAGGACCGGGATAATCATTCCAGGCAAGGGTGACTTCCAGTTCTTCAGACGGATCTTCGACCTCTAAGGTCATATTCCATGTGTCGCCGGTGCTAAGAGTCCTACCTTCATCCCAGGAATCGAATATTTCAAGATGTCGTGAGTCCCCCTCAAATTGGAGTACCCTGTCTAACAGACTTCTTCCGAAGCCTTGATCTAAGTTAGGGAACCGACTCTCGTGATAGTGGGAACCGCCTCCCGTCATTTCAACGGCTCCATTTATCAAAGTAGCTCTAACTAAAGCGCTGCTGGGATTGAAACCTTCGTTGGTGTCCGGACTACCTGTAACATGCCATCCTTCTTCATAGTACTGCCTGATCTGTGCCGCCTGACCAGCTATACCAGGACAAGCCATACTGGTACCAGGCATTTCAGAATAGTCATCATCCTGTAAAAGCGATTCTATTGTTCGTATGTCTTTACGAAGTATCTCATCATCTATGGGTAGGTCTTCCACAAGTATTCCATTTTCGACAAGGAGATCTTCGACTAATATTTCATCGTCTAAAGGTATATCATCATCAAAAACACCACCGCCTCTAGGTTCCTGTTCCTCCATTTCACCTGAAGACGTTATGTGTCCTATCTGAATGATGGTGGGTGCTATCCTACCGTCCTGTGCATAGCCTCTACTGCTCATGGGACAGACAGACTCGTGGTCTCCTCCACGGCCGTCGTCTTGTGGTAGATCCTGAAGTCTAATGTTATCCTGGGCCTCATGACCTTCTACTACGTCGTTAGTTTCTTGAAGACCTTCACCACCACCTCTAGCCATACCTACAGATAACATGTTTTTACCTGCAGCCATGGGCGATAGTGTATTCGCAAGCGGTGCCTCTTCATCTTCTACATTTCCTGCAGCATACATAATGGTCATATCTTGATGGTCCCAAACGAATTGGTCACTCTCTTGAGTAAGCTCCATATACTCTCCTTCTCCTCTACCGCCCCAACTGTTAGTATGTATTCTAGAACCTCTATCATACGGGCTCCCGTAACCATCGTTGTACATGTCTTCAGGAGGACCTAACATACCCATATCGTCGTCAGAGACATCCTGGAAGATGACACGGGCATGCATCGCATGACCGTCATGACCTTCATATTGATTGAAAGGCGGCGCGTTACCCGCAACTGTACCAGTGACGTGGGTACCGTGCATAACTCCCGCATCTAGATCCCCCCTAGAACCAGGAGGCACGTACCAATCTTCGATCTTTCTGTGGTTGGGACCGATCTCGGCATCATCATAAAACATCTCGTGCTCTGGATTCAACTCACTGTCCATCACCGTGACCAGTTGATCTACTCCTGTTACTCCTGCATCGGTCACTTTCCTATAATTCTCGACTCCCGTTTGAGTTATACCAGTAGCAAAATGGTTGAAAAATCTGTATTCCTCGACCCCTTCACTTATAGATTTGACTCCATTTATATTTGCTAGATCCACTATACGATCAGAATGCATATTTAAGCTGATCCTGTTTCCTACTACTGAATCGATGATGACTCCGCCAAGTTCGGGAAGGTCCTGGCTCATAGTGGATATGTCTGCTCCTTCAAAAAAGCTGACGTCCAAGTTCACTCTTCCTGTTTTTTCTAACAAATCCTGGTCAAATCTGTAGGCCGGTTGATAGATACCTACCCAGTTAACAAAGTCTAGATCTTCTACTTCTCTTTTAGTCTCATCGTCCATCTCTACTATAAAATTGAACCTCTGCCTGAACTCGTGGAGAACTACTCCCTCATCTTCTAACCTTCCTTTCCACTCTTCCCTTATAGGCCCTATGAATTGAACTATGTAATAACCAGAATCACCTGGATATTCTTCTATCTTCAATTCTTCCGGTATATCCGGTTCGCCTTCTCCAGTCCTGAAGGAATACGACTGAAGACCTACGTGGTCCCTGTTCGCTACTTTTTCTACAACATAGCCTTGTTCGTGTAAAAATGCAGCTTTATCTTCTGACGTCTCTATCAACATGAACGAGCCGTAATCTTCCACTAGTTCATAACCTGGGTCAGAACTAAAATAACTGGGACCTAGGTTCCCAGTTCTTTTGTGCACAAGTATCGCTATATCATCTTCCGTTCCTCTTGCAGTGATCACCATGCCTGCAGAAAAAACAGATACCAACAAAACAATCGCCACTACTACTGAAAAAACATGTTTTTTTAATTTCATACAAGATACCTCCTTGTCGTCAATCGATTTTTCATTTTAGTACTACTAAGAGAAATTTTAGATATTTAAAAGTTCCGACGAACACCCTCAGATATGATGTCCAGACAGTCATAACAAGAAAACATCTTTTATAAATAGTACTTAAACCAGTGACAGAGACACCGTGACCGAGAATGAATCACCGTAGACCCTAAAATCGTCTATATTTATTTTTACATCGTTCGGGTCGAGATGTTTCAGTTCAAATGGGAATTTATTAAAATCTGAAACTGAGTCGAATTCAAATTTCAATTTCCTTATCTCAACACCACTCAGCTTGCCCAGTGTTTGAAAACTCCCATGATCATCCCCTATCCTCTCCAACTCCTCCTCGACCGTCTCCTCTATCACCGATATGGCTTCTCTCACATCAATCGCCCTGTAGATGTTGTCTTTTGTCTTTTCTTTCTCTTTTTCCTCTAAATTTTCATGTATTTCTTTCAAAAGATCGTCGTTATCCCAAGGCTTTTCTATAAAACTATGAACATCGGCCTTGTTTATAGCCTCTTTCGCGGTATCTATATCCGAATATCCTGTGATCAACATGCGGACCGTATCCGGACTATTGTTCTTCACATATGCGAGGAGCTCGATCCCACTTTTTCCGGGCATCTTCTGGTCAGCTATTATTATATCGTAATCACCCATATCCAACAGTTTTTCAGCCTCATCTGCACTTTTAGCTGTAGACACAACGCAATCAAATCTAGAAGTCTCTTCTAGGATTTTTTCTAGTAATACTAGTATAGGAACCTCGTCGTCCACGAGAAGTATCCTATAAATGTTATTGTTTTCCGTCATATCATCACCCTCTAAGCCCATATAAACTACATAGATTATAACAGATAAAACCTTTTCGGCCTATTTCCAACTTTGTTGTATCCAAGCACATATTCGACAAAGGTGTTCAGAGTACAGTCTGAACATCTTTAAATTTTATGTGATCATATGACTATGTGTGAAAAATATACTAACTTGAACAAAAATTATCTGATTCCTTGTGGGAACAAAATTCACTTTTGTGAGTAAGAGGGATTTACCTATATTCCTCGTGGGAACAAAATTTATTTTTGTGACTAAGAGGAATTTACCCAATTCCTCGTGAGTACAAAAAGTAGTGTCTTTAACTATAAATTTAACAGAAAAACATCTCCTTTTCAGTCACTGTCGAACATGTCATGGGATACTACAGAGTAAATGTGTAAAAAATTATATATAACCCCCTACGATAACTTGCCGATATGGATATGGCTAAAATGTCGTCTGAAGATCGGAACCTGGTCTTTGAGAAGACCAGCAATATGAATAGGGCGGGAGATAAAATAGAATATAATTGTACAAAAGTGTGATAAAAGATTCATGGAGAACCACCCATGAGATCCAACATAAAAAATAAATTTCATGTGCCCTCTCTAGAAGAGGTTGCTGAATCATTTAAAGATCCTGGTCTTACAAAGTTGACGATATTGGGATCGATAGTCGGGGTCATAGGTGGGCTTGGAGCGGTTTTTTTCTATTATCTGATATTGGGATTCAAATATCTGTTTTACGGGGCTACGGATACTGACGGTTTTTTAGACGTATTGTGGGGACTACCCTGGTACTACCGACTTTTAGTTCCAGCCATAGGAGGATTGATCATCGGTCCGATTATCCATTATGTTGTGCCTGAAGCCAGGGGGCACGGCGTACCTGAAGTGATGGAAGCGGTTTCGTTAAAAGAAGGCAATATAAGACCACTTGTAGCTCCTTTGAAAGCACTGATGTCCGCTATATGTATCGGTTCTGGTGGTGCAGCGGGTAGAGAAGGTCCAATCGTCCAGATAGGTTCTTCGTTTGGCTCTGCTTTGGGTCAATATCTGAAATTGACTCCTGAAGATAAAAAAGCACTTTTGGCAGCGGGAGCAGCCGCAGGTATCGCTGGAACATTTAACGCCCCTTTAGCAGGCATAATATTCAGTATCGAAGTGATACTCCGAAAAGTAAAGCTCGATAATTTCGCCC
>PUNG01000152.1 GCA_003551675.1 Thermoplasmata archaeon
TGGCCGAGGATCTCAGACCTGGTTTGGTATCAGTAAGTACGGTTGACGGGGGTAGAGAGATAATAGATGTAAGAGATGAATCGATATTCGTGGATATGGCACGTGATCCGGAAGTGTATTACATCGCCAACTACGAAGAGCCCGGTCTACAGGGAGAGATCGCAACCCAGATAATCGGTGGAGGTTGTTGGATTTTGGATCCGGATGATGATCCTGATAATCCCTTTAGGTTAGATAACGGGGAACCGCCCTACGGTGGAAACGCGGGCTCTCTCATGAATCAGATAGGTTATACTGGTGAAGGTGTAACGATAGCTGTAGCTGACAGTGGCATAGGCGATGGAACTACAGGTGATTCGGGTGTAGAGGATTTCACAGGTAGAGTCGTTGGGGGTTACAGTTTTGGCGGTGGTGGCTGGGGCGATGACAATACCCCGGGACACGGTACTCATTGTGCTAGCCAGGCCGCCGGTGACGGTTATCACGGTACGGGTACGACGCTAGACGAAGAGGAGATGGGAGACTACTATCTAGGACAGGGTTCCGCTCCGGGGTCAGAGCTTTTTTCAGTAAAAACATTGGACAGTCGAGGAAGTTGGATGGGCCCTTCAGATACTTTTGAACTTGTGGAGGTGGCAAGTCAAGGGTCTGATTCTTACATCCACACTAATTCATGGGGTGCACGACACACATATGGGGGTTATCCTGAAGAATCCTCTAGTTTTGATGAGGCCGTGAGGGATTCGAATAGAGACACAGACCATAACGAAGAGATGGTCATAACGGTAGCAGTAGGTAATGATGGACCAAGTTTCAACAATGTTGAACCTCCTTCAACAGGTAAAAATGTTATCGGTGTAGGATCGAATGAAAACTTTATGCCTTTGGATGATCTAGGTGTTACACCCAGTGATAATCCCGAAAGTGTTTCAGAATTCAGTTCAAGGGGTTGGACCGACGACAATCGGGTGAAGCCGGATTTAGTGGCGCCGGGTGAAAACGTCTTCTTGCGTGCGTCTCCTGCAGATGATCACACGTATTATGTCCAGCAAGGGACGTCTTTTGCTAATCCTGCTTTAGCGGGAGCCGCCGCGGTGGTGATCGAATGGTTCGAAGAAGAACATGGTTATAGACCGAGCCCTGCCATGGTAAAAGGTATGTTGATCAATACAGCGCATCATCTGAACGAAGATGAAGGCAATACGGGACCTATACCTAATCGGATGGAGGGCTGGGGTATGGTTCATATACCGGACCTCATCGATACTGAGCTCGGTTTCGAATTTAGGGACCAGGAACGCACTTTAACCACGGGAGAGACAAGTGAGTATGAGATAGAAGTGGGCGATATTTCCGAGCCTTTGAAACTCAGTTTGACTTGGACTGATAAAGAAGCGGAACCTGGAGATTCGATAACTTTAAAAAACGATCTTAACTTGGAACTGATCTCACCTAGTGGAGAAAAGTATAGGGGTAACGCGTTTCCTACGGACCAAGATGGGTTCAGCACCTCTAATTATGTTGAGGCAGGGGCACCCGCCATGGAGTTCTTTGACGGAAGTGGAGATGGATGGGACGATAGGAACAACGTTCAGAACGTTTACATCCATCCTGATGACTTGGAAGATGGCACATACACTGTGAATGTGATCGGAGAAAATGTACCTGAAGATGGGAACAACGATGATGAAGCCAGTCAGGATTATGCTTTGGTCATGAACAACGTCTTAGATGATGAAATACCTTCGATAGAGCTAGAAAGACCCCAAGGCGGAGAGATGTGGACTGCAGGAGATGAAGAAGAAATCCGGTGGTCTACTGAAGAAGGAGATGCACCGATAAGTGGTATAGATATTGAATACAGTACCGATGATGGTTCCTCTTGGATAGATATAGAAACCGGTACAGCGGATACGGGGATGTACGAATGGACGATTCCTCACGAATCTACGGAAGAGGCCTTGGTTCAAGTTACGGTTCACGACGATAATGAAATGAGTCATACCGACGTCAGCGATCCTTTCACCATCATGGGAGAGCCTCCCGAGCCTCCGGCCGATCTTCAGGTTGAACATTACAGTCTAGAGAGTGGATTGATATATGAAGACGACGTTTCAGAAGACAAAGGTTATACTACTGAGATATGGAGTCAAGGAGAAAACGATCTGTTCGAAACGACTAGTATAGCTGTAGTCGATGAAGATAACGCTCAAGGAGACGCTATCGTGGACCGACTTTCAGAGCTTCCATACACCTTCACCGTTTTGGAGAGCGACGAACTCATAGATGAGATGTCCAATCATGATCACTTTTTAGTTCAGAGGTTTGGAAGTGATGATCTGTCCGAGGACTTTTTGAACGAGCTTGAAGATGATCAGGGTGTTGTCTACTTAGATTCTGGATGGGCTGATGATGGTGATGAATCCTACGCCGACGGGATATTCAGATTACACAATATCCGTAACGATCCTGAGGAAAGGAGTGAAGTGGGTCTTGAAGGTGAAGGTTTAGAACTTCATATCGAAGAAGATTCAGGAGACCATCCGATATTTGATGGAGTAGGCGGTTCCGGCGATATAGTCGATATATACACAGGCGATTGGATAAGGGGATCTTGGTATGAGGATTACAGCGGTTCGACCTTAGGGCAAGTTAACTATATAGATTCAAACACAGGTGGTGACGGCGTTGGCGTGAGTGATGACGGCACTGAGGTTTTGCTTCCGGCTTTAAATATAGGATATCAGGCTGATGCCGAGAACGAGGGCTGGACCGAAGAAGCAGATAGACTATTGATGAATTCCGTAGAATTCGTAGTGGAGATGGGTGAGACTGAAAGTGAATGGGATATCAGGGAACACGATTCCACCATAGGTGAGAGTTCTTGGGATTTTGGCGATACGGAATATATAAAAGCTGGACAAGCGTATGAAAGCCGTTTGATCTCTCCAGAGATAGATATTCCAGAGGATGGTCAGGATGTTAAGCTCTATTTCGATCACTGGTGTGACCTTTATGAAGATCATGACGGCGGTAATCTGAAAGTGTCTACGGACGGTATAGAGGGTGATTTTACCCTTATCGAGCCAGAAGAAGGTTATGATGGAACTATAAGCGGAACTAACAATCCTTTAGAGGGCGAACAGGGCTGGTACGGCCAAACTGATTGGAGAGGAGTAACTTTTGATCTGACTGACTATGCCGGTGAATCGATACATCTTAGGTGGAACGCAGGGATAGATGAAGAGGAGGTAGAAGGAAAAGAAGGTTGGCGCATAGACGATATATCGATAATAGACGAGGGAGATGAGGGCGACGAAGACAACCTATTGACTTGGGAAGCCAGCTTGGATGATCCAGATACTGTTGAGGAATATAACATATACAGATCGGAGGATGCCGGAGGTCCCTATGAAAAGGTCGCTGCCTTAAACGCAGAGGGCTTTGAGGAGTATGACTACGTGGATGAAGGTAAAGGTACAGGTGATGAAATCCTTTGGTGGTACAAAGTTTACTCCGAAGACGCTTTCGGTAGAGAGATAGGTACTGAACCCGTTAGAGAGCCAGGGGATGAACTTGAAGTGGTTCTGACGAGGCCGGAAGGCGGAGAGACTTGGTTCATCGGTGAAGAGGAAGAGATAAGGTGGTCGAGTGCTCCAGGAGATCATGATATCGAAAGTGTTGATTTAGAATACAATATAGATGGTGGAAGTTGGCAAACTATCGAAGAAGGATTAGACGATACAGGTTCCTTCGATTGGGATGTGGTCGATGAGATAACCGAAGAGGCGCAGATCAGGATCACAGTTCATGATGAAGATGGGGACTCTGATAGTGATACTAGTGGAGTATTTACCATCACCGAGAGCAGAGTTCTCGAGATAGATGTAAAAGGTGAAGGCAGTACAGTTCCTCCCGAGGGGATTCACCATTACGAACTGGGCGAGGAGGTGGTCGTAAAAGCCATACCTGACGTAGGTCACTATTTTGAAGAGTGGACAGGCGACTATACCGGCACAGAAGATGAGATGACCTTAATCATGGATGAAGACAAGGAAATCACGGCTTGGTTTGAAGCCCATGAATATGAGCTGGATGTGACCACAGTAGGAGAAGGAGATGTCGAGATCGATCCTGAGCAAGATAGTTATCATCACGGGACAGAAGTGACTTTGACCGCTGAGCCTAAAGAGGGTTGGTATTTCGAAGAGTGGACCGGCGATCATATCGGAACTCAAGAAGAGGTCACTATAACCATGGACGATGATAAAGAGATCACAGCACATTTTGACGAGGCCGATCCGGCGCACTTCGAGGTAGAGATAAATTCTCCAGATGAGGGTGAAGACTTCTATGAAGGAGAGACCATCAGAGTCGATTATCGTGTTGAGAACACCGGTGATCTTCAAGGGACACAGGACATAACTTTCTTAGTCGAAGGGGTCGAAGAAGATGTCTTATCCGATCTGATTTTAGATGGAGGTCAGGTTCATACTGATGATTTCACCTGGAAAGCCGATGATCTTGGTGATCATGGATTGGAAGTGACAAGTGAAGATACGGATGATTCTGTTACGATCTCTGTAGAGGAACAGCCGGATGATCCCTACTTCAGTGTGAACATATTTGATCATGATGAAGAAGTAACGGTAGGAGAAGAAGTAACGGTTGACTACAGAGTAACAAATGTGGGTAAACAAGAGGGCACTCAGGACATAGTGATAAGTGTGGATGATCAAGAGGTCGAGAGACGGGAAGATATAGATCTAGGACCGGGCGAAGAGTATGATGATGAAGTCACTATAGATCTGGAGACTGAAGGAGAATATAATATAGATGTGGCTAGTGACGACGATTCGGATTCAGTAATTACTTCTGTTGTGCCTCTCACTTATGACCTGACGATCGATATAATTGGTGAAGGCACGGTAGAAGTGGATCCAGACCAAGATGGATACGAGGAGGGAACGGAAGTGACTTTAACAGCAATCCCTTACGAAGGTCACGAGTTCGTAGAGTGGACAGGATATTACGAGGGAACGGAATACGAGATAACCATAGAGATGGACGAGGATAAAGAAGTGACAGCAGTGTTTGAAGAAGATGTAGAGTATTACGAACTAACTGTAAATATAGAGGGAGAAGGGACCGTCGAGATCGAACCCGATCAAGATGAGTACGAAGAGGGAACAGAAGTTGAATTGACTGCTGTACCAGAAGAAGGTCACGTGTTCGTGGAATGGACCGGTGATGCGGAAAGAACGGAGGAAGAGATCACCATCACCATGGACGGCAACAAGGAAATCACCGCTCACTTCGATACAGACTTGGATACATACGACCTAACGATAGATGTGGAAGGTGAGGGGAGTACAAATCCTGAAGAAGGTACTCATACCTACGAAGAAGGTGCTGAGGTGACTGTTACAGCAACATCTGACGCAGGCTGGTACTTCGACGGATGGACAGGAGATCATGAAGGGACGGAAGAAGAGATCACCATTACCATGGTCGATGACAAAGAAGTGACAGCAGTGTTTGAAGAAGATGTAGAGTATTACGAACTTACGTTAGACGTAGAAGGCGAAGGTGAAGTAAACATCGATCCTTATCAAGAGGAGTACGAAGAGGGTACCGAAGTTGAATTGACTGCTGTACCAGAAAAAGGTCACGTGTTCGTGGAATGGACCGGTGATGCGGAAGGAACGGAGGAAGAGATCACCATCACCATGGACGGCAACAAGGAGATAACAGCGGTGTTCGAAGAGGAAGAGTATCATGAGCTCACAGTAAACGTAGAAGGTGAAGGCGAAGTAGAAATTGAGCCGGATCAAGATGAATACGAAGAGGGAACTGAAGTCGAATTGACAGCCTCACCGGAAGAGGACTGGGTATTTCTAGAATGGATCGGAGATAAAACCAGTACAGACACGACTATACAGGTCACAATGGACTCTGACAAGTCCATAACGGCACACTTCGAGGAGTTAGGAGAAGCATATTTTGAAGTGAGTATAGTATCTCCTGAAGACGGTGAGGAATTTGAAAAAGGTGAAGAGATAGTCGTGGACTACGAAGTAATGAATACTGGTGTGGTTACAGGCGAACAGGACATCGAATTTTACGTCGGCGGTGAGTTAGTAGACACAGAAGAAGGAGTCGAGATCGAACCCGACGGAACTTACGAAGGTCAATTTACTTGGGAGGTCGAAGAAGACGGTGCCGTCGAACTAGAGGTTCACAGTTCGGATGAAGGTGAAGTAGATTCGATCTCGTTGACGATCTCTTCCATGGATGATCCGGAGGATGACGACTTCCCCTGGTGGCTGATCTTGGTCGTTCTCATAGTGCTAGCCTTAGTCGCTGTGATCTTCTTTGTGACTACGACTAAATCAGAGGAAGATGAAGAAGCAAACGAAAAAGTAGATGAGGATGATGAACCTGCAGATATCCCTATGAGCTCTACCGAGAAGAAAACTTTCGTACATCCCGCCAAAAAAAGAAAAAATAGAAAGTAAAGTTCGAGAGAGGACTTTGATTGATGATCACTCATTGTTCTCATCGATACTCTTCAATGAACTCTTGTCCGGTTCTTTGACGGTAAAGTTGATGAAGATAACACCGATCAGGCCGACGAACAGGGCCAAGAAGAACGGCACCCGAAGTCCCATAAAGTCAGCCACGATACCGCCCAAAAAGGATCCAGATGCGAAGGCCAAGTTCTGGGCAAAATTGTAAACCCCCATCATCTTACCCCTGTGCTGTATGGGGCTCAAAGAGGAAACGAAAGCGGGAAAAGAAGGTCTTGCCAATGCTCTTCCTACTGTGTAAAATCCTACTGCGAACATTATGAAAAAGAAACCGGTCGAAAGTCCTATGACACCCGAGAAGATTGCAGATATCAATATGCCCGACACGATCAATTTTTTTCTACCTATCCTATCGGACAGACTGCCGGCGGGGAACATCACTATCACCTGAACTACTCCTATCAGCGTGAAGATAAGAGAGATCTGGAACGCCGATAAGTACAGTATCTCGTCTCCGAACAAAGACAACATGGACCATACCATGGCCAGGCCAAAGAAGACGGTGAAGGAGCCCACCGTGAGACCCAAGAAAGTTTTTGGATATGGGGTAATATCGGTGAGCTTGAACTTCAAGAATGAGAACGGATGTCTTTTCTCACGAGAAACCGGTGAAATTTTCTTAGAACCTTCATAGGATTCCTTGACACCTACCAGTAAAAGTACGCCGCTCAGTGCGGCCAGTCCCGAAGTGAAGAAAAAAGGAACAGCGAGCGTGTAGTAACTAGCGATGAGCCCTCCTAAGATAGGGCCGGTAGCGTTACCGCTGGCGAAGGCCACGGAATACAGACCCATGGCCTTTCCTCTATCTTCCTCTTTTACAACGTCACCGATATAAGTCATGGCCACGGGCCAAACCAGGCCCGACGCCGCACCTTGACCTCCTCTATATATGAATAATTCAGGCAGTGTTCTGGCGGAACCGAAGAGGAACATCACTATCATGTACATGAACATGCCTCCGACCATGATGGGTTTCCTTCCGTACATGTCCGCAAGTTTTCCACCTATGGGTGCGATGAAAATCTTTACCAAAGAAAAGATGCCCAGCATCAGCCCTATATGTGTCTTGGTAGCTCCAAAGTCTCTTGCATATATGGGTAGAAAGGGCATTATAAGCCCGAATCCCAACATACTTACAAAAACGGCGAAAGTCAGCACGGACAGCTCTTTGTACTTCAGCACGATCTTGAGATCGGATAGGATACTCTTTATGCCGAATGGTTCTAGTTCTTCAGAGGCACTCATCTGATTTTTCATTACGTACACGGCATTATTAAACGTTTGCATTACCATACAAACAAAAATTCCCCTCTACTCAGTAAAAAATCCTGATAGCCATCCTTTCTGTAGAAATAGCGACGGTCCCCCTACCGCCAAATTTAAAAATGAGTATGCACAATAGCTAACATGGGTCCGGTCCTCAGAGCTCTGATATGGTTCTTACCCGCCTTGGTTTTACTCGTTATTATCGCTTTACCTCTTTTCGACGAGGATGGTAAGCTGAGGAGGAACTATGATGACTTCGATAGTTCTCTTTGGAAGGCAAGGGGAGGTATCTTGATCCTATCCCTAGTTTTCTTGGCACTGCAGATAGAAAATTTGATACAAGATTCCTACGAGCCCGGTCTGAGGATGTCTCAGCAATTCTACAGTTTTTCAGGAGTATCTCACGTTGTATGGCTTCAGGAGAACCTTGCCAATGGTGTGGTGATCCATTTTTTTTCTCTTTTTTACTTGGTAGGACTTCCCTTTTTGTTGGCTTTCATACCCACTTTTTTCTTGTTGAGAGGCGAGAACGATCTTTTTGAGCTGTACGCGAAAGCGGTGGCAGTCAACATGGTCTGTTTGATCGTGGCTTATCTATCTTTCCACGTTTGGATCCCGGCTTTTCAAAGCGAATCCGTTTTACCTTTGATGCACGAGATCCCACAATACGAAGGGATCATCAAACTCGTGAACAGACAGGTGAACAGTTTCCCTAGCGGACATACCAGCTTAACTTTTACTCTCATGCTGATAGCTCTATACAAGACCGAGCTGAAGAGGCTGGCCTGGTTCGGAGTGGCATTTACGGTTTTAACCGTCTTCGCCATCACCTTTCTGGGATCGCACTGGTTCGTGGACGTGCTCGGCGGCATGGCGGTGGGAAGTTTCGCTTATTGGATAACTTCAACCGGGAAGATAGATCCTTTCTTTGAACCTATCATGGAACGCTTTGATCGATTGACACTCAGGTGGTCAAAGGAGAGAACTTACCGTAAGGATAAAACCTAAATGTATATCCTTCTTTTAATGGATATATGATATACAGTGAAGACGAACTAGACCTGCGGCTGCTACGTTTCCTTCTTTCGGGCGAAGGGGTCCACGTCAATGTAAGCGAGCTATCCAGAGATCTAGATATACATTGGGCCACGGCAAAGAAAAAACTTCAGTTTTTGTACGACCGCGGTATATTGGCGCCGCCGTTCTACCCCTTCCTTCAGCTATTCGACGAGTATCCTTTGCTGGTACTGGTCAAGGCCGACATGCCGAGAACCCAGGGTGTTAAAAACTTTTACCGGGACGATTCGCATATATTCGCGGCATTCTCCTGCATGGAGGGCTTTTACAACACCTTTCTTCTAGAATTCTTCGAAAGTTTGGAGGACTATCACTCGTGGCGGAGTGAGATAGTCAAAGAGAACAAGATCCCGGCAAGAGGAGAAAGGACACCCGCACAATCAGAATTCTTCAGCAACAGGCTGACCTTCAAATATGAACCTAACTGCTTCATCCACAAGATCGTGAGGGAATTCGAAGATCAGGGTTTTGTGGAGTTGAACGGGATAAAGATAGAATATAATACATTCCACATACTGGAGAAGGTGATGAAAGGGGAAGGCATCCGGACCAATTACTCCTACATAGGTAGAGAGATAGGTGCTAACAGAAAAACGGTGAAGAGAAGGATAGATTCTCTTTTGGACAAAAAAATCATAGATAGGCCGGCGTGTTATTTTCCGAACCTGTTGATCCCGCCGGGCTACAATCTGATCGTGACCATGATAGAGGCGCGATCGGATATAGACGAAGTGAAGGCCTTTTTAGAAAGGGATGATAACGTTCCCAGGGCAGTAGAGACCAGTACAGAGAGATACAATTTTCTTGTATTCTCTGCCTTCGAAAGTATGGAGGAGTTTTTCGAATGGGGCGAGAAACTAAATTCCAAGTTTCCTGAAGCTATAGGAGCCATCTCTAAGACCATATTATCTTCCAGGATGGTGCACCTCATCGAGCCGCAGAAGGTCTCCTTGGGGTTCATCGAAAGGAGGTTATGGAATATCAAGAGTTGAAAAGTTGAGATAGATCACCATATATCTTACTCACCTTCTTTAAAAATCTAACATATAGCCTTTAATATCATAGAAAGGTGGATGTTATTTTTTAAAAAAATACACCATCTTATCTACTTTTCTCACATGATTTTGTAAAAAGGTTTTTTATACTACCCATTTTCTCCCCAAATCACCTATAGGTGGAAATATGACGGAAGATGGTTATAACCCATATAAGATGGCCCAGGAACAGTTCGACAGGATAGCTGAAAAGTTAGATCTTGAAGAATCACTGAGGGAACTGCTTAGAGAACCGATAAGGGAATATCACTTCAACCTGCCCGTGAAGATGGACGAAGGCGGGACTAAAGTTTTCAAAGCCTTCAGGGTTCAGCATAACGATGCTTTAGGACCGTGTAAAGGCGGCATCAGGTTCCATCCCGAAGAAACTATCGATACGGTAAGAGCCTTGGCCATGTGGATGACATGGAAAACGGCTGTTGCAGACCTTCCTCTCGGAGGCGGGAAAGGAGGCGTTATCTGTGACCCGAGAGAACTCTCAGATAGAGAGCAAGAAAGGATATGTCGAGAATATATCAAGGCGATAAATAAGAATATAGGGCCTCTACAAGACGTTCCTGCCCCGGATGTGATGACTACGGCACAACACATGCTTTGGATGATGGATGAATACGAATGTATCAAAGGAGGACAATATCCAGGCGTCATAACCGGTAAACCCGAAGGTAAGGGTGGCTCGAAGGGTAGGACTGAAGCTACAGGTTACGGAGTGATCTACGTTTTGAGAGAACTTCTTGACGAAATCGATCGAGATTTTGAAGAGATCACTGCATCGATACAGGGCTTCGGAAATGTTGCTCAACACGCTGCCGAACTCTTCATCGAGTACGGAGGAACTTTGGTATCAGTATCCTGCTGGGACCAAGAAGACAAGAAAGCTTACTGTTATTATAGAGAAGACGGAGTATGTATCGATGAACTCAGAAGCATAACTGATCGCTATGGAAGTATAGATAAGAAAAAGGCTAAAGAGAGAGGTTACGAACAATTCCCTGGAGATGATTGGTTAAAACACGAAGTTGACTTATTGATACCCGCCGCACTTGAGAACGCGATAAATGAAGACAACGTGGACGATATACCTTCCTGCGTGGAACTGATAGTATCAGGCGCCAACGGCCCGATAACTCCCGAGGCCGACGAAATCCTCGAAGATAGAGATATGATAGTTGTACCGGACTTTTTGGCGAATTCGGGTGGAGTAACCTGTAGTTACTTTGAACAGGTACAGAACAACCAAAATTATTATTGGCCGAAAGACGAAGTTCTAGAAAAACTAGATAACAGTATGACCAAGGCTTTCCACGAAGTTTGGGACATGGCACAGGAAAAAGACGTCAGGATGAGAGACGCGGCCTATATGATTTCTATAAACAAGGTTGCCGAGGCCTGTAAAGCGAGAGGCTGGATCTGACGGAGTTAGGATCAGTACGAACTTAAAAACCCCCATCATCCATTCCAAAATTGGCCGAGAGTAATAAAATAATACAAATCAGATGGAGTGTAATCTATGCACGAGATAGTCGAAAAAGAAAAGCTGAATGAAGAGATGACTAGTCTAGAGGTGGAAGCACCTCTCGTTGCTGAAAAAATAAAGCCGGGCCAGTTCATCGTTATACGGATGCACGAGAAGGGCGAAAGGATACCCCTCACTTTTTACAAAAAGGACATGAAGAAAGGTACTGTTACTATGATCTATCAAAAGATAGGTAAAAGTACATGTCAATTGGATACCTATGAAGAGGGTGACCAATTACAGGACGTTGTAGGGCCCATGGGAAAACCCGCCGAGATTAAAAAATACGGAACCGTCGTCTGTATAGGCGGCGGTGTGGGGACGCCGGAAGTATTTCCTGTAGCTAAGGCACTCGAGGAGGCGGGAAACGAAGTCATCATAATATCGGGTTTCAGGAACAAAGACCTAGTGATCTGTGATTCTGAGATAGAGGAAAGTACATGTGCGGATAGTTTCTATCTATGTACTGATGACGGCTCCTGCGGGAGAGAAGGATTTACCAGTGATCTCCTCGAAGAGTTGATAGAGGAAGGTAAAAACATAGACCTTGTTCATGCCGTGGGACCTCCCATCATGATGAAAGTGATAGCGGACATAACGGAAAGGCATGATATACCGACCAAGGTGAGCCTGAATTCTATAATGTTGGACGCCACCGGGATGTGCGGCTCGTGTAGAGTGGAGGTAGGTGGAGAGATGAAACTCGCCTGTGTGGACGGTCCCGAATTCGACGCCCACGAGGTAAATTTCGAAGAGTTCATGCAGCGTATCACCATGTTCGAAAAACAGGAGGAAAAGGCCATGAAACGATGGAAAGAAGAGCATGAGGGGTGCTGTGAATGAATCCAAAAAGAGTAAAAGTTCCCGAAAGATCTCCTGAAGAAAGGATAGATGACTTCGGGGAGGTACCTTTGGGTTATTCACCGGATCAAGCCGTGGAAGAAGCAAAAAGATGTCTTCAATGCAAAAAAAGCCCATGCATAAGCGGCTGCCCCGTGGATATCGACATACCCAAATTCGTGAACGAGATCGCAGAAAGGGATTTTAAGGATGCTTTGGAGACC
Organism: Thermoplasmata archaeon; assembly: GCA_003551675.1. GTDB lineage: Archaea > Thermoplasmatota > Thermoplasmata > Halarchaeoplasmatales > Halarchaeoplasmataceae > Natronoplasma > Natronoplasma halalkaliphilum. The sequence goes on from PUNG01000152.1 coordinate 12,569, forward strand.
CTGAAAGAGGTCAACTGCATCCCCGCGATAACAGGAAGGGTCTGTCCTCAGGAAGAGCAGTGTGAAGCCGTGTGTGTGATGGATAAAGCGGGGGATCCAATAAACATAGGAAAATTGGAGAGATTCGTTGCAGACTACGCACGGGAGAATGATCTGGAAGAACCACCGGAAGTGGAAGAAGTAAAAGAAGAAAAAGTCGCCATAATAGGTTCCGGTCCCAGTGGAGTCACCTGTGCAGCCATGCTAGCCCAGGACGGTTACCAAGTCACCATGTTCGAAGCGCTTCATGAACCGGGCGGTGTTTTAAAGTACGGCATACCTGAATTCAGACTTCCCAACGAGATCATAGACCATGAGCTGGAATACCTTGAACAGCTCGGAGTAGACATGAAGATGAACAGGATCGTAGGACAGAACGTAGATCTGGACGAGCTTGAAGAAAAGTTCGACGCCATATATGTGGCAACGGGAGCCGGAGCGCCTAGGTTCTTGGGATTGGAAGGCGAAGACCTCAAAGGTGTTTACTCGGCCAACGAATTTCTAACCAGGATCAACCTGATGAAAGCCTACAAATTTCCAGAGTACGACACACCCATAACCCATATGAAAAAAGTGGGTGTCATAGGCGCTGGAAACGTCGCCATGGATGCCGCTAGATCCGCCTTGAGGATGGGCGCGGAAAGTCATATCGTGTATCGAAGGACGACGGAATGGTCTCCAGCTAGAAACGAAGAGATAGAACATGCCAAGGAAGAAGGAGTCACTTTCGACACCTTATGCAATCCAAAAAGATTCATAGGAGACGAGGAAGGCTGGGTAAAAGAGATGGAAATCTACGAGTGCGAACTCGAAGAGCCCGAAGAAGACGGTAGACCCAGCCCGAAGGTATTAGAAGATACTGAGCACAAAAAAGAATTCGATACGGTGGTTATAGCCGTTGGACAGACACCGAACAAGGTTTTCTATGAAAATGCAGAAGGTGTTGATGTAAAACATTGGGGCGGCATAATAATAGATGAGGAAACTAGGATGAGCACCCGGGAAGGCGTTTTCGCTGGAGGAGACGCGGTTTCAGGTGCCGCCACCGTGATCCTAGCCATGGGAGACGGTAGAAAAGCGGCTTTGAACATAATGGAATATCTGGCGTGACAAAGTGCTTGAGCAAAGATCATTTCGATAGTTTTTAATCCTAGAAGTCGTTAAAGTAATGCTCATGGATCATCTAGAGGACCTGTACGGAAAGCTTTCTGATCTGTACTCCAAAGAAGAGTTCTATCAGGAGATCGAAAAAAGGAAGGAAGAGTTCAACGATCTCTTGGACGAAGAGGCTTTAGCGTACCTTATCGTAGCCGAAGAGGATAGGAACGAAGAGGCTTTGGACGATATAGAGAGCGTTGGACCTGGAGACGAATGTACAGTAGAAGGTGAGGTAGTTGATCTAGGGGTTCTGCGGACTTTTGAGAACAAAAACGGACAAGGTAGAGTCAGGAACGTACGTATCGACGACGGTACCGGTTCCATAAAAGTGGTTTTCTGGAACGAAGAGACCGATAGGATAGAAGACGAGTTCGAGACCGGAACTGTCATAAGAGTGGCCAACGGCTACGTACAGGATAGAGGGTACGGAAAGCAGATATCTGCGGGAAAATGGGGCGAAGTCAAAGTGATAGATAGGAAAAAGGATTAATATCTTTATCTCTATCCCCCTTCGATGGCAGAACAAGATAGAAAGGAAGGATTTATCGAAGAATTGGTCGAATGTCATTTCTGTGCAGGATTCATCCCCGACGAGTTCAAATGTATCTTGTGCGGGGAGGATCTTTTGGATACGGAGATGACCACCCGAACGAAAACGGTTTGTTCTAACTGTCGTACCGATGTGAACGAAGATGCGGAGGAATGCTTAAACTGTGGTACCGCCTTCACCTAAGATCTATCCGGAAACAACAAATTTCTTAAAATACATACAAGGTCGCGAAGAAACATGGATGATAAAGAGCTCACCTATGAAGATGTCTTAGACGTTTTGGAGAGAGAGAAAGGATCCGAACAGCCGTGCGCTTTACCGGATGATTTTTACCGCCGCCTAAGGGAATACATACAAAGGTTGGAAGAGAGGAGCGAAGAGATCGGTGTAGCTCCCAGCGATAAAAGGGAAAGGAGGATGCAAAGACAGCATGAAAAGGTGAAACAGATCGCTAATCATTTTTTTAAAGAGCGTCAGAAGAAGATAATTTTAGCCGCTTATCACAGATCATTAGGCCAGAGAGTAAATACTGATAATCTGATAGATCGTGAACAACAGCTTTTGAACGAAGTTTCTAGTCTTTTGAAAGACTTGAAGAACCTCGTCTTCTTAGGAGAGTACAAACGCAAAACTAAAGATGAAGAAAAGAAAAAGGTCGAAGAGGTCAGGGAGGAAAAAGATGTGGAAGAAGAACCGTCGGAAAAACCCTCTTTAGAAAAAAAAGTAGAACCCCATGAAGAACTGCTTGTACACATAATCGATGACGTGCCTCCCTTCGTGGACGTAAACACCTCTTACGATCTAAAGAAAGAAGATGTAGTGACGCTTCATGAAGAAATAGCTAACGTTCTGATAGAGAGGGGTAAAGCTAGGAAGGTAAAGCTGTGAAAAGTATCTGTGAAGATCAGAAAGCCGAGTCGTAATCTCCTTCGTCTATGAGTTTTTGGACTTCCCTAGGCTCTTTTTCATCCACGGTGATACCCATGGATACGCAGGTGCCTATGACCTCTTTGGTCTTCTGTTTCAAGTTTTTTCCGAGGAGATCATCTTCTTTCATCTCCGCGACCTCTTTAGCTTGTTTTATTGTTATGTTTCCCGCTTTACTGGTCTTAGGATTACCGCTCCCCTTTTCGATACCCGCCTTTTCTAAAACTAGGGCGGATGTGGGAGGGGTACCTACTTCGATCTCGAAGTCACCAGATTCTGTATCGACCGTGAGTTTTATGGGGACTTTCATCCCTTCAAACTTGCCGGTCTTCTCGTTTATCGCGTTGACGATTTTCATTATGTCGACTCCGAGAGGTCCCAATTCAGGACCCAGCGGAGGTCCCGCGCTGGCTTCGCCGCCATCAATCAATGCTTCTATCGTTTCAGTTGCCATATTATCATCTCTTTATGTGACTAATATCATCTATCTTTTTCCAGGACTCTGACATGATCGCCTCTAACGGTAACGGGGATGGGCACGGTGGCTTCGAACAGTTCCACGGTGATCTCGTCGTTATCTTTATCTATCTGGGCGACCCTTGCCTTCTCCCCCTTGAAAGGTCCTGCGGATAACTCTACTATGTCCCCTTCCGCTATACCTTCCACTGCAAGTTTTGGAGCTAGAAAATGTTCTATCTCTTCGATACTCGTTTCGCCTCCTATGACCCCTTTGGCTTTCCTTGTACCGTCGGTGATCTCGTCGACCAGGGTTGGGTTCATTGCTTCTATAAATACGTATCCTCTGACTGGTTTTGGAGCTAGGATGGAAAAAACGCCCATATCTTTATCTTTCGCCCAGGATGCTATGTAATCCGCGACGTTCTTCTCCTGGTTGATCTGAGTTTTCATGGCTATAACGGCCGGTCTCGCAGTAGTTACTAAAGTCAAAGAATCGGATAACATCTTATCTTTAGATGAAGTCGCATCGATTATGATCTCTGCTTTGTCTCCATAACTAGCTCCCTCTGGAGCACGGACACCGATGGGCAACATAAATTCGTCATTTCCGTCAACTTTGATGGTCTTGTTGAATGAATCCGAAGGTTCTGACAATTTATCTCCGTCCCATAAGGTGATCTGCCACGGTATCGGGTTTTCCTCGTCCGAACTGTACAGTAGATGTATCCTCAAATCGATGCTGATCTCCGAAGACGAGGTGTTGACCAATTTGACATTATAAGTGGTTTTTTCTCTAGTAGGGATGGATTTTTTGTAAGGTTCACACTTTAAAATGATTTCTTTCTCTTCCTTTTCCTCCTCTTCCTCGGGAAATTTTTCTTCTTCCTCTGTGATTTCGTCCTCGGTAAAGTCGTCTAACAGTCCCATGTTTTCACCTCGAATAGAATCCCTGATCTCATAATCATCCCATCATGAAATAATCTGGTAAATTATTCCACAGCCAAGTAAGCAGAAAACCGACTGAGCCTATGAGCAGCAGTCCTCCTACGACTATGAGCAGGGTTTTTTTGAACTCTTCTCGATCTGGCTTTCTAGCCATCTTGAGAATCCTACCGTATTTGCCTTTTCCTATCTTTCCTGCTTTTTCTTCGATTTTATCTTGTATATTCCAGGACCCTTCAATAATGTCCATCTGTTTTCCCCTCATGCAATTGTTTTGATCTCATCTTTATTCATCGCTATCTCTTTTCCAAAGATCTGTTTAGACTTCACTCCTGTGATGACCACCATAACTTTCAGAGATTTTTCTTGGGTGGGCTCAACCGCGGCACCCCAGATGATCTTAGCATCCTTTCCTATCTTATTCTCTACGATCTTAGCGACTTCTTCGGCCTCTGATACCGTCATATCGCTACCGCCTACGACGTTGATCAACGCAGCGTTAGCACCACGTATATCCACTTCGAGCAACGGCGAATTGATGGCGTCTTCTATGGCCTTTTCCGCTCTATTTTCCGAGTCGTCTTCTCCCATGCCTATCATGGCCACTCCCGCTCCTTCCATGACCGTCTTCAGATCGTTAAAATCAAGATTGACCAGGCCTGGTTTAGTTACTAGTTCCGTCAAACCTTTGATAGAGCGGGTGAGAACTTCATCGGCTACTTTGAATGCTTTGTTTAAAGACAAACGCGGACACAGTTCCAGCAGTTTATCGTTCGGGATGGTGATAACGGTGTCTGCCACGTTTTTAAGTCGGGAGAGACCCCATTCTGCGTTTTCCATCCTGGACTTTCCTTCGGCTTCGAAAGGAGTGGTACAAACTGCAACGGTCAAAGCACCTTCTTTTTTTGCCATCTCGGCCACAACGGGTGCTCCCCCAGTACCGGTACCTCCTCCCAGTCCACACGTAACGAATACCAGGTCGCTTCCTTCTAAGATATCCTTCAATTTGTCTCTCGCTTCTTCGGTCGCTTCCATACCTATCTCGGGTCGAGCCCCTGCACCTAGTCCTCCGGTTTTACGTCGTCCCAATAGCACCTTTCTTTGCGCAAGAACGGTCAAAAGATGCTGAGCATCGGTATTAGATGCTATAAGTTCCGCACCTTGTAATCCCTCTTCTGAGATCCGTTCTACAGTGTTGCATCCTGCTCCACCAACCCCGACGATCTTTATGTTCGTCTTCAGACCTTGAAGTACCTCTCTCAGCTCTTCGTCGGCGGCGGTTAGGTTCTCGCCTCTCTGATCTTTGGACCCCGTCCTTCCTGATTTGCTTCGTTCAGTTTTAGACAGAGCCTCTTCAACAATCGATTCCATCAATACACACTCCATTTGGAGTTAAATCATACTGTATAGTATCCCAATCATTAATCCCTTATATAAAATGTTTTGCCCCTAAGCCCGGTAAAAACGATCATTCAACTTTTTCAGTTCATGCCGTCTTTTTCCAGGAGAATATATTGATCAAGAGATACAGTATGAAAAATACCGCCGAAGAGAAGATAACCATGAGTATTATCTCTATATTGGCTCCTATGCCCATCTCTAAAGAACTGTATGCGCCTATCAATCCGGCGAAAACGGCCAAAAAAAATCCCATCACGACGTTACCAAACAAGTCATTCAAGGCGGATCTTTTAAAGTCCTGCACGTTCTTGTCCGAACTACTTTCAAAAACTTCATCTATACCGCTGACCAGCAGCGTGTTCCTAGCGTAGAACCAAACACCTACGAAGAGGAAAAAGAAACCTATTATCGATAACAGGTTGGCGGTTGTGAAAGAGATCACCCTGTTGACGAAAAGGTAAGATATTATCAGCAGAGGTATACCTGAATCCAGGAATAATAGCCTACGCACATTGTAACCTATCAAGGGGACTATACAGAAGATCAAGGGAAAAAACCAGTATACCGAATGAAGGGATGTCAGACTCGCCAGTGCCGCCGACAAGATCATCAAGGCGGAAACAAAAACTCTAGTCAAGCTCGTCTTTTTCTCTGTCTGTATCTTAACACCTCCTCTAAAGCCGGTTCTAAAGGTTGGTTAGGATCCCAATCCACTACCACCGTTCCGTAGGTCCAAAGTTTTTCTATTATATTCTTCCTTTCCGCACGGTGTAATTTTTCCGCCGTAGATCCAAGGTCACCCACGATATTTTTTTCTATCTTTACAGGGTCTGGAGAGATCACCATAACGTCGTATTCTCTTCTGCAAAAGTCTACGATGGTGTCGCTGAACTCGGGTACCGTTAAGGGGGAAATAAAGATGATCATGCTCCTTCTTGGAAAAAAATCCTCTAATAGCCACTTAACACCTTCAAGGCCCCAAGTACCCCCTTTTTCAAATTTGGCCAAGTTGGATAAGATGCTTTGGTATTGATTTTTGCCCGTACCCGGGTAGACCCAGTTAAGGTACTCGCCCGCCACTATGACCCCTACCTGATTCCGGGCGGAAAGTATGGCCGAGGACAAACTCGCTGCCGCGTCTACGGAGGATTCCAGTGTGTTATTTCTCATGGTCCCTACTATACCTTTTTTATATCCGTCCACCACCAAGATCACGTCCCCTGATTTTTCAGCTTCGTATTCGTTGGTGAAGGGCTTTTGATATCGTGCGGTAGCCTTCCAGTTTATATCTCTGATCTCGTCGCCTATATGGTATTCCCGCAGAGAAAAGAATTCGTTACCTACACCTATGCTTTTTGATTTTATATCTCCAAGCCAGTGCTTGGTATAACTGGGATTTATATCTATTTTTTTCATCTCTTGAACCCGTGGAAGTATCCGTATCGATATATTTTCTTCTTCATCTAATTCTTCACTAAAAAAATTAAAGGTGTCCCTGTATCTTATCTTGGTGGGGCCCACTTCTATCTTTCCACTGACAGGGCATGAGATCTTGTAGTATAGATCTTTTTTTTCTCCCTTTTCAAGCCTCACGATTTGATGGTTAGATCCATCTACCACTTCAACAAGGGAGGGGAGTATGTCGTGTACCTCCAAAAAACGTAGTTCATCTCCTTTATTTTCTAGATGGATATTCAGTTCGATCTCGTCGCCCAAGTAAACGTCTCTTATCCCTCTACTGGTCTCTCTACGAACATCTACGCGAATATCGTCAGGCGGTAGCGATCTACCCACGATGACGAAGAGTGCTAGGGACGATATGGCCCCCATAAAGAAAACCCAACTTCTGAATAGATTTCCCAGGAGCACCGTTAAAATGGTGAGTGCCGTCAGATAGACCAGGAGTTTATCCATCTTCATGTATTACACCCCTCAGCAGCCGAGAACGTAGACTTCGTATTTTGCACTAGTTCCATTCTTCGATCCTCCGTATGATCTCCTTTACTTTTTTTTCGTAATCTTTTTTTGACTCTTCATCCTTGGACCCAGGTCGTAGAAATCTTTCAAGTCCCTTTTTTTGCTCTCTCCCATGATCGTTAGAGAGCATGAAATCCGAGATCATATCGTCTTGAACCATGCTGCGGAACTCGTCTGGGTTTCTCAAAAGATATCGTACGTCTTTTTCAGATAGATCTTTTTTTTCTTTCAATTTCATGATGAATATTTTTCTAACCTTTTCCAAGAACATTTTTTGACTTATCTTCTTTCCCTCAGAAGCTCTTTGAAGGAGGACCGACGTATCCTGCATCCTTAGGTTTATGGTCTCGTCGAGTTCCTTTTTTTCTTTCCAGAAATCGGGCTTTTCAGTGGAGCTCATGGTCAACTGGATCAAGTCAAATCCGATGACGATCAGTAAAAGGAATCCCAACGCCCTTCCTATGCTCTTCTGTATGCCGCTCCCTCCCTCTAATGTCAATACGAAAAAAGAGACGATCAACAGCAGTAGTAGGATGTAATAGACATTCGAACTTTTTTTCCGTAGGATCAGGTCTTTTTTGATCATCGACATGTTAAACGAGGTTTCAGACATGTTTCACTCCAAATCTTTTTTTAATTCCTTAAGATTTTTTAAGGTCCGGTTCTTTTCCTTCTCACCCAGCGGATGAGAACTGTACTTGGCCAGCTCGAACACTTCTCTTATGTTTACGATCTTTAAGGAGGGCACATCTAATTTTTCAGTCGCTAACTCTTCAAATTCCCTAGGTGTCATGGAATCTTCGTTCTCCACGCCCTTCTCTTCCAGTATCAAGCACATCTGCTGGTAGCATCTTATTATGGTGGATTTCACGTCTCTGCCTTGGTGCAGCTCCGTTATGGCACGGTCAACGGCAGAAGTTATGTCGTCCTCCAACTTGTCTTCGTCTTCTACCTGTTTAGAGGGTTTCAGCGGCTGGAATCTTTGATACATGAAAAAAACGATGGCTAACACGAAGATAAGGATGAATACGGCCACCCCGGGTCCCCCTATACTTTCAGTAGCCACTCCAGCTTCATCCCAGAGATATGAGACGGACTCCCCGTTCAAAGAAGGTAGACGGTCAAGGGGAAAGTAGCCGTAAAGTGCATCCGCCAATACATCACTGAAAGCATAGACTATCAATCCGCCGATCCCAATGAAAAGGGATACTAGGATCGCCACCTTTTTTGAACTTATATGCCCTTGCAAAACCGCAAAGAGTAGAAGACCACTACCCAGTATGATAAGCCCGAAATATAAAGCACCCAAAGCCTCAAAGAAGATCGGAGTTATGACCCAAAACAGTGCAAAACTCAACAGCAATAAGAGCATACGTGATCTTCCTTTATAGAATACGACTGCCGCTATAAAGAAGGGCGCGATGATACCTATGACTGCAAGGTAAGAAAGGTTTAGAGGACTCCCTCCTATGTCGTACTGAAAATTCATCATATTCCCTATAAGCCATGCACCTAGAAGGAAGAGGATGAAGGTCGTCACTACCGTTGTTTTTTTGTCCAAACTTATTCCTCTCAGTCGAAACAAAATCAACACTCCGTGGATTTTAATCTTTTGCTATAGCCTCGCTAGTGTCGTATCCCTACACATAAAAGAGTCTGGTGAGCACGAGTTGAAAGCGGAAGGTGTGAGCCTCACTTTTACAGTCGAAGAAGTCACAACCGACAGCTGGTTGGTAGTTGCGTTGATCCTCTCGATCATAGCTCTGCTCTTGTTCGTCTGGATGGGGATGCAAAGTGACGAGAAGACGGTTGATAAGCCCACCCTTAGGAAAAAAGAGAATGAGTGATATAACTGGTGTTATCGTGCGGTAGAGTATTCATCTCCTTAAGTGATATATAGATGTATATCTATATAGTCTATAAAAGAAGGATTTGTATGAGGGAAAAGAGATTGGTCTTCGTCGTAAGTTGCCTACTTATAACCGGCGGGATGGTAGTTGTTGTCGGGGGCGAGGCGATAGAAGGGAACGAAAGTGTTGGTGGAGTGACAGGGGAAAATGAACCGCAGGCTGTTCAAGAGATCCACGACTGGTACGATCTCGATGATGTGCGGGACGATCTAGACGGCGATTATATTCTGATGAACGATTTGGATGAAAATACCGACGGTCATGACGAATACAACAACCAGAAAGAGAATTATAAAATCAGAGAAGATGCTGGATATGAAGAAGCTTGGGACGATGGCGATACGATAGATATACCCTTTGATGAAGATGATTATGATTCAGTTTTATCAGTTGAAGATGAAGACGGAAACTCTATAGATCATACTGTAGACCATCCCACGATCACAATAGATGAAGACACGGGGGAACGATATATTTATGTAAACTACGAAGATGCTGTTGTGGGCTGGGAGCCGATAGGTGATGATGATGACGGATTTTCAGGTACTTTCGACGGAGATGATTATGAAATAAGGGACCTCTACACCGACCGATTAGGCACAGATAACGTTGGCCTGTTTGGGTATATCGATGAAGGTGGAGAAGTTCGCAACGTTGGTGCTGTCGATACGGATGTGAGGGGATTCATTGGTGTAGGCGGGCTCATAGGATTTATCTATGAAGGCACGATCGAAAACTCATACGTCACGGGTGATGTGAGTGGAGACTCGCATGTTGGTGGGCTCGTTGGATGGAACGCGGGGGAAGGCACGGTGGCGAACTCGTATGCTACGGGAGATGTGAGTGGAGAAGGTGGTATAGGTGGGCTCGTTGGAACGAACATAGGCACGGTGGCGAACTCGTATGCAACTGGAGACGTGAGAGGGGGAGGTGGTATAGGCGGGCTCGTTGGATCGAACTCTGGCCTGGTGGCGAACTCGTATGCTACTGGTGTGGTGAGCGGGGGAGACAGTGTAGGCGGGCTCGTTGGTGTGAACCATGATACGGTGTCGAACTCGTATGCTACTGGTGTGGTGAGTGGGGGAGATGGTATAGGCGGGCTCGTTGGAATGAACATAGGCACGGTGTCAAACTCGTATGCTATAGGAGATGTGAGTGGAGACGAGCTTGTAGGCGGGCTCGCAGGACTTAACTATAAAGGCACGATCGAAAACTCGTATGCAACTGGAGGGGTGAGCGGAGATGAGGACATAGGTGGGCTCGTTGGATTGAAATTTGAAGGCAGCACGGTTGAGAACTCGTTCTGGGATATCGAAACATCAGGACAAGATGATTCCAACGGCGGTACAGGGAAGACCACCGTTGAGATGAAGGATGCTGTGACCTACACAGATACAAGTACTGAAGGATTGAACGAGCCGTGGGATTTCGTAGGCGATCCGAACGACGACGAAGGTGATGAGGATATATGGGACATCGACGATAGTACTAACGACGGATATCCATTCTTGACTTGGTCAGCAAGGGAACTTGCGATAAACATCGAAGGCAAAGGTAATACCGAACCTTTGGAAGGTACTCACACCTATGTAAAAGGTACTGAGGTAACTGTTACAGCAACGCCTGATGAGGGCTGGTACTTTGACGGTTGGACTGGCGATCACGAAAATGCCAACAGGGAGATAACGATAATCATAGATGACAATAAAATCCTGACGGCTAATTTTGATGAGATAAGAGAAGGAGAACAAGTTTTAACGATAAATGTTGATGGTGAAGGCACGACGGAGCCGAAGCCAGGAGATCACATCTATGACAAGGGTGAAGAAGTCACGATTAAAGGGATTCCGGAAGAAGGCTGGTACTTTGTCGAATGGACCGGCGATCACGAAGGTACAGAAGACAAGCTCACTATAACTATGGACGAGGATAAAGAAGTAACAGCTCATTTTGCCATACACGAATACACCTTGACGGTGAACGTCGAAGGAGAAGGAACTACCGATCCTGAAGAAGGTATTCATAGTTATGAAAAAGGAGATATCGTGACGGTTGAAGCTACGCCCGCAGAGGACTGGATTTTTGTAGAGTGGATAGGAGACGAGGTAGGAACGGACACGACCATAGAGATAAATATGTACGAAAACAAGAGTATAACGGCTGTCTTCGAAGAGATCCAAACATACGAGTTGACGGTAGATGTAGAGGGTGAAGGCACCGTAGAAGTTGAGCCTGAGCGGGAAGAGTACGAAGAGGGCACGGAAGTCATTTTAACAGCGGTACCTGACGAAGGTTGGTACTTCGAAGAGTGGACAGAAGACTATGAAAGTACTGAAGACGAACTCACCATAATCATGGACAGTAACAAAGAAATCACGGCATGGTTCGAAGAGGAAGTAAAGTATCACGAGCTAGAGGTGAACATAGACGGTGAAGGCACCGTAGAAGTTGAGCCCGAGCAGGACGAGTACGAAGCGGGCACGGAAGTCACTTTAACAGCGGTACCTGCCGAAGGTTGGTACTTCAAAGAGTGGTCTGGTGACGAAACAAGTACAGAAGTGGAAATCACCGTCACCATGGACGAAGACAAAAACATCACCGCACATTTCGAGAAGTTAGCTCCTGCGGAATTCGAATTCTCTGCCCTAACAATAGAGCCGGGAGAACCGGAGGTGGGCGAAGAAATCAAGATAAACATAGAAGTGACCAACATGGGTGGGCTAGAAGGAGAATACACCGTAGAATTTTACATGAACCATGCTCTCATCGACGAAGTAGATGTAGAGCTGGAGGCCGGTGAAACAAAAACGGTTTCAACGACCTACGAGATCGAAGAGGCTGGGGATTATCACATAGAAGCGGAAGGTTTCACTCGGATTATCGATGTCGAAGAAGTCACCACCGACGGTTGGTTGATCGCCGCTTTGATCCTTTCGATCATCGCTCTACTCGTGTTCGTCTGGATGGGGATGGAGAGTGACGGGAAGACAGTTGATGCTCCCGAGGAGGACGAAGACTAACTGCAGATCCTCACCAACAAAGTCGACCTCAGTTTTTCCTTCGTATCGAATTCGTGCCCTTTGATGATGAGCACGTTCCGATTTTCCAACGATCTATCCGTTCAGATGAAAACGTCTACACCTCATTTCGATCCAAAAACGAAAAGCAGATCCCGGAAAAATTAGAAAAACTATAGCCTCGCTAGTGAAAGATTAATGTACTACCAAAAACAGTTATGATCGAGGTATGGAATATGAGGAGTTTCACCAGGACAAAAGTCCTGATCGTTTTGGGGCTTATCTTGTTCAGTCCGGTACTTCCCTGGTATTATGGGGGAGAACAACATGGCGAGCAGCTTTCTAGGGTCCCGGACTCTGAAAGCGTCAACTTGAACCCCGGTGATGATATGTTCACTTACCATTTTAGGGCCGAAGCCGAGGACGAAATACATATCAGAGTATCCTCCGACAGACAGCCGTCTTTCCAAGTGGTCCTCATACCCGTAGAACACCTGGACGAATATAGACAAGATCCATCCTTTACAGATATAGAGAAGATCGAAGAGGCGTCCAACAAACAAACCAGATCGTTCAGGGCACATCTATCCGTACCTGAAGAGGGCGAATACGTTCTGGTCGTTCGTTCCTTGGACTCCAGGAGTGCGGTTTACAACGTTTTGATCGGAAGAGGTCTTTTTTCATCGATGGTGGTACGATCAGGAGGATTTGTGGAGTTTTTCGGTATCCTCTTTATGGGTGTCGGTGCTGTATCCGCTAGCATCTATCTTTACATGAGGTTGAAAGAAAAAAAGAAAGACTCACTGAAGAACGGAATTTCCTTGGATATGAGTTTATCGCAGATCGATGAGGAAGACAAGGAGAGATACAAAACGGAGGAAAAAAGACCGGATATAGGCTCTTCCACCCATACCGTCGAGGACGACTCTTCACCCGAAGAAGACTACCTTAGATATGATGATTGAATACAAGTCCGACCGAAGAGTTAAAAGTAGTAACGATTATTTATTTTCTGAGATGATAGGAGACAGTCATGAGTAAAACAGGAAAGTACCGTTCTCTAGATCTCGATGATAGCAACTCGAGGACAAAGGCCAATCCCTTCTTGAGAGTGATCGCTTTTTTTATAGACGTGGTGATGATCAGGCTCGTTGTGGAGTTTGTAGCGTTTTCTCTGGCCCGGGCAGAATTGATCTCTGAAAGATGGATGGACGTAGTCGGAGGATACCTAAGAGAAGGTCTAGCTCCATTACGAGGGGGTGCCATGAGTAGGGAAGAGATACTCATCATAACATCCACCGAGGACCTAACGGTACATATCCTCTACAGTGCTTTGTTTTTGATGTATTTTATTTTACTGGAGTCCAGGTACGGCTGGGGTCAGACAATCGGGAAGAAGATCTTGAGCATGGAAGTTTTAGACCGACACAGCAAAAAGATATCCTTGAAGGAATCATCTTTACGGAACATCCCCAAGTACGTACTCCGCATACCGGTAGTGGGAGTTTTTTTTGGCTTGTTCGAGTTGTTTCTGATGTTCTATTACCTCAAACGAACAGGCGATATCTTGGCGAACACCGACGTGGTTTCACAGTATGGAAAAGGCTTGCTAGGACGGATCTTCTCTAGATAGAACTCTCTATAGAAAGAGCTCTTATGATAAAGTAGACTATAAAGAAAATTCCTGAGGAAAAGGCCACCATGAGTAGTATCTCGACCATGGGGCTCACATCTATCCCAAGAGGACTGTACATACCTACCAGCGATGCAACTATCGCAAGAAAAGCCGCAATAAAAAGTCTGCCCGATATATCAATCGAAACGGCTCTTTTGAAAGAGACTAAACTATCTACCTCACCTATCTCCGAGACCAAGTTGTCCTCGATACCACTGATATATATCAAGTTTCTAACGTAGAACCAGATGCCAACGAATAAGAAGAAAAAACCTATGACCGATGATAAGTTGAGAAGGTTTGGATACAATCCGTGGTTGACAAAAAATAAGGAGAGTATGGAGGATAGGATCCCGATATCCAAAAGAAAGATGCTCTTCAGGTTGTAAGCTAGTATAACGAAGCAGCCGAATAAGATGGGTAAGAACCAGTAATGGGAATGTAAAGAAAAAACACTGGCTAGGATAGCCACTGCCAAGACCAGCAGCGAAACAAAGATATCTCTTATCTTCGCTTGTATCTTAACACCTCCTCCAAAGTCGGTTCTAGAGGCTCTCTAGGGTCCCAGTCCACCACGATGGCTCCGTGGGTCCAGAGCTTGTCTAACAGATGCTGCCTTTCCGCGTGGTGCAGCTTTTCGGCCAGACCTTCATAATTATCCGTGAGATCCATCTCGATCTTGAGGGGGTCTGGAGAGATGACCATCACGTCGTATTCTCTCATACAAAGATCGATCATGGTCTCGCTGAATTTTGAAACCGTCAACGGAGAGATAAAGATAATCATGCTCTTTCTCGGAAAAAGATCCTCTAGGATCCATTTTACTCCCTCCATCCCCCAGCCGCCGCCCTCCTCGAATTTCGTAAGGTTCGCGATTATACGATGATAGTGATTTTTACCGGTACTAGGGTACAGCCAATTAAGATAACTGCCCGAAACTATCAATCCCACACGGTGTCTAGATGAAAGAAGAACTGAGGCTAGACTTGCGGTTGCATCTATGGACGCCTTCATGGTATTATGTTCCATGGTTCCTATCATACCTTCTTGGTAGCCATCTACAACCAATATCACGTCTCCGCTTTTTTCGCCTTCGTATGCGTTGGTCTTGGGGTCCAAGTATCTAGCCGTGGCCTTCCAATTGATGTCTTTTAAGCCGTCTCCCGGATGGTATTCGCGGAGAGCAAAAAATTCACTACCGAAGCCTATGTTTTTAGACTTAGTATCTCCTAACCAGTGCTTGGTGTAGCTTGGAGCAATGCTCACTTTCTCCATATCTTCGGTTTTAGGTAATACTTGAAGATCTATCTTTTTTCTTGGCTCCAATACCCTGGAAAAAAGACAAAGACCGTCTCTGTATCTCAACTTTATGGGCCCCACTTCAAAATTTCCTGTGACTGGACATTTTATCTTATAATCGAACTCGAAGACATCATTTGCTTTTATCGTACAGATGTGGTGGTTGGTTCCCTCCGAAACTTCGATCCGCGGTGGAAGAACATCATGCACCTCCAAAAAGCGTATCTCGTCTCCCTTGTTTTTGATCTTTATCTTCAGTCGGAGTTCGCCTTCAACGTGAACTTCCCTCGCTTCATGCCGGGAACCCCTTTCCACTTCGATATGAAGGTTTTTAGGAGGTAGTGACCCCACGGCCACGACTAAAATTGCTACTGAACAGATGGTGCCTATGAAAAAGATCCAACTACCTAAAAGATTGCCGAATATGATCCCCGCAACCGCCAAGAGCACTATGTAAAGGAACGGCCTCCCTTTTTTCGTCTCTCCATCTACCCCCATCTGTCGATCCTCTCCATGATCTCTGATAACCATTCTTCGTATTCCTCGTCTTCCCTAACATCCTCTTCTGCATCGTCCTCGTCGGCTAGTACGAAATCAGCCAGGGTGTCGTCCTTCACCACGTCTCTAAATTTATCAGGGTACCGGATAAGTTTATTCACTTCGTCTCTGGATAGATTTCTTTCAACTTGCAGTTTGCTTAAAAAAATATCTTTTATCTTTCTTTCTAAAAGACCGCGGCTGACCCGCATCCCTTTAGACGCTCTTTTGACCAGGTTGGAAGTGTTCCCCAATCTAATATCTATCTCCTCTTTCAGAACTTCTTCGTGTTTCCAGATATCCTCGTCTTCCGTAATTTCTCTCGCCCAGAGAACCAGGTTCATCCCCATGAGGAACAATATGAACATGGCTGAGAAATATCGTAGTAGTCCTTCCGAACCGACGGTAAAAACGGTTAAAACTAGGATGAAAAAACCGCTCAAGATATAGTATGATCTGTTCTTTTTATGGCCGAGACTATTCACGGCGTTCATCCCAATTCCTCCTGTATATCCTTCAGAGTCCTTACAGCTCGATCCCTTTCTTTTTCACCGAGTTCATGCTGGCTGTACTTTGCGATCTCGAACAATTTCCTGATCTCTGTTATTTTAGAGGCGGATACGTGTATGTTGTTGATAGCTCTTTTTTCGAACTCTCTAGGTGTGGTGAACTCAGTATCTTTCAAACCTTTCTTTTCAAGTATATTACACATCCTTTGATAGCATCTCAATATGGTGGATTTTACATCTTTTCCTTTGTGAAGCTCTTTGATGGCTTCATCTACAGTAGATGATATATCGTATTCTATATCTTTTTCAGATCCCTCCTCCTCGGATTTACGGAGTAAAGGTATCACTCTCTGCACCAATAAGAAGAGCAGTACCGCCGCGATCAAAAGTACGAGTATGAACGTGCCCATACTACCGAATGCATGTTCTACCATGGCTCTAGAGTTATCCCAGGGGAGTGAAAGTCCCTCTCCGTTCCCCTCTGTTTGGATCGGGATCAGATCTCCTCCTGTTCCGAAATAGGTGACGATCAAAAGTAAAAGGCCTCCCAAAGCTATCACAACAAAATAGGCCGACATCCCTTTCTGTCCCAGCCCCTTCCAATACATCAGAGCCAAAAGGAATATGGTGATGATTATCACCGAAGGCCAAAGTATCCCGTATCTCAGAAAAAGATAAGGTGCGAGTCCCATGGCCACAAGGCTACCTGAGACCATCAAAATAGTGGGAGACTTACTCTTCAAAACTATAAAGAGCGGCACGATCAATAACGGTAAATAGATCCACAACCAGGATATGGTGAAATCGAAGGTCTGTGTGTCCTCATCTAGTGTGGGTGATAAAGACATCACATTACCTATGCTCCAGGAAGCAAAAAGAAAGAGGATCAAGATCAATCCGGTCAATGTTTTTCTATCCATGTGACGTGACCGATATCATATGATGATCCCTTGAACTTTAATCTTTCCCCACTGATCATTTCAAACCCATGTTCAACCGATCTTCTTACGTGCGAAGTACTTCGGTAAGAAAACTACGACTCCGTATACCGCTGTGAAAACTACTGCACCGAACAGGAGTATGATAAATGTGGCAAGATCAGGGGAAAAAGGTCCCACGAAACTATAGATGGCTACGACTCCTCCCAACGAAGCTACGACGAATCCCCAAAACAAAGACCACAGGTGATAATGTGCGGAATGTCTTTTGTATTCCTGAAGAAGATCCGTCTCTCCGTCTCCCTGCATATCTTTTTCTATCTCTCCGATCAACGATGCTCTTCTCATGAATGACCATGCACCAAAATATAGGATGAACATGGTCAAAATAAAGATGAGATTAGCAGGGTTTAGTGAGATATAACGGACGAAGTAGAAAAAGGACGAAGCCGAAGCGAGGATACTCACATCCACTGCAATTTTTATTTCCCGGTAGAATCCGATGATACCTACAGAACCACTTACCAGAGGAAACCACCATCCAGAAGTATCGTAAGATACCGCGGAGGCTAATAGACAGATGGTGAAGACGAACACGCCTAGTAAGATCTTATCAATTTTCAGCCTCCACTCATCTTCCAATATCTTATCACCTCCTCTAAAGACGCCTCTAAAGGTTCGTTGGGATCCCAGTCCACTACCACGCTGTATTTCCACAGCTTTTCTAGGATGATATCTCTTTCAAGCCGTGTGAGCTCTTCAGCTAACAAGTTATGTTCTTTCATGATCTCTTTCTGGATCACCAACGGGTTAGGCGATATCACCATGATATTATATTCCCTCATGCAGATATCGATTATCGTTTCGCTCACCTTTTTGGAGAGCAGAGGGGATATGAATATGATCATACTCCTGTTAGGGAAAAACCGCCTCAAAAGCCACCTCGCATCTTTTAGTTTCCAATGACCTCCTTTTTCCACCTCGCTCAGATGCTCCATTATCTTATAAAATTGATCTCTCCCCGTCTCCGGATAGAGCCAATTCAGATAGTCGCCTAAGATGATCAGACCTACTCTGTTCCTGTCCGCGAGTATAGACGAGGCAAGGGAGCCGGCGGCTTGAATGGTCGCATCGAGAGTATTGATATCCGAGTTGCCTATGTTTCCCAACCTATGTCCATCTACTACGATGATCACATCTCCTGATTTTTCACCGACGAATTCGTTGGTCATGGGTTCAAGAAATCTTGCACTAGCTTTCCAATTTATCTTTCTTATTTCATCGTCCACCATGTACTCTCTAAGGGAAAAAAATTCCGTACCTATCCCCATATGCTGTGACCCTATATTTCCCATCCACTTCTTCGTGTATAAGGGTCTTACATTTACACTCTCCATGTCCTGTACTTTTGGCAGGACGAAGAGTTTCATCAATTTGTTGCTGGTCCATTCCTCAACATAGTAGTTAAGAGGATCTCTGTATCTGATCTCGATAGGACCTACTTTGATATCCCCTCTTTTAGGACATTTTATCTTGTAGCGGATGGTTTTCTCTTCTTTTTCATCCAATCTCAAAACCTGGTGATTTGATCCTTTTATAACCTTCACGTTAGAAGGAAGTGAATCGTATATCTCGATATAGTTCAGTGCAGAGCCATGATTCTTGACTGACAGTTCGACCCATACATGGTCTCCTTCGTACAAACTCATCTTTTCAGATTTTCTTTCGGCTTTCAATTTGACGTCGCCTTTTAAAGCACCTCTGTTTCCAACGGCCAGCATGGAAAAATTAGCGATGGCTAAGATGAGAAAAACCCAACTATCTAGGATCATACCGATGATAAGCGATAGGATGGTGACGGCGATCAGGCTGAAACTAGTGATCGATCTCATACTTCATCCCCCCTCCATCCCGAGACCTTCTCCATCACGTCTTTCATCTTTTTTTCATAGGCGCTGTCCTTCTTCTTATTCACATCCTCAGAGCGAGATAACAGATGGAAACCGTTTACTCTTTCGTCCTCTTTTCCAACGATATCTTCGATTTTTTTACTGTTAAGCAAAAAGTCTACTAGAGTTTCGTCTTCGACTATCTTTCTCAAATCATCCTCATTTTTCAAAAGTTCTTTTATATCCCCCTCCGACATGTCTTTTTTTTCCTTGATCTTCTCCACCAAATCCCTTTTCAACCGTTTCTCTATCAAGGTTTGGCTCAGTTCCAACCCTTTCAGTGCCCTATCCATCCTACCAGACATCCTCTCCAACGGCAAATTTTGGACTTTATCCTCACCTTGGGGTCTTCTCCATGTTGAGATGATGTTGACGTCTTTCGAGGCGGTAAATATTATATGTGATCCTATCCAACTCAGCAGGAGCATCGTGACGAACCGTTGTAAGTATCCCCCTGAAAACAGGAGTATTATCATCAAAGCCACACCTACGAAAAGAAATAAGAGAGGAGGCCCCATAATATCTCTTCTCTCCAGACCTGTTTTTTGCACCCATTCCGGTTTTAGATGCAGCCTTTCGACTGTGATTTCTCCTCCAGCATCCGTCATAAGGATCCTCTCCTGAGTTCCTTTAGTTGCTGTAGAACTTTGCTTCTATGTGATTCATCCAGATCATGAGGACTGTATCTAGCTTCTTCAAACAGGTACGTTATATCCGAGACCAGCTTTTCGGCCTTCGGCATCTTCTCTATAGTGTATTTTTTGAATTCCCTAGGAGTCATAGAATGATGGTTTTTAGCGCCTTTTTCTTCCAACAGCATGCTCATCTCTCTGTAGCAATTTATTATGGTAGTGCGGATTTCGCCGCCTCTATCTAGATCCGTGATAGCTTTGTCTAAAGTCGAATAGAAAGAGTCTTCGATATCTTCCCTTTTTTTTAGCTCCTTCTTGGGTAAGCTGATATCTGTCTTTTCTCTCTCATCTTTACCGCCGGGGATATTCAGATATATATAATAGGTGAACAGGGCTCCCAAGAGTAAAAGCAGCAGAACAAAGCCTATATCTAGAAGAAAGATCAGGGAGGGTACCTCGACTCCTAAAAAATATTCCAATCTCACCTGCATCGCTAAAGGCCAAACTGCCAATACAACGAACAAAAGACCACCTATGGATGCAAAGATCCAAAATCCTAACAATAATAGTTCACTCACCATCATCCTATCGTTACTTTCGGAACGAAGATATACGATGGATAAGTAAAGTATAGGCGTGGTTAAAAGCAAGATCATGCCGACTATAAATACCTCTTCAGGTACGCCAAGAAAAACGGGTTCGGAGTCCTGATCGACACTCATATCCATCAGATTGCCGATGAACCATGAAGATATAAGGACCACGAAGACGGACCATATCAATATCTTTTCACTTTTTAAATCCATGCGCAATATTATAAATTTGAGATAGGGCTATTATACTTTTCCATGGTAACCGCATCTCACATACCCGCCGAACATTTTATTTATCCCGTTCCGAATCGATTAGATATCATGTTTGAAGAAGAGTACAGACTTGAATATTTCGAAGAGAACGCTTTCGTCAGAAAGGAGTGCACCAGCTGCGGCTCTTATTTTTGGACTTTGAACGAGGATATGGAAACTTGTCAGGACGCGCCCTGCACCGAATTCGGTTTCATAGGAGACCCTCCTACCAGTCGAACTTTTTCGGTTGAAGAGATGAGAAGTTTTTTCATCGATTTTTTTGCCCAGAGAGACCATACGCCTCTAGAAAGATATCCTGTGGTGGCCCGTTGGAGAGACGATGTTTTCTTAGTTCATGCAAGCATATATGATTTTCAACCCCATGTGACTTCTGGTCGAGTAAAGCCTCCGGCTAATCCTTTGGTGGTGTCTCAGCCCTGTATAAGATTACCCGACGTTGACGAAGTCGGGCGAACGGGTAAGCATCAGACGGCTTTCGAGATGATGGGGCATCATTCCTTCAACTCACCTGAAAATCAAGTGTATTGGAAAGAGGAAACCGTTGAATATTGTCACGATCTGCTCAAAAAGATGGGAGTCCCTGAAAACTTGATCGCCTACAAAGAACATCCTTGGATCGGTGGGGGTAACGCAGGACCTTCTTTGGAAGTTAACGTACAGGGTCTCGAAGTAGCTACGTTGGTATTCATGAACCTCAAAAAAGACCCAAAGGGGGAAATAGAATTGGACGGAGAGGGTTATTCTCCACTGAGGTTGAACGTCGTAGATACGGGATACGGCCTTGAACGCTTGGCCTGGATCAGCGGAGGTGAACCCACCATATACGATTCCGTTTACCCCAGGATGATACGATTTATCCTCGACGATATGGACATAGAGCATCCTTTGGATGATGAGGATTATAAACGCATGCTCACAGAATATACCAACTTGGCGGGTACGTCCGATAAAGATTTTGAGGACCCGGATCTGATAGATGGATTGATGGACAGACTATCCTCCTTCTCGACAAGTATGGATAGAGATGAAGTAGTGGAACAGCTCTCAAAATTGAAATCGGTTTATACTTTGGCGGATCACAGCTATGCCGTGGCATTCATGTTATCCGACGGAGTCGTGCCTTCTAACGTTGAAGAGGGCTATCTGGCCAGGATGATGATCAGGAGAGCGCTGAGACAGATGGATCGACTCGGCACAACTCTTTCTTTACCTGAGTTGGTAGGTAAACAGATGGACCTGCATCCTGACGTAATAGATCAAAATAAAAAAGATATGGTCTTCGATATCCTAGAGAACGAGATAGAAAAGTACCGGATAACTTTAGAAAAGGGTAAGAGGATGGTGACCAGGGAGCTCGAAGGCATGGACAGTGAAGAACTTTCACTGGAAAGGCTGATAGACTTTTACGATACACATGGGATACATCCAACCATAGTCGAAGAGCTTGCGAAGGACTTTGAGATAAGTATAGATATACCTGACGATTTCAACGCCATGCTGGCGGAGCATCACCAGGGATCTGGAAAAAAGAAAGACGAAGTCGAGTCGGAAGAAAAGACAAAAGAGAGAAAATTAGATATCCCTGAAACAAAGATCATCTATTACGATAATCCAAATAGTAGGTCCTTCGAAGCCGTAGTATTACATTCCCAGGAGGGCGAAGTTTTTCTTGATCGAACACTGTTCTACCCTGAAGGTGGCGGACAACCATCGGATCATGGAGTTTTGACCACGGACGAGGCGAGCTATCCCGTGAACCACGTACGAAGAGAGAACGGTTTGATAGTCCATGAGATCGAAGGAACCATACCCAAGGGAGAAGTGGTTCAAGGGAGGATCGATTGGGAAAGGCGAAGTGCGCTTTCAAGACATCATTCTGCGACCCATCTTATAATCAGCGCCGCCAGGAAAGTGCTGGGTGACCATATATGGCAGAGAGGCGCTCAAAAGGGCGTAAAAAGTGCTAGATTGGATATATCTCATCATAAGAGGATAACTAGGGACGAGTTAAAGGATATAGAGAAAATAGCGAACCAGGTAGTGCTGAAAGACGTTCCGGTAAGAAAGGAAGAATTGAGTAGAGACGAGGCGGAGCAAAGGTTCGGTTTTCAACTCTACCAGGGCGGAGTGCCGGAGAGCGAAGTCATCAGAGTTGTTCATATATCCGATGTAGAAGATTACGATGCCCAGGCCTGCGGTGGGACTCATGTAGAAAGTACCGCGGGGATCGGTGCCATAAAAGTGCTAAATACCCAGCGTATACAAGACGGGGTGGAAAGGCTGGAATACTCCGCAGGCATGGCTACCGTGGAGCACGTACAACACCAGGAGGACCTTCTCAAAAAGGCGGCCTCCAAGTTCAACGTGGAGCCCGAAAAACTTCCAGAAACTTCAGAACGTTTCTTCAAGGAGTGGAAGGAGCGGGGTAAACAGATAGAAGAGTTGAAGGAATACAGGTCCATCGCGACTGCCGAAGAGCTACTACCTGGAGACGAGATCGAAGGTGTTGAGTTCGTAGTGGACTCGGTAGACATGAGTACCAAAGAGATGCTGTCTACCGCGGAACGTATCACCTCTGAAGAAGGGAGAGTAGTTTTACTCGCTTCAAAGGGTGAAAAAGTAGAGCTTGTCTTTTCACGGAGCGACGATATAGACTTGAACATGGTAAAGATCTTAAATAGGGCCGCAAAGGAGATCAACGGCGGCGGCGGTGGGTCACCCAAGACCGCCCAGGGCGGTGGAAACAAGCCAGAAGGCAGAGACGCCGCTCTGAAGAAAGCCAAGTCGTTTGTCCTGGAAGGATTGAGGTAAGATGATTTACGATATAGAGGTCAGAACGGAAAAACAACTACAAGTTGTAGATATCACCAAAGAGGTGGGCAAACATCTGGTAGATGTAGATGAAGGATCACTGACCCTTTTTGTTCCCCACACCACGGCGGCCTTGACCATACAGGAGGCTGACGAAGAACTATGGGACGATATGTTGGAGATCTATAAGAGACTGGTTCCCCTCAAAAACAACTACAAGCATAATGCGAAGTATGGTGATATGACAGCGGAGCAAAACGCACACGCCCACATATTGAGCAGTCTGATCAAACCATCCGTTCATATACCCGTGAAGGACGGTAAGATGGTCTTGGGAACTTGGCAGAGAGTTCTTTTCATAGAGTTGGACGGAGGTAGGGCTCGAAAGGTGATGATGTATATATTGGAACCGTGAATTGTAACCGGTTTCACGGCTCCGTGTTAAACGTCATCCAAAGATGTTATCGAGTTCTTTTTTTACAGTCCCTCTGACCGACTTTCTGAGGCTTTTAGTTTCACACCTTGGACAGTCCACTTCTACTAGGCTCTTACCCTTTTCGATCTCTACGTCACCATGGAAAGAACAGTTGGAGCAGCTCATCCTTTCGATGTAGGTTCCCTTACCTTCTTCAGGAGTTTCCTCCTCTTGGTCAAGGTTTTCTTCTTCGTTGTTATATTCCATACTTTCAAACAAATCAATGTCTGTTTCGATATATAAGAATTAGGTCTGATACAAGGAAAGGAGGGTAGCTAGACATGTTTTCGGATCCCCCTCGAAGGTATTGTTTTCAGAAAACAAGGCCGTATATGCCTACCAACAGAGTTATTATGCCTATGATCGTCTGGAAGCTGCCTAACCATCTTGCAAGTTTATCTAGATGATCACCCACAGCTGGAAGAGTCTGGAGTATCCCTGCGCCTAACATTATTCCTGCTATTATCAGCATTATAGGACTTAGGCTTATACTGAACTTCCAGATACCTACGACCAGTGCAACTATGCCTATTATCCCTTGGAAACTGCCCAGCCATCTGGCAAATTTTTCTAGATGATCACCCAATGCGGGGATCGCTCCCAACAACCCAGTCAGCAGGACTAGACCTGCCAAGATCAAGAGTATGTCTACTATCAATTTTTTCACCTATTATGAATATAGAATCGCATATATTTATATTTTTCTGCATTATAGTTAAGGACATATGCTTTCTGTAATTTAGATATGTCCTTAACTAGCAGTGGAGGACATAACGAATTGGCCATGAGTTATGTCTTCCACTATAAATAGTTAAAGGATGGACCAGCGGGGATTTGAACCCCGGGCCTCCACCATTCTAGCGGAGATGTTTTCTCCCGTTGCCAAGGTGGCGATCTTCCAACTGATCTACTGGCCCATAAATACTCTCGGTTGGGATGTCTGCCATGATAGTTCCACCTCCCATAAAAAACTTACGTCTCGGATGGGGGCGAAAGACTTATACCCACTTTCTAATACCGGCTTGGTGGTATATTGAAAAAAGAAGATCCCTTTGTTTACGCCCACGAGAGGGAGCAAAAAATAGTTTGGATGAGCCAGAACACGAACCAGATCGAAACGTCTCCTGAGATAATAAAAGCCATGAAGGAGGCACTAGAAGAGGGTAAGTACAACCTTTATCCTCACCGTGACGGCATACTCGGATTGAAGCAGGCACTCCTGGATGACCTTGGTTTAAAGGATGGATTCGACGCCTTGATCACCAACGGGGCCATAGAAGGCACATATACTTTGACGAGGGCGATGCTGGAGGAAGGAGATAACGTCATCGCCTCCGATCCCAGTTTCATGCCGATACATCACCAGATCGAACTCAGCGGTGCCGAGCCAAGGGAAATAGACGTTTATAAAGACCCCTACAAGTTGAGAGTGGAAGAGATCGAGGAGGCGGTGGATAAAAACACGAAGATGATACTTTTGATCGATCCCTTGAACCCTTTGGGTTCGTCCTACTCAAAAAAAGAAGTGAAGCAGATCTCTCAGATAGCTGAAGACAACGACCTTTTACTCATACATGATATCACCTATAGGGACTTTGCGTACGAACATACTTTGGCATCGGAGTTCGTTCCGGAAAGGACCATCTTTGTTTACTCGTTTTCGAAAAACGTAGGTTTCGCAGGGATGAGATTAGGCGCCCTCGTTATGCCAAAGGAGTATTCCGATATACTCCACAGATATCGTACCAACGTTCTCTCGGCCAACGTTATAGCGCAGGTCGGCGCGAAAAAAGCTTTAGAAACCAAGGACGGTTGGTTACCAGATATGTTGAAACGATCCAGAAAAAATCAGGCCATAATAAAGGAGGCCGTGGACAAGATACCGGATATAAGCTTACCCGTTTACCCCTCCAATACGAACATGTTCGTCATAGACGTGGAAAAAACGGGTTTAGATCCCCAGGAGATCCAAGAAAAGCTCCTCTATGAACACGATGTTTTCGTTAGGGGCGGCAATTATTTATCGAAAACAGCAGGGGATAAGTTCATACGGATATCTTTTACCGTATCTGAGGAAGGTACAAGAAAGTTTGCGGAAAGATTACCCATGGTGTTGGATGATCTGAGATGACCGAAGAACCTATACCGGTTTCCCACGGCGTATTCAAAATACAAGGAAACATATATACGCTAAATCTGGTACCCGGAAAGTCAGTTTACGGCGAAGAGCTCTTCCTGTATAAAGATGTAGAGTACCGGAGATGGGATCCTCGAAGGAGCAAACTGGGCGCCTTTTTGATCAAAGAAAAAGATCTGCCTTTCCGATACGACTCAGTGGTGCTTTATTTGGGAGCGGGCGACGGCACCACCGTATCTCATCTTTCAGATATTTTGACCCACGGAAAAGTTTTTGCCGTAGAAGTCGCTAAGAAACCTTACAGAAATCTTTTAGAACTGTCAAAAAAAAGAAAGAACATATTTCCTGTACTTGCCGATGCTAGAAACCCCGAAAATTACAAGGACATCATAGGAAAAGTAGATGTGATCTACCAAGATATAGCGCAACGGGATCAGGTGGAGATATTCCTCAAGAACCTTTTCCTTCTCGAGGAAGAAAGATTCGCTCTCATAGCGGTGAAGGCTAGAAGTATGGACGTGTCAAGTCCCCCGAAAGAGATGTATCGTAAGGTAGAAAAAAGGCTGGAAGAACGTCACGAAGTGATCTCCTGTGTAGATATATCCCCATGGCAGAAGGACCACGCCATAGTGGTGATCAAGAGATGAATCCGCAAAAGGCGACGCAAATCATCCAAATCTATTTTACACCCTTAACGATATCACGGAACGATGATCGATACGATCTTTATAGATGAAGATAAATTCTATGAAACGATATGGGGTAAATTATTCCTATTTTTCCTCCCGATCATGATCGGATTCTCATACGTCGGTCTGCTTTACTTGATTTTAAAGGATGTTAATAACGTGTTTTGGGTCATCGGCCCCGCGATATTCGTTTATTTTTTCCCACCCTTAGGAAAGGAAACGGTGATACCTGGTGCGATCATCGCACTTCATGGAACCCTGGATCCCGTGGCCGCTGTATTTTTAGTTTCCGGCTCCATCGCGTTCGTAGATATCGTGAGTTCATACTTTTTGATGTGGAATTTTTACATGGTAAAAAAGATACCTATGCTTGGAGATTGGATCGATGACTTCCAGAGCTTCGGTGCCCAAAAGATGAAAGAAAACAGATGGATAAAAAACACAGCCTTCCTAGGTGTCTCGAGTTTCGTAGTTTTTCCGTTCCAGGGGAGTGGCGGTGTCGGTGCGACCATATTGGGGAGGATCATAGGCTTAAAAAAATTTCATGCGTGGCTGGCCATCATCGTTGGTTCTTTCGTAGGGTGTTTTACATTGGGGATACTTTCGTATTACATGGGTGATGCCGTCAAGGGTGCGTTCGAAAGGAATATCTGGGCGGGTATAGGCGCTCTTGCTGTAGTGATAGTAGTGTTTATATTCTTTTATTACATAGCGAAAACCCGCTTGTTTGCAGAAAAAAAGAGGTAAGAAAGATGAGGTTGAAAGATAGAAAGATCTTGGTGACAGGTGCCGCGGGCTTCATAGGCAGCCATCTTTGTGATGCACTGTTGGAAAACAATAGAGTGATCGGATACGACAATCTCTCTTCTGGAAAGAAGGAGTTATTAGAACATCTTGAAGACGAAGATAGGTTCGAACTCGTGGTAGGAGATATATTGGATGAAGAATTCCTTTCACGGCAGATGGAACGATGCGATATGGTGTTCCATCTCGCGGCCAATCCAGATGTTAAAGTCGGGGCCGAAGACACCTTCGTCCATCTAGAGCAGAACATAATCGGGACCTATAACGTTCTGGAGTCCATGAGAAAAAATGCAGTCCAGGACATCGTGTTCACCTCCTCCTCTACGGTCTATGGTGAAACTGATGTCATACCGACGCCGGAGGACCTAGGTCCATTGAAACCCATATCATTATACGGCTCTTCCAAACTGAGCTGCGAAGCCCTGATATCTTCTTTCTGTGAAACTTTCGAGATGAATTCCGTCTCTTTCAGATTTGCAAACGTAGTCGGTCCTCGAAGCACCCATGGGGTCACCTACGACTTCGTTGAAAAATTGAACAAAGATCCTTCTAAACTGGAGATACTAGGGGCTCCCCCCGGTACCAGCAAGTCTTATTTTTACATCACCGATTGTATCGAAGGGATGCTCTTTGCGACTAAGAACGCAAAAAAAAGAGTGGAGTATTTCAACCTGGGTTCCGAAGATCACATAACCGTTGAAAAGATAGCGAACACAGTATGTGACGAGATGGGCCTCGAAGATGTAGAATACAGGTGGACAGGCGGCTCTAAAGATGACAAAGGAGGGTGGAAAGGAGACGTAAAAACCATGCTCCTATCGTTAGAAAAGATAAAAGACCTTGGTTGGAAACCCCGGTACGACAGTAGTGAAGCCATCGCTAGAACTGTAAGGGCCTTAACGGGTACGGTCCGTTGAAGATCCCTATCACGTCATATGAATGAACCTAGTATGTCGGCTGGTTTGGCGATCCAAACAGCCAGCAATATACAACCAACGAAGTAGAGATAGTACAATATCTCGTACTTATGGTCGTCCAATTTTTTACTCAGCTCATCCGTCATACGATATCACCTAACTTGTCATACATATTTATGACAAAGTCATTCAATTTCGTACACCTATAAATACTTTTTCACCGATTTCTACTTTTCTTACCGCTAACAACAACCAAAAAAATATAAGTAGTTCAATCACTATCTTAAGTCACTTGAGGAATCTGAATGGATAAAAAAATCCACAAAAAAATAGATAAGCAGGACGAATCTATCGGCATCGGCGATATCCAGGATATGATGAAAAAGATACAAGAGGAGAATCCTGATAGAGAGGTCTTCTTCGACGGAGATGAATATGCTATCTGTAGTACAAAAAAGGAAGGATGACCCTTGATCCTGATCAAACTAGGCGGCAGTATTTTAACCTTCAAGGACCGCAAGTATTCTTTTAGAACTCATGTGGCAGAGAGATTGATCAAAGAGATAAAAAATAGTTCCGTTGACCGATACGTGTTGGTTCACGGAGGTGGAAGTTTTGGTCATCCTGGAGCCCAGAAGTACGGCTTGAATACCACTGAACCTCCATCGCCGGCCGAGGGTATTTCTAGAGTTCAATTGGATATGAGGAGGATGAACAATCACATATTAGAGATGATGCTGGACCAAGGTATTTGGGCGGTCTCTATGCCCGGGGGCTTGATCACTATTTTCGATGGTGGTGAGCTTTATGAGATAGATCACGAGATGGTAAGGCGGTATCTTTCTTTAGGCACGGTACCGTTGGCCTTCGGCGACGTGACCATCGATAAGAAAAGAGGCACCACCATCTGTTCCGGAGATGATATCATGTTGGGTCTGTCCGACTTTGCCGACAGAGCTGTCTTCGTCAGTGATATCGACGGTATCTACAAAGGAGGAGAACTCCAGGAAGAATTTACGGAAGATATGCTGCCTTTGGAGACCCATGACCTGCCCAACGAGAAAAAAAAGATAGACGTCACCGGAGGCATGAACAAAAAAGTGAAAAACATGCTCAAGATCTCCGAGAGATCCAAGACCTATCTGGTCAATGGTGAGGTAAAGGGTAGATTGAGAAAGATATTGGATGAAGAAGAAGTGCTCGCAACGGAAGTGATAGGATGATAGAATCGAGGAAAGAGGATCATGTAGATATATGTCTGAATGAAGAAGTCGAGATAAAAAAGAATTATTGGGACGAGATAAAACTGCATCACCAATCGGCACCTGAGATCGATCTAGATGATATATCTTTGAAAGCTAATTTTTTGGGAGGAAGGCTTGACGCGCCCATCGTCATCGCAGGGATCACCGGAGGTTATGGAGGCGCTGCCGAGTTGAATCGGGGTTTAGCAAAAACAGCCGAAAAGATGGGGATCGGCTTTGGAGTCGGTAGTCAAAGAGCGGCACTAGAAGATGAAAGATTGAGAGACAGTTATGAACTGATATCGGATCATTCCATACCTCTGGTTTTTGGTAATATAGGTGCACCTCAATTGATAAGTCAGAACGATGAAGAACCCTTCGGTGTGCAGGAAGCTAAAAAGGCCCTTGATATGATAGGCGGAGATTATCTCGCCGTACATTTTAATTATCTTCAAGAAGCGGTACAACCTGAAGGCGACACGAGAGCTAAAGGAGTCATGAACGCTCTGAGTGAAATATCGGATCATGTTCCTACCATCGCTAAAGAGACAGGTGCGGGAGTATCTTCCGCCACGGCGATGGAATTTCGTGATGCGGGTGTAGCCGCCATAGACGTGGGTGGCATGGGCGGTACGTCGTTCTCCGCGGTGGAGTATCACCGACTCAAAGACGAAAGGAAAAAGAAAATAGCGAAGGATCTCTGGGACTGGGGTATACCCACTCCCGTTTCGCTGATAGAATGTAGAGGATCCGTATCTTTACCCATGATGGCTACAGGAGGCATCAGGAACGGAGTTCAGATAGCCAAAGCACTGTCTCTAGGGGCAGACGTGGTAGGGATAGCCGGGGGCATTCTTCCCGAAATAGATAAAGGTGAGAACGCATCTCTCCAATATATCGAAAGATTGAAAGAGGAGCTGAAGATCACCATGTTCTTGTTGGGATGTGAGAGACCTAAAGATCTATGTGATATAGACAAGGTGATCACAGGAGAATTGGAAGCCTGGATAGGAAGGAGGTAGAGATCATGTCGTTGATGGATGAGATGAACAAAAGAAAGGGCAGGATAGAGAAAGAGATATCTGAAGTCTTTGATCATAACAGGAGCCATCCCATGTGGGAAAATATGGCGTATTATCCTGAAGCGGGAGGAAAGAGACTGCGACCGTTTTTGACTATGATCACCACCGGTGCGTTCGGTGAGGAGGAAAGCAGGGCTATACCTTACGCTGTGGCGATAGAGTTAGTACATAATTTTACACTGGTACACGACGACATAATGGACAAAGACGAGAGGCGGAGGGGTAAAAAAACGTTGTACAAAAAGATCGGCGACGCCCGCGCCATCAATGCAGGGGACGGTCTTTTTGCTCTAGCTTTTAAAAAACTGGCCGAAACCGATGTGGATGAAAAAGATCTGAGAGTTTTGCTTGATGAGTTATCCACCTCCATCGTTAGAGTGGCCGAGGGACAGGAAGAAGATCTTAGTTTTCAAGGAACATACGATATCACCGAGGATGAATTCATAGATATGATAGAAAAGAAGACCGGCTATCTTTTCAGAGCCGCCACCCGGGGAGGCGCTATGATAGGCGGAGCGGATGAAGCCTCGATCAAGGCGGTCGGTGAATACGCCAGAAAGATGGGGATCGCCTTCCAGATACAGGACGATTATTTAGACCTCATAGGAGATGAAGAGCTCATAGGTAAGGATGTCGGCAGCGATATAGGAGAAGGAAAAAAAACATTGATGGTGATAAAGTCCCTATCGGAGTTGCCCCATGAGAACAAAGAAAGGCTCATCGAGATATTAGAAAAGGAAAGTAATACGACGGAGGAAGTCAGAGAGGCCGTGGACCTGTTCGAAAAAGCCGGAGCCGTCGAATATTCTAAAGATTTAGCTGAAAAGTACGCTAGGGAAGCTAAAGAACATCTAGAGATCCTCTCGGATGGAGAATACAAAAAGATGCTTGAAGAATTGATAGAATTTATGATCTCCCGGAACAGGTAGATCAAAATAATTTTTTTAAGCTCTCCCGTGCTCTACAAAGTGCGATCATAGTGTGAGGGTGTAAAATCTTCCCACTATCCAACATATCGTACACCTCTTTTATTTTCAATGATACCACATCTATATCTTCCCCTTGGTCGTGGTTCACTTCACCGCTCTTCTCCGCTTCTCCTAGATAAAGATAAGCTTTTTGATCGTTCAAACTCGCAACGGGATGGTAGTCTATGAGCCTTTGGCTTTTTTTGAGCTCATAACCAGTTTCTTCTCTGAGCTCTCTTCCCGCCGCTTCCTGAGGAGATTCTCCTTCTTCGATGAAACCCGCCGGGAGTTCTATTACCTTTTGATCTATGGGATACCTGTAGTTTTTTACCATGACCAGTTCATCTTCTACTCTAGGGAGGACTCCTGCGAAGTCAGGTAGATCCAACATAGTATAGGTCATTTCAGTCCCATCTGGAAGAACGACGTCGTCTTCTGCCAGGGTAAAAAAAGTAGATCTCGCCACCGTCCTGGAATCTTTTTTTTTCCACGAGTTCATATCGTCAAAACAGAGAAAGAGGTATTTTTACTTGTTCATGTAAACAAGGCTTCTATCAAAAACACCATCCCTATAACTATGAAAAGCCCTCCCGTGATCAGGTCTATCTTATCCCTTTCAAAGAGATCGCCGATTTTAGATCCTAGTAGTACACCGATGGCCGTGATGGTTCCCAAGCCCGCGATGGCTCCTATAAAAACAAAAACAGGAGAACCATAATGGGCGGTGAGCGCTATGATCGCTAACTGAGTTTTATCTCCAAATTCAGCAAAGATCGAGAGTAAAATAGCGGTGCTCATGGCCCCTCCCTTTTTTCTCTTTACCTCCTCAACGTCCTTTTTTCTTTTTCTAAACGTCAGTACGCCGAAGACGATGAAGATAAGCGCTGCTGAGATCTTGACCGTTCTCATGGGGACAAATCTGAATACCAAAGTTCCCAACGCTACGGACAAGACCGTTACCAGTGCGGTCCCCAGTAAAAGTCCTAAAAACACGATTTTTTTCTCGTCGTACCGTGAAGCTAAAGATATGGTGATCAGTTGACTCTTGTCCCCTAACTCCGCGACGAAAACGGTCGTGAAAGTTATAAGGATTATACCAAACCACAGCATCGATATATGTTAATACCTACAGTATAATAACTTTTTTCAAAACAGGATACGGATTGATGGGAAAGGATTAGATTTATATTTGATGGATACTTTCCTGAAAAAAGGTGTCCACTTGAAGATATCCTCTCTGGTATCTCGCCCCTATCATGTCCATTTCTTCCAAAACTTTGCCAAGGAGATGGAAAAAAAGGGCCATAAGGTATTATTGTTCCATACCGGAAACGAGTTGACCCAGAAGTTACTGGAACCACTTCAAATAAAAAATAAAATATACGGCCGCCATTTTAAAAAACGTGCTACAGCCGCTGTTTCCTCTTTATACAACAAAGCTTCTCTACTCAGAGGGTTGAAAAAATTTGAACCGGATCTTATTTTATCCCTCAACGGCTCACCGCTATCTCCTTTCAATTCCCTATTAGACGCACCTACCATCGTATTTTTGGATACACGACCTCTCCGTAGAGAAGAGTACTTTATATTCAATTATTCTACCAAGATCATCACTCCCGACTGTTATCATGCGGATCTACCTAAAAAGAAGACCCTGTGTCATTCAAGTTATCACCCTCTTGCGTATCTTCATCCTAATTGGTTCAGTCCTTCTACTAAAGTTCTCGATGCACTGGATATAGAGCCGAAAGATTATGTTATAGCTAGTTTTGGGAGGAACTTACGGAAGAAAATAGACATAAGAAAACATCCGCTCAGGAGAAGACAGGTCATCGATCTTGTCAGAAAGTTTGATGAACACTGTACAGTTTTCGTGGATAAAAGAGGGTACGTTCCAGAGATCTTAGAGGAGTATTGTCCTCCCATCCATCCAGTTCATTATCAAGATCTTTTGGCTAATTCCGCTTTGGTGATAGGCGACAATCCCGTGGTATCGGCCGAAGCCGGAGTGTTAGGTACTCCTTGGATACACATATCTAATCATACGACCTTTACTTTAGAGGAACAAGAGATCAAATATGAGATCGGTAGCCAGATCCCTAATTTAGACGAGGCTATCGAGCTGGGAGAGATGATCTTATCCGGCGAATTGGAGTTGGACCTTAAAAACGTTCGAAAAAATATTTTGAAAGACAAGTCGGATCTAACTAAGTGGATGCTATATATGACCAGGTCGATGAAAAAACGAGGCTATTTTTCTTGATTTAGATCAGGATGTTCACTCTTTTTCCTTTATCTCTATCTCGGAGTATACGTTTTCCCACCCTGGTGCCTTTTCTTATCTTTATAGAACCGTCTTGTCCAACGGTCAGGGTCGAGACGTATTCGTTTTCCGAGTAGATATCTACACTCTTTCCTGAGTGTTGTGCTCCTATGTCTATCTCTATCTTATCCTTCAGTATGTTTATGTCTACGTTTTTCAGCTCAGAGCCGGTCTTTCTACGTTCTGCTTTTTCCCATAGAGGTTGGACGTCTATCCTCATATCAAAATCTTCTTCGATCCGTGAGATATTTCTACCGTTTTTACCTAATAAACGAGGTATCTCACCGTCGGGCACGTAAACCGTCATCTTGTTAGAAGAGTCGACTTCAACTTCTACCCTTCCTTTAACATATCTCTTCATCTCTCTCCCGATCTCACGTTCCGCCATATCCCATATAGGCTTTTTTGTTTTGTCTTCCTTTACGGGCATAACCACGACTTGTTCGCCGTAGGAATACACCTCGTATTCCAGCATATCGCTTTCAAAGTCCCTGACCTCTATGACGGGTCGAGCCAAGTCTTCTTCTGTCATGCCTGCTGGAACTTTTACGGTATAGGTGACATCGTAAACTTTGTTGATCTCCCCCTCTTCCACATATACGATGGTATCCACTACCTGAGGTACCATCCCTAGTTCTACTCTTCCGATCAATCTTTGAAGGGCGTCGATAGCTCGATTCGCGTGAGTCACTCCTATCATACCGACTCCTGCCAATCTCATATCTGCGAAAACCTTGAAATCGGGAGTTTTTCTTACTTCGTCGTAGATCGTATAGTCCGGTCTTACCAAGAGTAGTATGTCTCCTGTATCTTCCATCTTTCCGTCCAGACTGGTATATTGTGTTATCTCGTCTCCTACCTGTAGGTCCCTTGGTTTTTCCATGGTCTTCACCGTATAATCTAGATTTTTAAGGTATTCCGCGATCGCCTGGGCTAGGGTACTTTTTCCCGCACCCGGTGAACCCGCCAAAAGAACACCACGCTGCTTTTTTACCAATCTCTTTTTTAGCTTTTCTGATAACCTGTATTGCTCCAGTTCTATCTTGGCCACAGGTTTTACTGCGGTGATCTCGAAGCCGTCGGAGAATGGAGGTCTAGCTATAACTATCCGTATATCTTCAAGTTGTACTATGGTGGCACCTTCTTTGTCTATCTCTATGAATCCTTCAGAAGATCGTTTAGTACTTTCGATGATATCATGGGCTATCTCTCTGAGTTCTTTTTCCGTTAAAACTTCGTCTTCGATTATCTTCGTGCTGATATCACCTGGAGTTCCCACTTTTGCTTTGGGTTTATCTCCCTTTCTCAGGTGTATCGACATCACATTTTCATGGAAATAATCTCTGATACTCTTATCCGTTTCTCCGTGATTGAGTTCGGGTTCTAAGTACTCTATGTTTAGTCCTTTTGCTTTGCCAACTTCGGCTTGAACTATGTCGCTGGTGATGAGGGTGGCTTTTTCGTCTATGGCGAGTTCACGTATGATAGAATCTATCTCTCCGCCGGGACTCAGTTTTTTTTGTTCAAGAGTGGGTCTTTTACCTGCAAAAGAGAGTTTTATCATTCCCTGCTCATGATATTTTCTCAATTTTTGTATCTCTTCTAGTCCGCTCAAACCCGTCTCCTGGCCTCGATTGGCCTGTTCCTCTAGTTCGAACAAAACAGCCTCGGGTACGATCACCTCCGCCCCTTGGTACAGACTCTCTTCTACTCTGTCCGTGATACGGCCATCGATTATAACACTGGTGTCTGGAACTATCTTCATATCTATCTTTCGAATCGGCCCCTGCCTATTTAGTTTTTCTTTAGATCCGATTCCTTTCGTCTTTTTCCGTTTTTCTTTCGTCAGACAGAACTATCATGGATGATATTCATACGAATGATAAAAAACCAGGGGATCGGAAACCGTTAGTAAAGATGGAATTTGCTAAAGTTCTGTTAGAATCTTTGTTTATGCTCGTTCAAACATGATGAACTATAAGGATAAAATGATGCAGTTTTTCACGTCAGACGGCGGTATCTTTCAGGGATGAAAACCATGGAAAAACCCGGATTTTAGGGATAAAAATCCTGGATATTAGCGAAAGGTATTTATATTAATAGATTATTCACTACCTGGGGATCGGTGATGACACCGACCTCCCATTTAGGAGGAAAAAAAATGAGCATGGAAAAAATAAGCGTAGAAAAAGCAAGAGAGATAGCGGATAAGAAAGGTCTAAAGCCCGGCTTAGTTAAAGGTACAGACGGAATCCAGTTCACGAAGGGGAATAACGACAGGATAAAGACTGTAGATTGGCCGGAATTCGAGGAGAAATTGAACGAAAGAAACCTTGCGGTCTACGAATCTGGCGGCTGGATGAAAATAATGAGTGAGGACTAAGAAAAACTTAGTCCTCCCTTTCTTTTTTTTATTTCTTTTCGAACTAAATCTTTTTTACACCCCCTTTGATTGTATGTCTGATGATAGAGATAACCGACAGATGGGGACTCGCAAAAAAAGGCCTATGGGATTTCGAAGGCCATACCATAAAGATACCCAACGTATTTTTTCTTGAAGGAGATCGATTTACTCCACCACAGGATGCCGAACTCACACTTTCCGTCGACCGCGGCTCTCTTTTCGATATCTCTAGTTTTTTTATAGATTACCATGAAAGTACGTTTCCAAGGATCTTCTCTTATCCGGGAGTCATGGGTAACGTTTTAGTCCAGGAGAAAGACGGACATGAAAAGATACAGGTGGTATATCATCAGCCGTTGGATCCCGAAGCCGAACTCTATGTGGTGGGCAACGCTCCCGAACTCCTGCAGAGGAGCAGACTACTTTTTGAAAAGATAATAGGACTTAGGAAGGAGATAGATGAGCATAAGCTTATCTATGTACCGGGTATAGCACAACCTCAAAATATGGCTTTATTGACTTATCTAGGCGTTGATCTGTTTGATTCTACTTTTGCGGAGTTAGTCGGTTCAGAGGGCGTAGAACTGTCTGATTGGATGGGTTTTTCCGGTGAAACTGAAAAAAGCAAGTTGAATATGTTGAGAGAGCTCCGCCTCCTGCGCAAGGGTATCGAACACGGCCGCATAAGGGAGCTGGTCGAGAGTCGGGTCAGCACCGAACCTTGGATGGTGGAGGTTTTGAGACATGCTGACCATGAACAGGAACTATTTTTGGAGGGCGTACCGGTGACAGGGGACGATGTTTACGTAACGACGAGAGAGAGTTTGAACAGGCCGGAGATAAAGAGATTTTCCCAAAGGATAAAATCAAGGTACGAGCCGCCGGAAAGAGAAGTTCTACTGCTTCTACCTTGTTCGGCTAGAAAGCCTTACTTTCGATCAAGGACTCATCAACGCATAAGGGAAGCGACCCGGCAGGCAGATTGGACTAATATGCAGGAATTGATACTTACCTCTCCCTTAGGTGCGGTACCGAGAGAGCTTGAGCTCTTCTACCCTGCTCAACAGTACGATATACCAGTTTCAAATATGTGGTTCAAGGAAGAGAAGGAACTTATCATAGGGCAGTTGAACACGGTGATGGACAAAGGAGACTACAAAAAAGTCATCTCTCACCTACCAAAAGATATGGAGTTCGTACCCGATAGTATCGAGTGTATAAACACCGCGGCAGGAGATCATCCAACCTCTTCCGAAGCCATAGATAGGCTTGCGAAAACAGTGAAAAACTTTACTGGACAGAAAAAGGGTGATGTACAGCGGTACTTACGAGAAAATCTTACATCCTTCGCCAGATTTCAATTCGGGAAGGAGGGCGAAGCCCTGCTCAAGGACGCAGAAGTCAAGGGCAGATACCCTCGTTATAGGATAATATCTAGAGGAAAACAGAGAGGTATGCTGGTCCCGGAAAGAGGTTTGATCTCCCTGACCATGGAAGGAGCTCGAAAGTTGAAGGAAAAAGGCATCTATCAGGCGCAGATCGATGATTTTGAACCCAAGGGAAGCGTGTTCGCCGTAGGGGTGAAAAAGGCGTCACATGAGATCAGACCTGAGGACGAAGTTATGGTCATGCACGAGGACGAGCTCAGAGGCGTCGGCCCGGCATCCATGTCGGGAAAGGAGATGGAAAAAGCGAATAGAGGCGAAGCCGTAAGGCTCAGACATCACACTTAGCTCTAATATACCTTTTGAAGTCTTGGATGCTCTTCCAATATCATACCTTCAACTTTTAAAGGTTTCAAGTGTTTAGCTACCTTCACGGCTTCCTCTAATTCTTTCTTACTCTCAGAATACAATCTGTATAGGCATTCGTCCTTTTCTACCTTATCTCCCTTTTTCTTTTCCAAGAACAAACCAGCACCTTTACAGTGTGGTCCTCCTGCGGCTCTAACGATCCTGATTATCTCGTCATTGTTTATACTGTTCACGTATCCTTCTTCTAATGAGCAGATCTCTTCGGAGTACTTTCCTATCTCGACATCTTCGGAACTTACTTCGGGATCACCACCTTGCCTGTCTATTATCTGTTTCATCTTGTCCAATGCCTTCCCACTTTTCAGGATCCGCTTAGCTTCTTTTTTTCCATTTCTTGAGCCCCCCAGCTCTAATATCATGCCTGCTAGTGTAGTAGATTTTTCTATCAGGCTGGAAGGTACATCCTTACTCTCCAAAGCTCTCAGGGCTTCTTTCGCCTCTATGGCGGGCCCCACAGCTCTTCCTACCGGTTGTCCGCCGTAGCTCAGGGCACATCTGGTTTCTATACCTATCTCCTCACCCAGTGAGACAAAATCCCGGGCATATCTTCGTCCTTCTTCCAGGCTTTTAACTTTGGTGTTTTCCCCTATAGGTATATCCATAACAAGATATTCCGCTCCTGCGGCTTTTTTCTTAGACAGGACCGAAGCCAATACCTGGGCATAGGGGTCGATCCTCAAAGGATATTCGGCCTTTATTATCAGATCATCGCTGGGAGCCAGATTTACGGCGCCGCCCCATGCGATGGTTCCTCCTATATCCTCGGCGATCTCTTTTATCTGCTCCGTTGTCAAAGTAACATCGGCCAAAGTTTCGAATATATCTGCCGTACCTCCTGCGCTAGATATGGCCCTGGAGCTGGTTTTGGGTATCATCAGACCGGCGGCGGCGATGATGGGAACTATCAATAAAGTGATCTTGTTACCAGGAACGCCACCGATACTGTGGTGATCGAAGACGGGATGCTTGTCGAATTCTATCTTATCGCCTGTATCGATCATGGCTTGGGTAAGATCTTTTATCTCTCTCTGGTTCATACCCTGGGAATATACGCCCGAGACGTAGGCTGAAAGCTCTATATCCGATAAACGTCTTTCTACGATATCTTGGATTATCTCGTTGATAGCATGGGTAGATAATTCCTTTCCCTCCAATTTTTCCCTTATATGTTCGACTGATTCGGGTCTGCCAGTTTGATTCACGCTCAGTCTTTTGCCTTCCTCCGCATGGATCTCGTCTACGATCTTTTCTACCAGGCCGATCTCTCCTTCGTCCACTAACGTTCTAGATACTTTTACCACTGCAGTGGTGTTTTTTCCATTTTTGTTAACCCTGACCCTGCTCTGACTTTGTAACCCCATCCTTTTCGCATCTTCTTTGTGAAGGATAACAACATGTTCTTCAGATTCGAGATCTATGATCTTGGCAGTTAGTTTGATCATGGGTTCACATCCATTTATCAAGGGCCTTTTTTAACTCGGTATGCTCTTTTGCATACTCTCTCAATCCGATCCCCGAACAGACGGCATCTACAGCTTGCGTCAACGCCTTAGCTCCCGCCATCACTCCGTCCGGGTGACCCGAGACACCTCCTCCTGCTTGTATTTGAACGTCTTTACCGCTCACATCCATGAGTTCTTGTACTAATCCAGGATGGAGTCCGCCGCTTGAAACCGGCATCACTTTTTTTAAGTCGTGTTCTTCACCTAGTAATACTTCTTTCGAAAATAGCTCTTCAGATATGTCGGCGTGCATCTTTCCGGCCCCGTACGTACCCGTATGCAGAGCGTCTCCTCCTGCCATCCTTACCAGTTTGGCTATGACAGGCATGGAGATCCCGTGGTCTGGATTTTTTGTTATGGCTCCGTGCATGGCTCTATGTACGTGTATAGGCACATCCACTGAAGGATCTTCAGCCAAAGCCTGTAGACCGGGGAACCCTACGGTCAAAACGTCCACCATAAGTTGTCTAGCACCGTTTTCCAATGCTATATCCGCCGCATCCAATATCTCATGGGCGTTGGTACTGATGTTGTGGGCATGTATCATCTGGTGACCTTCTTCTTGAAGCAGGTCCAGCTTTTCACTCACACAGTTTACCCTATCTTCCAAGGGACAGAAGTCTTGGTCCACCAGGGTCTCGTCGTCTTTAGAGTTAGTGAGTCCACCCTTTCCCGCCTGGTAAACGTAGTCGGCGAATTCCTTGGGTGGCAGTCCTATCTTCGGTTTCACGATGGTCCCTACTAGAGGTTTTTTAGGTCTGTTAAGTATCGTTCTCAAACCCTCCAGGCCGAATCGGGGTCCAGGATAGTTTTTTACGAGCTTAGAGGGCATCTCTAGATTCACTAAACGCACTCCCTCTAACGAATCTAAACCAAAAAGGTTGCCGGCGATTATACTCAAAATCTGGGGGATACCTCCTATGTCGCCTGAAAAATCTATTACAGGGTAGCCTATCCTGACTTTGTCGTTCTTGGCCTCAGTAACTTTTGCTCCGTACCTCTGGAATATATCATCCGATAGGGTGGTAGGATGAGTCCAAGTTCCTGTGGATTCTTCTTCGGCTATCCTCACTCCCGCGGTTTTTATATCCAAGTCGCTTTTGACGGTATATTCACATATCACATACTCTTCCGGGTCTAACTCTTCATCCAATGCTAAGTAATCCATACTCATGATTCCATCTCCTTTATTATTCGGTATGCTCCTTCGGGCGATATGACCCCGTTTTCGGTTATTATACAATCTATATATTCCGAAGGAGTCGCGTCGAAAACGGGGTTTCTTATCTCAACACCAGGAAATTTTTTGGGATCTACGATCTCAGAGGGGTCCCTTTCCTCGATGGGCACCAGATCACCGAATGCAGTTTTTCTCGAAAATTTATAACTCTCCGCACAGACGGTGAGAGGCACCCTCGCTTCGTTTGCACACAATGCCACCTGAGATGTACCGATCTTGTTGATAACCGCTCCGTTAGAGGTTATGGTATCCGCTCCCACATAAACTTTATCCACGTCTTTCATGGTATGTCTTACGGCGGAATCCACGATGAGAGTAACGGGTACTCCTACGTTAGAGAGTTCTTTGATGGTTATGTAGCCCTGTTTTTTGGGACGTGATTCGGTGGCGATCACTTTTATGTTCTTACCTTGATCCCACGCGTACTTGATCGCGGCCAATGCTAAGGAACTGTTGCAGTGAGTCAATATCACATCGTCTTCTCCGATCCTTTTACCACCGTATTCTGCTATATTCTCCTTCGCTTCCAATGAACGTTGGATAAAATCCGAGCAGTTCTTCTTTATCCTTTTTTTCAGTCGTTCAACGTCTTCTTCTTTTTGCGCTCCTTTCATGGCACACACAAGGCAGTTCTCTAGAGACACCGCAGTTGGCCTAGTACTGAGCAATTCAGATCTGCATCTTTCCAATTCCTTTAAAAGATCTTCTTTATCTTCGTTTTCAAACTCTTCTATGACTTTTTTAAGCGCATGGGCTCCAGCCCTAGCTATCTCAGCGGCCCCTCTTATCTCCATGCATTCTATCTTTTCAGCGATCTCTTGTATATCGAGTTTCTCTATATCTTCGCACTCCATGGATAGAGAAAATAGACATATGCTTTAAAAAACCTTTGTAACCTTCTCACATATCTAGGACATCAAAGAGAGCGGACAGATCCTTTTCTTCTATGACCCAATCCGCAGATCTTTTTACCTTTTCGTCGTCCGGATTGAATGCTATACCCAATCCAGCCCTTTCAAGCATGGGCGCATCGATATGACTGTTTCCTATGGCTACGCATCGTTCTTTTTTTATGCCTTCTTCGGAGAGCAGTTTTTCGAGGATATCCCCTTTGTTTTTCAAAGGTACGTCTACGATCCCACGGGAGCTCAACCTTCCTTCATGATCTTTTATATCGTTGGCAAATATCCTGTCAAAGTATTCTCCGCCTACGTGTTCCGCCAAAGGCTTCAAACCGCCGCTGATTATCGCCGTGTTGTAATTCTCTTTTAGAGAAGGTATCACTTTATGAAAACCTTTCATCACAGGTGCTGTTTTCAATATGTCTATGATATCTTGTCTCGATATGTTAGGTTCGGCGGACTTCCAAAGTTCGATATCTCTTCTGATGAATTCACCATCGTCTATATCGCCTCTTTCGTACGCTTTTAAAGAATCTTCGTTATCGACTCCGAATCTATCGTGGATCCATGCCCATGAACTTTTCGCATCGATGAGCACACCATCCATATCGAATACGATGATCTTCCAATCTGAACTCATTTTATCCATTTATCTCGTCCATGCTCTTTTTGTACTTCTTTAGATTTTCAAAACTTTTTTTGACGTCTCCTCTTTTTAGAGCTTTGTTCGTTTCTTTTAGATATTTCACGGGTTTCGATACGTCAGCACCCTTTATTTTTGCCTCTTTCAATTTGTTTTTTGCACCTTTTATCTCATCTCTCAAGATCGCTGGCAGCTCATCGGATAATTTATCCTCCGCTTGTAAAAGGAATTTTCTAGATATCTGTGGATTTTTTTGTTTACTCCTCTCTTTCGCTTTTTTCAGCAGTTTTTCGGCTTCAGGAAACTTAAAACCATGTTCTTTTACGTCTTTTATTATACCTTCTAGTACGGCGATATCTTTTTTCACCTCTTCCATGACCTCTTTTTTATCCTCGGCTTTTTCTTTTCGTTTCTCCTCTATCTTTTCTTTCGCCTTTTCTATGGACTCAGAAACTTTTTCATAATCCTCTTGGTCTCTATACTTTTTTATGTCTTCTATTATGGTGCCTCTCTCTTTTTGTGGCAGTCGTCTCTCTATATTTTTTATCTTTTCGTTTATCTGGTTTTCGAGTTTTTTCTGGAAAAATATCTTACACTCATTTAATGAATTCAAGGCATCCTCGTATTCGTTATCCTTTGTCTTTTTCACAGCTTGGTTGATCAGTTCTTTCCCATCTTTAACGTCGACATCGAAGTTTTTAGCGGTTTTCAGAAGCGCCGTCATCTCGGGTATCTTCTGTTGTATTTTCTTGAAGTGATCCTTCTTATCTTGATCTTTGAAAACCAATTTTTTTTCTAAAGTCTTCTTCATCTCTGCGATATTTTCATCTAATAGATCTTTTGCTTCAGTGAAATCACCATGTTCCGCTTTGTCCATGGCCTCATCTATTTTATTTGAATATTCGCTGGTGTCTACGCCTTTAAGACTGAGTTTTTCCAGATGTGATTTAGCTTCGGCGGCGTCTTCGGCAACATCGTACAAACTTTCTGACATCTTTTGCGCACTCATAAGGCTGTGGTAGCTCGCCAGTATCCGGTTTTTTTTCTTTTCTTTTTCAGCTTTTTTCAGCATCTTTTTGATCCGGTGGGTTTTGATGATCTTCTTCTCTAACTCCGAAAGTATCTCTTGAATCGATTTTTTCTTCTCTTTCATCACCTTTGAGAATTCGTGTTTTTTCGTCAGTCCCATATCCTCGACGACTTCTTCTACGTCCCTTTCGACTTCTTTCGCCTTTTTCGCCGCTATGGCATACTCGCCTATTTCACAACCCCTGTATACCTGATCCAACCAACCTTCGATCTCAGATGCATCAGTCTTTTGGGAGATCCATTCAAGGTAATTCTTGCATCTTTCCAACCTTTCCTTTATCTCTTCAGCGTGACTTATGGTGATCTTCAATCGTTCCATCAGTGTATTTTCTCTTTCAGGATCTAATTCGTCGGTCTTTTTTACTTCTTCGAGATCCTCTTTTATCTCCTCCAATCCTATTCCAAATCGGTCCAACTTCCCTATCCTTTTTTCAAAAGATTCGATGCTGTCTTCTTCCTCTACTTCGTCTATTTCGACCTCATCCTCCTCTTCCTCTGCTTCGAACACAACGCCACACTCAGGGCATTTAGAAGCGTCATCCGAGACCTCGCTCTCGCATATGGGGCACTCAAAGGTGAAGAAACTTTCATCTTCGGACTCTTCTAAGATATCCTCTTCAGACAGCCCCAACTCTTCGAGATCACCTATCAGTTCTTCTTCGTCCTCCTCGTCGAGTACCAGACCCATGACTTTTTCTATGGATTCCTCTGATACTTCTTCATCTAGATCTATACCTTCCTCGAAAAGGTTTAGATCAGCTTTGCACACAGGGCATCTATCTTTGCC
This sequence comes from Thermoplasmata archaeon, assembly GCA_003551675.1. Taxonomy (GTDB): domain Archaea; phylum Thermoplasmatota; class Thermoplasmata; order Halarchaeoplasmatales; family Halarchaeoplasmataceae; genus Natronoplasma; species Natronoplasma halalkaliphilum. The sequence continues at coordinate 57,185 of PUNG01000152.1, forward strand.
CTGGGGTACCTCTGAATCGCAGACTGGACATGGTCTTTTAGAATCTTTTGCCAAAGGGTTAGCACCTCGTGTAGCTGGTGAAAAAGATAGGATAGCATATAAAGGTTTTATGTTGATATATTAATGAAACGGTACTCACTCACCAAAATCTTTTAAACTACCTCGATACCATGGTCATCCGATGACTCTCATAGAAAGATGTGAAAAAAGCGTACCTGAACAGGTCGTTAAAGCGGTGGAGAACGAACCCATAGACTCTAAGAGATTGGCTCGTCTGATAAAAAACGGTCGAGCGGTCATACCCTACAATCCTATCCACGGTCCTGAACCGATCCCGATCGGCAAAGATATGAAAGTGAAGATAAACGTTAATCTTGGCACCTCTAGAGACCATAAGGATGAGGACCTAGAACTGAAAAAATTAAAGGTGGCGGAAGAATACGGGAGCCACGCGGTCATGGATTTAAGCACAGGTGGAGATATCGACAGGGTGAGAAGGAAAGTGATAGATAACACCGATCTACCTGTGGGTACCGTTCCAATATACCAATGCGGCCTTACCAAGGCGAGAGAGTCATCCGTAGTGGATATGAATTCTGATGAGATGTTCAACAGTGTGAGGAAGCACGCCAGAGACGGTGTTGACTTTGTAACGGTACATTGTGGCGTCACGAAAAAAGCTATCGACAGTTTGAAGGAATGTGGAAGATTAACAGACATAGTGAGCAGAGGTGGATCCTTTTTAGCGGCGTGGATATTACACAATCAAGAGGAAAATCCACTCTACCAGGAATTCGATTACCTTTTGGAGATCGCTAGAGAATACGACCTAACTTTGAGTTTAGGCGACGGGTTGAGACCTGGTTCCATAGCAGATGCTACTGATAGACCGCAGATACAAGAATTGATCACACTCGGTGAACTGGTAAAAAGGTCGAGAGAGAAAAAAGTACAGGCCATGGTCGAAGGACCGGGTCACGTGCCCCTTGATCAGATAAGTGCTAACGTTAAGATACAAAAGGAGATATGTGACGGAGCACCCTTTTACGTGCTTGGTCCTCTTGTTACCGATTTCGCACCGGGCTATGATCATATCTCCGGAGCTATAGGAGGCGCGTTGGCTGCATATCATGGTGCAGATTTTCTTTGTTATGTAACTCCTGCAGAGCACCTGGGTCTTCCCGACGTCGAAGACGTAAAAGAAGGCGTCATAGCCTCTAGGATAGCTGCCCACGCCGCCGATATAACCAAAGGTATAGACGTCGATATAGATGATGACCTATCAAAGGCGAGAAAAGAGCTCAACTGGGAAAAGATGTTCGAAAAAGTGGTGGATCCTAAAAAAGCTAAAAAGATGAGAAAAGAAAAGAACAGTGCGGACGAGGATGTATGCTCCATGTGCGGAGACGTCTGTGCCATAAAGATGGTTGAAGATCAATTTCGGTAATTTTAAAAGTGAGTAGCCATTTCTTCTGGACCTCGAGGGCCATAAAAACACTACAACACGGCCCCTTCTTCATGCCGAGGTAGCTAAGCCTGGACCAAGGCGCCGGCCTTGAGAGCCGCCGATCAGAGGAAAGTCTTCACGGGCTTTCCTCGAGCCGGGATTCCCGGCGATCAAGCAAGCCGGTGGCGCGCTGCGCCTCAGGAGTTCGAATCTCCTCCTCGGCGTTCGTTCCTATGTCACTCACGCCTTCAGATGAGATTCGAAAACTGTTCGGAATGCCTCTGGCATTCCAAACGCTCACAATTCGCAGGAAACCGAAGGTTTCTGAATAAGAATAGGATGAAATCCTACGAAATCAAAGATTTGTTCGTCTCCTCCTCGGCGTTTTCATTAACTTTCGAGCGAAGCGAAAAATGAAAAGACAAAAAAATATTCCATTTCCCTATTCCACCAAGAAAAGTTAAATCAAAGTAGTATTTCATCTTATGTCATAGGTCCAATTATCTATTTAAAGAAGTGTGATTAATTTGAAGATGGAAAAACCGACGGACATATACAAGGTTACAGGAAGGATCAGAGTGATCTTCAACTATATTATAATAAACTTGATCTGTTCTCCTCTTCCGCCTGGAAGGCTAAAAAACTGGTTTCTGAGGAGAACTGGTATGAAAGTTGGTAAGGACGCGTGGGTGAATCCGCAGTGCGTTTTCGACCCGTTAAATCCTGAAATGATCACCATAGATGATGGGGCTTTTCTAGGTTGGGGATGCAGACTGATGGCCCACGTGATAGTCCCCAGCGAAAAAGGTGGTTATGATTATAAAGATGGCGAAGTGGTGATCAAATCAAAAGCCTTCGTCGGTGGATTCTCTACGGTCCTACCGGATACGATAGTGGAAGGTATGCTTTTCAATAATTCACTGGTTTGTGAGGATATACCAAAAGGGGAAAGGTGGGGAGGAGTTCCTGCAAAAAAGATCAGTAACAACGATTGATCCAAATTGATGACAATCCATGAAAAACCTTTTTCTGTTTTTGCCCTTATACAAAAAATACTTTTAGCGTATGCTCTAGTAAAAGAATGCGTCTAAATCGCTCTGTAGAAACTAACTTTGCCCCTTGATAAAATTTTCATAGCAATCAGAAGATACAATTTTGTTTAAGCAAGGTATTAGGATGATATTCGGGATGTTGAAAGACGAATTAGAGCTCGAAAGAAAAGTGATTTAAATGATCGGTTCTATCCTTAAAGTATGTCGTGGATAGACGAGATAGAAAAAGAAGATGCTCAAGGCGAGCTCAAAGATATTTATGATGAATTGATGGAGAGCAGAGGAAACGTATCAAATATCTTAAAAGTGCACAGCTTGAACCCAGGAGCTATGAAAGCACATCTTGATCTTTACATGTCAGTGATGTTCAAAGATTCAAGCCTTAGTCGAAAAGAATCGGAGATGATAGCGGTTGTCGTTTCCGCAGCAAACGGCTGTGAATACTGCGTTGAACATCATGTAGAAGCTTTGAACCACTACTGGCGAGACGAAGAAAGGGTAAGACTTCTGGCGGAAGACTATGAAAAAACCGAGGTAGACGAAAGATATAAGGTGATGCTCGGATTCGCCAAAAAGTTGACTGAAGAGCCCCATAAGATGATAGAGGATGATGTGGATAAACTAAAAGACGAAGGTTTTTCTCATCAGGACGTACTCAATATAACTTTGGTAACCGGCTATTTTAACTTCGTCAATCGTATAGCACTGGGGCTCGGTGTCGAACCACAGGAAGAAGAGGTCAAGGGTTACGAGTATTGATTTTCACTTGGATATCAAGGTGAACCATGCCCAAACACCGCTCAAAATCCCAACGCCTAGGAACACCACGTTTAAATCTGTGAATACCAGAGACAAACCGATCACTAGGGGGGCCATCGTCATGCCCACGTACTTCATGGTGTTGAAGATCGATATCACGGATCCTGTGAGTTTCGGAGGTGATAATCGGGTCACCCGGTTATATATGGTGGGTGAAACGATGCCCATGCCTATGCCATAAAAGATGAAGCTGAAACTGATCAGATAGCTTCCTTCTGGCCAGTACGGCAGCGTTAAGAAGCTGCCGCAGATGAGAGCGAACCCAAGAGAAGCTCGTTTCCGCCAATTTAGATGATCGGCGATAAAAGTAGCTCTTGATGCGAGTACTGCTGAAAAAACCGCCTGACCGGACAGGGCTATGCCGTTGAAGATTTCAGAGAAGCCGTGGGCCTCCATGAGATATATAGGCAGATATGTGATCAGCGCGTAGAGCAAAAAATAAAGGATCAGAGAATGTATCATCACGTTACGTATCTTTTTAATTTTCAGCGTAGAGAACAATGATGATACGTAATCAAAGACTCCGTCGTGCTTAGGCTTTTTTGATTTAGAACTCGTTTCAGGGATAGTAAAGTAAAACAACGCGGCCAAAAATATAGATAGACCGTACACGGCGAAGACGAGCTTCCAACTTACCGATGCGAGTACACCACCGATGAAAGGGATAACCGCTGCTCCAAGAGAGATGGTTCCGGATAGATAACCCATGAGCTGTAACCTTTTATCGCCTGAAAAAAGGTCCCCTATCACTGTCATGGCTATAGGTACCAATCCGGCGATACCGATACCTTGTATGAATCGGAGGATCAAAAGTGTAGAAAAATTTGGAGCAAAGACTATAGCTAAACCGGCACATCCGTCGATGAGTAGGCACACAACTCCTACTTTTTTCCGACCTACGAAATCGATAAGGTATCCTATGACGGGCAGGCTCAAAGCGGCCGCTAGAGTATAGATGCTCAAGATCAAACCAACATGTTCCTCGGCGGCGTCGAAAGCGGCCCCTATGGTAGGTAAACCTGGAGCTACCAAACCACCTCCCATCACTCCGAAGGCCCCCAACAGTAGAAGTATCATCACCACGAATTTGGAGATGTTTCCTTTATCTGTCTGCAAGACCATCACTCCGGAACACGGTGAACATATTGAAAGGATGAAGTCCTATGCAAAAATAAAATTTCCCCATGAAAAAGAAAGATATCATCCAAAAAAAGATTAAAACCATCACCGATTGGGTAGATCATGTTGATCGACATACCTTACGCAGATGACAAGATAACCGTGGATGTGGAAGAGCAAAAAGTCCATGCGGTCCTACATCCCAACGAGGTACAGAAAAAAGAAGAGAAAGAAGTGATACTCGAAGCACTAAAGTATCCCATAGACAAACCCAAATTTTCAGATTTCATCGAAGACGGCACTTTGATGATCGTCAATGATGCAACTAGACCGACTCCAACTTCGTTGGTACTGGAAACGATATCAGAATATATAGAAGAGCACGAGGTAGAATTCATAGTTGCTACAGGTTCCCATCGGAAGCCCACCGGAGAAGAACTCCGATGGATATTCGGTGATATCTATCAGAGCGTCAAAGAAAATATACACATCCACGATGCAAAAAACGACGATACGGTGGATTACGGAACTACCAAGAGAGGAACTCCAGTCAGATTCAACAAACTCGCTGCGGAGGCCGAAAAGGTCTTTGCCGTGAACACTGTAGAACCCCACTACTTTGCCGGATTCACGGGAGGAAGAAAATCATTTTTACCGGGGATAGCCTCCTACGAAACCATAACAGAAAATCATTATCATTCTCTCAAAAAAGATGCAAAAGCGTTGAAACTCAAAGGCAATCCGATCCATGAGGATATGATGGAGGCTTACAGAAAATTTGATGCTGAAGTTTACGGACTTAATATAACGTTGGATAAAGAGGGAAGAGTTTACTCCGCAAGCTCGGGAAATTTAGAAAGAGTTTTCCTTGAAGAAGTCAGAACAGCCAAAAGGATATTCACAGCAAGTATAGAAAATAGATCTGAAGTTGTCGTGACCGCCGCATATCCCATGGACCTAGACCTTTACCAGAGCCACAAAGCCGTAGAATTCGCAAAGTCGGCTCTGAAGAAAGGAGGGATCATGATACTTGTATCGCACTGTTCCGACGGGATAGGGCCTAAAAATTTCTATGAATTGATGAGCTCTGTTGATTCATTAGAAGGAATTTTAGAAAGGGTAAAAGAGGAGTACCGATTAGGCTATCAAAAGGCTGTAAAATTAGAATATCTATGCTCAAACGATTCTCTTTGGGCGGTAACTGGTTTAAACGACCGAGTTCTCAAATCGATATCCATTGAGCCAAAAGAGTCGCTTCAAAAAGCCATCGACGAGGCTCTTCTTAAGACTGGAGGAAAAGTTACATTTATTCCTGAAGGTGGTACCACGGTGCCCATATTTAAAGAAGAGTCAGTTTATCTAGAGTAGGTGGGGAGGAACATCCGCTTCTAGAGGGTCTTCTTGGCTCCAGTCGGGTCGGTATCGAAGGATCATACCTGTCTCGTCTTCCTGGATTTCGAAGCTGATCCTGAACGTATCGCTCTCTCCACCGGCGATCTTGCTTGGAAACCCTATTTCATCGTGGTAAGATCTGCTGTATCTTTTATCTGTCTCGAGTTCGAAATGCCGAGCTACGGGATAAAAATCCGATCCTACATCTAGGTTTTCCATTCTCACCTGGATGTACAAAAATACATGATCATCTTTGGGAGCACGGTTCCTTGCATCGTACTCTTTTATCTCCGCATCCTGCACCGTCATATCTATCTCTGGGTCGAGAGAAACTTCATCATCTAAGCATCCTGTGAGCGCAACTACACTAAATAGGAGTATGACAGAAACAAAGATCGCAGAGACATCTACTACTCTCATGGCGCACACGTCTTGGAGGGTATAGAAAGTGAAAGGATATGAAATTTTCTCATGATATGTGAAATGTGTTGGTCCGTATACCAAAACACTGGGTATTCAAAACATATATATAGACGTCTATAAATCATAAAACGTGATATCTTGTCATGGTCTGACAGAATCGAGTTTGATCTATCTCAGAGGTTGAAAACCAAGACAGAAGCTGGTGATGGAGATGAGGTCAAAACTCCACGAAAGAAAAACAAAAAGAGAGCCGCTTTAGCATCTCTATTCTTTCCAGGTTTAGGTCAACTCTATAACAGACATTGGGGGAAAGGCATCCTTTTTTTCGCCATAGGTGTGGTATGTGCGGTATACCTTTTTTACTATATTACCGGCTATCTGATTTTCACTCCGGTGATGATCATATCGCTTTTCTGGGCGTACAATGTTTACGATGCGTTTTCAAAGGCTGAAGGGGACCATGAAGACGAAGGTAGTATGATGCTCAGGAAGAGTAAGAGACGAAGCTAAAGGTCAAAAAAATAAGGGTCAAAAGACATTTATTTCTTTTTGATATCTTTCAAACCCTTTTTGTTTTTTACAGTTGCGGATTCGTGGACCTTAAGGTTTTTTGCCTTGACCGTCTGGATCTTACATCCGGGGCCTATGACAACATCACTTCCCATAACATTTTCAGCTTTCGTATTCTCCAGGTAGATGTCGTTCCCTGTGATGCTTTCCACATCAAGGGAGCCGGTCTTTCTAAAACCGAAGGAGAAGAATCCCGAACCACCGCTTTCCACGACGACATCTCCGCCTTCTATCTTTTTTATCTTTGACTTATCAGAGAGTTTGAGGGCAATGTCGCCTCTCAAGACATTTTTTATGTGGACAGCACCACTGGCGTTCATGGTTTCACACACCACATCACCATCGACTTTAAAAGAACCAGAAGCTTCTATCACATCCACTTTTACATCTTTTTCAAACTTCGACGCGCCGCTGACATCAAGTTTTTCTCCCTCTGTTTTCCCCAGCACTTTTAGAGCTCCGCTCGAACTCAATTTTCCTATGTATACGTTGCCGTTTACTTTAGTGGCTCCGGAGATTTTTGCATCATCGGCTATAAGGTCACCGCTTATACCGGATGCACCGGCGGCTCTAAAGATCTCACAGTTGCAGCTGTCGATCCTGGTGGCTCCCGTGATCTTGACCTTTTTTGTTTTTTCATCCGTTTTTGTTTCTTTTTCTGAAACATCTTCTATCTCTTCGTCTATAATCTCTTCTTCTATTTCGTCTTCCGTGTTTTCTTCGCTCTTCTTGTACCTGGAAACGATCTCGTTGTAAAGCTCCTGGGATATCTCTCCATCAGCAAGCCTTTGGTCCAATTTTTTTAACATCTTTTCGTTTTCATCCATTTTTACCACCTGTTTACATTGTACATGATCACGAGATTATATATACTTATCTTGAATATATTATTAGATAGGCTGAACTTTGAAGTAGTTATCATCAACTTTTTAGTTGAAAAACCTAAATATCTCCTTTCTTATGGGTATTCATGAAAGATTTCACCGAAGAGATGATAGGCATATTTTCATCTAAGACAAGGTGCGAGATCTTGGATATGTTAGGGGAGGGCTACGATCATCCTGAGGATCTAGCCGAAGAGTTAGAACTTACAAGACAGGCCGTGGACAAACACCTGATATTACTACACGATCGGGGTATGGTGGAGAGGAACGCCATATTCCCTCCCGAAGGAAGACCTAGGATCATCTATGAGATAACTAAAACAGGGAAAAGATTGATGAATACATTGGACAAACTCGCCGATAGATACAAGGCAACGATGTTGGAAAGAGCGGAGAACGAGATCGAGCAGTTGGACATGAAGCTCGCCGCGGGTGACCTCTCGGAAAAGATATATAAGAAAAAGGTAGAAGAGGTCAAAAAAAGGTGGAATTATTCCGCATTGAAAGAACAAGAGTGAAAAGCGGGATTTCTTACCGTTGTTATCATGATTTAGTAGGCCAGGGGGACTTTTACAACTTTTGAGTTGACGTTGTTCAACCTCGTTTTGGACATATCCATTATTATTTTCAAGAATAATATAAATACCTCCCTCTCCTTATCATTATTAGTGAGAAAAATGATGAAAGGAAAAAGATTCAAGGTAAGAAGGGCCGGATATCCGAGTTACGAACACGCTAACCTGTTGTCGGTGTTGGTCGGCAACAAATAAAGCTCCGGTCAAAAACCCTTTTTTTACTTTTCTTTTCCTCTTGCTTTTGTGAATTTACAACCACCAACTTTTATGGAAGGTATAAATGTGGGTGTATCCACCGCCCACCACTTCACCTGTTTAGTATCTTTTCCTATGGCTTGCATGTTCTCGCACATCTTTAAAAGGTTCCCTTTCAATCTGAGTCCTTTTATAGGTTTTTTGATCTCTCCGTTTTCTATTAAGAACATTGCGTCCCTGGGAACCGTTGAAAACTCTCCTTCGCTCATGTTAGTGAACCTGGTATACCAGTTCGAAGTTAGATATATGGTGGGTCTAGTGGAGGTGGATATGATCTCGTCGAGACTGTACGAGCCGGGGTCGAAACGATAATTTGAAGGCGCGGGTAGAAGGATCCTTGGGTTCTCCTCGGTACCCGTCATCCCCATCTGCCCTAAGATCGAATTCGAAGAAGTTTTTGCCCTTCTCCAGAATTTCAGTTTTATCGTGTTGATGAAGCTCCAAAATTTAGCCGTAGACGTATTGTGTATCAATCCTGTGAACTCTCCGTCTTTGAATAGAGTTGTTTTCTGGGAGGGGGTTCCTTCGTCGTCGAAAGGTCTGCTGTTCAGTCCTTCTTCTACCAAAGAATCGTCTTTTACGGTCAGTTCTTCAGGGCCGACCTTCTTTTTCATCTTGCCTCTGAGACAGCTCATACCCGCGATCATCATGATAGGGTTAGTGCCGCTCAGCAGGTTACCAAATAGGTTGGCGCCAACAGTGGGGCTCATTATCATATCGTAGGTACCTGGTTTACCCTGTTCGGCCCCTGTACTCCGCCTGGACAATCGGCCGGCTTTTCGACCCGCATCTTCGAACTTTTTCTCTATGTTGGAAAGTTTTCTAGTGACTACCAACCCCTGACCACTGCTCTCTTCGTCGTGAAATGCACGTATGGTGCCCCTGCAGAAAGAGGACTCGTACTCGCCTCCGTTTCCGTAGCCGGTGAGAAGACCGGTTTTGCTGATACCTGAATGCAGCACGCCTGCGGAATTTTTGGCACCGACCTCGTCTGCTGAGTCTATCATCTTCTTTACAAGTTTTGGACCTTTTTTATGGAACTCTTCCATCCCTTCGTCGTATAGCTTTATGGAAGGGTAAGAACTGTGGGGCTCCTCATCCATACCCCAATATAGTTTACTTTTAGGTAGTTGGTCTAAAAACCTCACCTGTTTTGGTACTCTTTTTTTGACCTTTTTTTCATCGGGATCGTGGATTGTCAAGGTATCGATCTTTCTGGTGAGAGAAAAACGTGGTTTTTTGGAGATGAACACATCCAAATAATGATTATCCCATCCTTTATTCACGTCGATGGATGAATTTGAAAATCTTATCTGGTATTTTTTCTCTTCAACCAGTTTAGCTATGACTTCATCCGCTCCGGATCTCAATGCTGTTTCTACAGCGGTCTTCAATATTTCCTCATCAAATCTTTTTCCCATCATGTGGATCACTCTATCCTCACGTTTCTCATCCTGAGGTAAGGACCTCCGGTCGACACACTCACAGGCTGCATGGGATCGCTCTTCCCACAAAAGTTCATACGGTACTCGTAATCGTTGGAAACGGCATCTATGCTTTCTAGAAGCGCCGGTGTGGTCATTTCCAGGGCCGGGCGCTTGATCATCTTGTTTGTGATCCTTCCGTTCTCTATCAGATAGGATTCGAGTCCAACGTACTTACTATGATACCTCCTATCGTCTATGTTCCATTCGGTGAAACTCTCTATGAGGACGCCTTTTTTCACGTCTTCTACGAGTTCCTCTTTACTCTGATCCTTTGGTTCAAAAAAAGTGTTGGACATCCTGGGTATAGGTTCTCTGCTGAATCCCGCCGAACGTGCGGCTCCGTTAGAGGAAGTCCCAAAACAAGAGGCGAACTCACGATTCAAAAGGAGATCGTTCAGCTGTCCATCTTTGATCAGATAGCGCGCCCTCGCTTCAACACATTCTTCATCGTAGAGATAAAAACCGGGGCTTCCCTTGAGGGTGGGATCATCGACCACTGAAACCACTTCAGAGCCTATATCTACACCGGTATCATCCAGATCGATTTTTTTCGCGTCATTATTTTCCTTGATACCCAAAAGTTCCCTGTAAAATGATCCACCGGCCTGCGCCTTTTCACGACCCATTATCCTGTCACTTTCGCTGGGATGTCCTACGTTCTCGTGGGCCATGATCCCTGAAACTTCCGGACCGACGATCACATCCAATGGTTTACGGAAATTCACTTTTTTAGCCTCTTCAGCGGACCGTACCAGTTTTTTGCTTTCCCGGAGTATCACATCTCGTACGTTACCTTCCTTCAGCCATTCCCATCCTGAACTTCCTCCTAGCCCGAACATCCTCTGCTCTTTATCGTTTTTTGTCTCGGCGTTCATAACACAGAATATGGATATGAATGATTCGTCCGAGTGTACCTTGGAGTCTTCTGAGGTCACGATGTACTTTTTAGATGAGTTTGTATGAAAGAAGAGGATCCTGTTCTTTATCTTGTTCCGGATAGAAAATTTTTTTGAACCGCATTTTTTAATATCATCGTCTAATTTTTTGACGAACTCCTGTTTCTCCTTTTTTGAAATATCTTTGAAAGGTATTTTGGTGGGCACGCTCCAATTCTTCTTGACGCTCTTTTCTTCAGAGAATTCTATGGGCTCTTTTCTTTCGCTCAACTGCGCCATCTTAGATATAGATTGAACCCTTTCTTCTACCTGTTCTTTTTCCAAACTATCCACGGAGCCGAATCCGAGACAGCCGTCCATGAGGACTCTTATCCCGAGACCCTTTGTGGGTTTTTTTTGTATGCTCAGAAATTCTCCATTTCTTGAAAAGTAATTTTCGTTGATAGAATCTATGAAGCGAGCCTCTACGTAATCCGCTCCGTTATTCATCCCATACTCTACTGTATGCTCCGCTAGAGTCTTTCCGTCCATTTTCTAATAACCTCCTAGATTGAAGTTCAGATAGATATTTACATATTTTGGTGGAAACGGTAGAGATGACCGTGGGTAACAATAAAAATTAATATAAAAAGAAAAATTGTTTTTTGAACAAGTTTCAAGTTAATTTTGTTGGTGAGTAAAAAAAGTTACCGACCTCTAAAATCACTCGAGCTTTTTAACGTTAACAGCCCTAGGGCCTCTATCGCTCTGTTCTGTTTCGAACTCTACAATATCTCCTTCGCTCAAGTAGTTACCTTCTATGTCGCTTCTGTGAACGAACAAATCTTCATCACCTTCGTCAGGCTTGATGAATCCAAAGTTTTTCATGGTGTTGTAGAACTTTACTTCGCCTTTCATATCTAGTTCACCTCCTTTTTGTTCTTTTTCTACTATGTGAATCCCTTCTACATGCTCCTTGTATATATAGCTATGGATAGCGAAACCGGTCAGTGGGCTTTCGAAAAAGTATAATTAACCCTTTTGAATGGAAGAGTATGTATCGAAGAGTCATATTACCTACTGACGGATCGGAAGAATCCATGAAAGGGGTCGAAGAAGGTATGAAGTTGGCCAGTTTTTTGGAAGTTCCCGTTACCGCCATCCACGTGGTCGAGTTAGGCGAATTACATATATCGGAGAAGATGGAAAAAGCGCTCAGAAGATCCGGTGAAAAGATATTAGATGAAGTCGGATCTCTTGCGAACGAAATGGATGTAGAGATCGAAAAGAAGATATTCAACGGTACGCCTTACAAACGTATATCGGAATATGCGGAGGAAGACGATGTTATATACATATCGTCTCACGGTAGTTCTGGATTCAAAGATATCTTTTTGGGCAGCACCACCGACCGCCTCTTGAAACATGCTAAGTGTACCGTGGCCACGGTCAAGGGAACGCCAGGAGAGATCAAGAAGAGCCAGTCGTGAACTATCGTAGGATGGATCGAGGATCCGTGTAAACAGATACACAGATGCGTTTTAACAGAAAGATTTATCAAAATCGTTTTGTTTTACTCCTTTGCTTCATGTGATCCGAGGTGATTTTTTGTCCTTAAACGAGAGCAAAAAAAAGAAAAGAGCTAGTAAAGTTGACAAAGTCATAAAAAAACTATCCGATACCCTTGATGGTGGCAGATTATCCACACAAAGAGCCGATCTTCTTTCTTACAGCCACGACTATTGGCCCATTTATCTGCACTGGATGCTGGAAGATAGGTATCCTTCGGTGCCGGACGCGGTGGTCTGGCCCGAGAGCATAGAGGACGTGAGGGACATAGTTAGATGGTGCTATAGGGGAAAAGTTCCGATCTATCCCTACGGCGGGGGCTCAGGAGTTCTAGGTGGTGCGGTACCCGAAAAAGGCGGGATAGTGGTAGATCTGAAGAGGATGCGCTCTTTAAAATTGCATAAAAAGGACCTGTTAGTCGAAGCCGAAAGCGGCTTGAACGGCTATTACCTAGAGGACTATTTGAACGAAAGGGGCTATACCATGGGCAATATACCTCAATCGCTTTATCCTTCCACAGTGGGTGGCTGGGTCGGCACCAAAGCTTTGGGACAGTTTTCCACCAAGTACGGAGGGATAGAAGACATGCTGAAGGGTATAGAAGTGGTTGTGCCGCCGGGTAAGCTCATTGAGCTGAAACCGCACCCAAGGACGGCCACCGGCCCGGATCTCAGGAAGTTTTTTGTGGGTTCCGAAGGAACCATGGGTATAATAACAAAGGGCTGGTTCAAGATATGGCCCGAGCCGGAAAAAAGGATCAAGCTCTCCTACGCGTCTAACAGTCTCAAAGATGCGGTGGAATCCATAAGAAGGATAATGAGAAGAGGAGCCGAACCAGCGGTTATCAGGATCTACGATGAAATAGAGACTAAAAGGCATTTTTACGAGTACGATGATATCTATGGAAAAGTGGCTACTGTTATGATAATAGAAGGCGACGAAACCCTAGCCGATGCTGAAAGTAAGATAGTCCGGGAAGAGTTCGTAGGCAAAGAAAAGGGTGAAAAGCCAGTGGACCACTGGTTAGAAACTAGGTTCAGTATAAAGGAGGCCTCTGAATTCGTACCCATGGGGGTTGTTTTCGATACCATCGAAGTTGCAGTCGGTTGGTCTGGTGCAGCGAAACTCTATGAAAATGTCGTGGGGGCCCTCAAGCCCATAAAAGGGGTCCTCTTCGCTTCTGCACACGCCTCACATTTTTATCCCCAGGGCATATGTTTTTACTTCACCTTCGCAGGGACCCCCCCTCGTAAAAAAGATGCAGAGGGATTCTATCAGCAGGCTTGGGAGGAAGCCATGAAGGCGGTCATAAACTCAGGCGGCACTGTCAGTCATCATCACGGTGTGGGAAGACAAAGAAGAAGATGGATGTCTGAAGAACTAGAAGAAGGATACGAACTCTTAAAAAAGATAAAACAAAAAGTAGATAAAAGGGGTATAATGAATCCAGGAGATATGGGGTTGTAAACATGCCGGATAAAATGGATTGGTTGAAGGACGAGATGTCGGGAGTATCGAAGCTCACTCAATTCTCTACGGTGATGAAATTTTTAAAAGGTAAAGTCTCGGGGCCGTCCGACGTGGTCAAATGTGCCATGTGCCCCAATATGTGCAGGCACGCCTGCCCCATCAGTATAGTTGATGGTAAGGAAACAACGTCTCCCGCAGGCAAATCTAGGGTCGGTATGATGCTGGAGAACGAGGTGCTGCGGTTCAACGAGGAAAACGTCTTTCCCTTACAGATGTGTCTCTCATGCGGGTGCTGTGAAAACTGGTGTCCCTTCGATTTTTCCGTGTCTGATATATTGAGACCCCAAAGGGAGGAATCCATCAAACAAGGAGTGGATTTTAAACAGTTTGATGAGATGTTCAAAGCTCTTGAAATGCATGGGTCCGTTCACGGCAAGGTGGGAAAGGAGAAAAATTATCCTGAAGAAGGAGAGGTCCTTTATCTGAGAGGATGCGAATTCAGAGAGAACGACCAAAGAGTGATCGATAAGACCATGCAGTTGTTTGAAAAGTTGGACGAGAGCGCTTTCGTTCTTCCAGGTGAAGAGTGTTGTGGTATACCTGCTTACAATGCGGGTAACACGGCGCTTTTTGAAGAGCTAGCCAAAAAAATGGCAAAAAAAATCAATATGTCTAGTGCCAAAAAAGTGGTCACTTCCTGCCCCTCCTGCGCCTATGCATATGAAAGATTATATCCTGAATTCAGTCAAGGATTGGATGTTGAGGTTCTGCATATGGTTGAATATTTAGAGGAGAAAAAGAGACTTTTGAATCTAGAGAAAAAAGGTGGAAGTGTCACGTTTCATGAACCATGCAAACTCGTTAACGGACTTGGTAAGAAAAAAAGTATGAGAGATGTGCTTGAAAACAGCGGTTTATCCTTGAAGATACCCCGCAGGAGCGGAGAAAAGACTTTCTGCTGTGGTTACGGGGGAACTACGGTTTCTAGACTGAATGAAGAACTCTCGTCTAGTATCAACGAAGAGAGGCTGAAAGAACTCAAAGGACTATCAAAAAATATCGTCACCGCGTGCCCCTCTTGTAAAGAGGCGTTCCAAGACAACCACGGAGATGTCAAAGTTTACGACATAGCGGAGCTTTTCAATAGACTGCTGTGAGGTAAGGCTATGAGCATATCCCGAAAAGTGAAAAAAGTACTAAAAAAATTCCCTTACGATATATCGTTCGTGGTGGACGAAGGGATCGTTTTATTAGAGGGAGAAGTAAACTCTCATCAGGAGTGGGTGAAGATAGGACTGAACATAGGCGATATCAAAGGGGTAAAAGGAGTGGTCAACGAGATCAGATGGAAGGGGATGAAAGAGGGTAAAACGAGAGCTGAAAGACGTGAAAATATAGCGTCGAAGAACGAGAGGAAAAGATTAGGGAAACACGAAGTGGTTATAATCGGGGGCGGTATAATCGGCTGCTCCATCGCTAGAGAACTTTCTAAATTCAAAGTAGATGTGGCTCTAGTCGAGAAAGGTCCGGACGTATCTCTAGGCCAGACCAGAGCTAACAACGGGATGGTCCATCCTGGACTAGCTCCTTCCAAAGGATCGTTAAAAAGAAGACTGAACGTTCGCGGTAACGAGATGTACGGAGAACTGTGTGAAGAATTGGACGTTCCCTTCAAAAGAGTCGGAAGTTTGATCTTGATCACTTCTAGGACCCTGAAGAAATACAAGAGATATCTGCCTTTGGGCCTTAACACTGGTTTTTGTAAATATATACTACCTTGGTTGGTGAAAAAAAAGGCAGATAGGAATCGTCTAAAGGGTGTAGAGATATTGAGAGGGGATGATATAAAAAAAGAAGTCAAAGGTGTTACCGACGATGTTATCTCGGCGGTGAAGATACCTTCTACAGGAATAGTTGATCCTTATGAATTGACCATAGCTCTCTACGAGAATGCGAAGAAAAACGGAGTCGACTTTTATCTAGATACTGAAGTGGTGGGATTCGCTAAAGAGGATAGTATGATCAGAGGTGTGATCACCGATAAAGGTGTTTTGGGAGCTCACCATGTGGTCAATGCCGCCGGTTTATACTCCGACGAGATAGCGGAGTTAGCGGACACTAAAGAGTTTACTATACATCCTAGAAAGGGAGTAGAACTCCTGTTCAACAAAAGGATACAGGATGATGTGGAACACTGTTTGACTGAACTGACCCTTCCGTCTCATCCCACCAGTAAAGGTGGAGGTATCAATCCTACTGTGCATGGAAACATCATCTGGGGCCCCACGGCGAAGGAGATAGAATCTAAAAAAGATACCTCCGTGGACAAAAAAGATATAGATGAGATAATGGAAAGGTATTCAAAAGTGCTGCCCGATTTTCCACGCTCCGAATTCATCAGATATTTTGCGGGTGTGAGAGCACCTTCCTTTACAGAGGACTTCATCATAAGGCCCGCCAAAGAAGTGCAGAATCTTCTACACGTTGCGGCCATACAGTCCCCAGGTATAGCTTCCGCCCCTGCCATAGCCGAGTACTCAGTTGAAATGTTGGATAAGATGGGCTTAAAGTTAGAGAGGGATGAAAGTTTTGACGGTTCTAGAAGAGCTATGGACAGGGCGGCGGAGATGAGTGATGATGAGTTGAGAAGCAGGATCCAGGAAGAACAACGTTGGGGCAATATCGTATGTACCTGTGAGATGGTTTCGGAGGCTGAGATCATAGAAGCGATAAATAGAGGGGCTGAAAGCTTCGATGCCATCAAGAGGCGAACACGGGCAGGCATGGGCGAGTGTCAGGAGAGTTACTGTTTACTTAGGATAGCTGATATCATGTCAAAAGAACTTGATATTCCTTTGAAAAACGTCAAAAAGGAGTGGGCTGAAAGCGAGTTTTTCGATGGCACCGTAAGGGGTGAGGAAGGATGAAAGACGTTGTAGTCATAGGAGGAGGCCCTTCAGGGCTGGCCGCAGCCCCTGAGATAGGAAAGAAAGGATATGACGTCACGATCTTAGAGAGAAACGGAGAACTCGGAGGGCTACTCCAACAGTGCATACACGAAGGCTTCGGCACTTTGCTGTTCGATAAATCGCTTTCGGGTCCGGAATTCGCTGATATATTCATAAATAGGGTGCACGATACAGGGGTAAAAGTAGAGTTGGAGACCTACGTCAAGTCAGTAGAAAAGAGGGAAGATGGATTTGAGATGACCGCCGTTACTCCTAAGGGTGTAGAGATCATAAAAACTAGGTCTTTGGTTTACGCGATCGGTTGTAGGGAAAGGAACAGATTTGAGATAAAGATAGGAGGAACAAGACCGGCGGGGGTTTTGACCGCGGGAACGGTGCAGAGGTTGGTCAATCTTTACGGTGTATTGCCCGGTAAAAACCCCATAATCGTAGGAGGAGGAGACGTGGGTTTGATCGTGGCACGACATCTTTACTTGGAAGGCGTCGAGTCCATTCTCATGGTCTATCCCGAAGAGTTTTTTTCTGGTTTACCCAGGAACGCACAGCAGTGTATCTTGGACTTTGATATACCATACAGGCCCAGGACCACTGTGAAAAGGATATTGGGAGATAAAAAGGTAGAGGCCGTTGAACTGGTAAAGGTAGATGAAAACTGGGATATGATCCAAGGTACGGAGGAGATATACAGGTGTGATTCCGTCATCCTTTCCGTGGGACTCGTTCCCTATTCTGAGAAGGTGGAAGAACTGGGTGCGGAGATAGACTGTAAGACGAACGGTCCCGTGGTAGACGAATTCTTTGAAACAACTGTGGAAGGGGTTTTCTCCGTGGGAAACCTGGTACAGATATTCGACTATGTAGACGATGCGGTCCAGACCTCCTTCGTAGCTGCCCAAGGGGTCGACAAGTACTTGAAGGGGTTCAGTAGTAAAAGAGATAAACCCGTGAAGTTAAAACCGGGCAAAAACGTTGGAACCGTTACACCTCAGGTGATCGCTCACGACGCCGATGACGATATCAAAATATTTTTCAGACCGGGAATAGAAAAAGAAGGTGCTAGGATCGAGCTGACCAGTGGTAAAGAAGTTTTAAAACATCAGAAGAAAAGATATGTCAGGCCGTCTACTCTAGAAGAGATGGAACTGCCTAGAGATATCTTAAGTAAAAAAAAGGAAGTGATGGTAGATGTCAGATGAAGATAGGGAGGTACTTTGTGTAAGGTGCCCCAAAGGATGTCGGTTAAAACTGTTCATCGACGAAAATATCGTGGTTAAAGGTCAAGAGTGCAAGTTGGGAGTGGATTATGGAAAAAAAGAGGCTAGACACCCCGAAAGAGAAGTACCTACAACGGTCAAGATAAAAAACGCTAGATGGCCTAGACTGCCTGTGAGGAGTAAAAAAAGCGTTCCTTTAGCCAAGATAGACGAAGTGATGGAAGAACTGAGGGGTCTAAAGGTCGAAGCCCCTGTTAAAAAGGGCGAAGTGATAGTCCAAAATGTGGCTGATACTTCTGTCGATATCATCGCTGAAAGAGACATGGAGAGAGAAGTATGAAAGGTCACATTTTAGTATTAGACATAGGGACCACCAACATCAAGGGATTGGCCTATTCCGAGGAAGGAAAACTTTTGGGAAAAAAGGAGATCAAGACCGAACCTATCTTTCCCAAAGAAGGATGGGTCGAGCAGGATCCGAGAAAGATTATAGATGCCGTTAATGAGCTTTTGAGTTATTTAGAAAAGGAGTTGGGAAAACCTTCAGGTGTATCCATAACTAACCAGCGGAGCAGT
This sequence comes from Thermoplasmata archaeon, assembly GCA_003551675.1. Taxonomy (GTDB): domain Archaea; phylum Thermoplasmatota; class Thermoplasmata; order Halarchaeoplasmatales; family Halarchaeoplasmataceae; genus Natronoplasma; species Natronoplasma halalkaliphilum. The sequence continues at coordinate 75,881 of PUNG01000152.1, forward strand.
TCGGTGGTTTGGGATAAGATGACCGGTAAACCGTTCTACAATATGATAACCTGGCAGGATACTAGGACCGAAAAACTCGTAGATGAGTACTCGTCTAAATTCATGGTCAAGTTCGGTAAGTTTTTAGGGGACGTGGTCAACGGTATAGCAAAAGTCGCTCCGTCCATAAAGAAAACGGAGCGGGGTGGGTACATAGCCAACCTTAGTTACGTTAGTTTCGGGACAAATCACACGTCCATGCATCTGAGATGGTTGATGAATAATGTTGAAGAAGTAAGAAAGGGCATAGAGGAGGGAAGAGCGCTCTTTGGGACCCTAGATAGCTGGGTGGCTTGGAATCTAACGGGTGAACACGTGACCGATTATACCAACGCATCCGCTACGGGTTTGTTCGATCCCTTCTACTTGAAATGGAGCGACAACGTCTTGGATATCGTAGATATTCCTTCGGAGATACTCCCCTCTCTTGTGAGGAACGACGAGAAGATAGGGGTCATAAAGGATCATGATGTTCCTTTACTCACCATCATAGCCGATCAGCAGGCGTCTCTATACATGAGCGGCGTCGAAAGGGGGACGGTGAACATGACCAACGGAACTGGAACTTTCATCGATCTTATCGTTGGTGAGCAAGCTCTTCCAGGGGGCACTGGTATCTACCCTATGGTAGCGTTGGGTAGTGAAGGTAAGGTGATCTATCTCTTAGAGGGCTTCGTTAATTCTACGGGGTCCGCCATAGATTGGATGAAAAATATAGGATTGATAGATAACTACGATGAAATAGCCGGTGCATGCGCAAAAAGAAAAAAAGGTTCAAAACTCATCTTTGTGCCCACCCTCTCGGGATTAGCAAGCCCTTATGAGCGACCCAAGATAAAGGGTACCATAGTTAATATCACCATGGACACTTCGAGAGAGGATTTGGTCAGAGGTATGATAACCGGTTTAGCTATAAGATGTTCCGAAGTGATAGAGGCGTTGGAGAGTATCTCAGGTGTGAAGGTAGATCACATACTGGCCGATGGAGGGGCATCAAGGATAGACGAGTTTTTACAGATGACCTCGGACATATCTCAAAAAAGGTTAGAAAGAGCAAAAGTGCTGAACGGCTCGGCTTACGGCACTTTCATGCTGGCCAAGAGGATACTAGAGGAAAAGGATGTGATAGATAGTTGGGAGAAGCCCGATGTTGAAAGGGTTTTCAAGCCTAGGAGCAGGGTACATGAAAAGATCAAAGAGGATTGGGATGATCATCTTTCTTCGCTTTTGTGATACCTAGTACGCTAAAGTTCACGTTTGTTATGAATATGTGGGACCCTTGGTAGATGATATCATAGATGCGTTGAAAGAGGCGGACCATATTTGAGAAAAAACATCGGCGAAGGAAAAGTATTTAATAAACTGGGTCGATTACGAAAAGTAGTATGACGGACATACTCTTATGGTATTGAATGAAACACAGGGTATGTCATATCCGGAGGAAAAAATATATGAAAAATAAAGTAAGCATGACCGTGGGCGTTGTGATGCTGTTGATTTTTGGTGTAGCCGGTATGTCCTTAGGGTGTGTTGAATCCATCACCCAGGGTAATATTTTATCTGAGGATCCGGGTGTAAACGAATTCGAAGTGGAGATAACAAGGCCTGTTGATGGTGAAGAGATCCAGAAGGGCGAGGAAGTGACGGTGGAGGTCACTGTCAAAAACACAGGAGACGAAAAAGATACCCAGGATATCGAATTCACAGTTCGAGATGAAGACGGTGAGGTAATCCATGAAGACAGCGATAGATTGACTCTTCAAGCAGGTATAGAACTCGGGATGAGTTTTACTTGGACCGCTGAAAGTCCCGGCGAGTATAATTTTCAAGTATCTAGTGAAGACGATGTTGATCAGGTAGATGTCGAGGTAGTAGTGGAAGACGTAGCATATTTTGGTGTTGAGATCACTTCATACCAAGAAGAAGTTATCGAAGGTCATGAAGTGATCATAGAATATGAGATAGAGAACAGAGGATCGGAAGAAGATAGACAAGACATAGATTTTGACGTGTATGATGAAGACGGCAGGTCTATATTCAGCGAAAGCGAGCGGATCCGTCTTTCTCCAGGCGAAAACTTCGTGGATCAGTTCATATGGCAAACAGAGGAAGGACAAACAGGTGTGTTCGATCTCGTTGTGGAAAGCGAAGATGATGACGATGCGGTCAGTGTTACCGTATTGAAAGGAGCTTATTTTGAGGTACAGATATACGAATACGACGAGGAAGCTGTAGAGGGTGACGAGATAACAATAGTATACAGGGTCGATAATATAGGTGAAGTGAAAGGAGAGCAGGATATCGTGTTCTCGGTGGACGGTGACGTGGTGGGCATCCAAGAAGAGGTCCAGATCGATATTGGTGGTGTGTATGGAGGTATGTTCACATGGCAGACCGACGAAGGTGACGTGGGAGAAAAAGTACTGACGATAGCTAGTGATAATGATGAAACTGAAGTCTCTTTGATGCTTTTGAAAGACGCATTCTTTGAAGTAGCAATAGTCGATTATTCTGCAGAAGTTGATGAAGGAGAAACAGCTTTCGTCGAGTTCGAAGTGACCAACACCGGAGATGTAGAGGACACCAAAGTGATAGATTTACTTGTGGACGGAGATGTAGAAGATAGTCAAGAGATAACCATCGCAGGGGGAGATACGTTCTACGGTGAATTCGAGTGGGATACAGAGGAGGAAGGGGATTACGAGCTCACAATAGCCAGCGAAGATGATGAGGACACGGTGACGGTCACGGTAAAAGATGTCAGTAGGATTCCAGGGTTCACTATACTGTTGTTGATCTTTGCATCATCCATGGCGTTTGTGATCTACCACAGGATAAAAGTAAAAGAAAAGTAGGTCCCACACGAGATATCTAGCGAAGTTTAGATCCCAGCAGAGGCGCCATCATCTCCTTTTCTTTCTTTGAATCTACTCCTTCGAACTTGAATTTTTTCTTTTTACCCGTCCACTTGATCACCATGGTGTTAGGGTATTTGTAGTTCGAGTCTAGATTGTAGGAACCTTCCATTATCTTTACGGTTTTGATCTGCTCGGGTCTGATCTCGTAGTTGTTGGGACTCTCTTGAAGGATAGCCTGTGGGTTCATGTTATAATATCTTTCATGGAATCTGAATCCCGACGATACTGTCGCTTTCCATTTGCTGATCAGTCCTTTATCCTCTGTACCTGCCACGGCTTTTTTTTGTTCTTCTTTTATCAGTTGGTTGTTGACTTCAGCAAAAATAAATCTGTAATTGGTGATCACAAGAGAGTAAGATCTTTGGCCGAAGAAACCGTCACTCAGGTTAGGTAAAACACCCATCACTTTTTCAGGTTGCATAGTTGAGAAGTAGAACAGAGCTATTTAAGCTTATCAGTTTTCGAAAATATTATAGTACCTACCACGCTTCACGAAATATGGATGAAAAAAAGATCGAATTAAAAGAGGCCGAAAAGGAAGTAGAACTGATTAGTCAAAGATTAGCCCTTCTCCATCTGTCTTATGCAAAGGCTATCATAGATGAATTGGGCGAAGAGAAAGGCGAAAAACTCGTCCTGAAGGCTATCAATAATTACGGTAAAAGTATCGGCGAAAAAAGGAGAGAAGAGATAGAAAAGAAGGGATTAGAACCGATACCCGAAAACTTCGGAGAAGGCAACGTCCTGAGGATTCCACGTTTCGGGATGCACTCCAAGTTAGAGGTGACCGAAGACAGTATGAAACTCTACGGATGTGTCATGGGTAAACTGTGGAAAGAGTACGGGGAAGAAGAACTGGGAAAATTATACTGCTACGTCGACCCTGCGAAGTACCTGGGATTTAACGAAGATTTCATTCAAGTGCACAGGAAGGCCATGCCTGCCGGTGACGACTTTTGTGAATTCGTGGTGAGGCGTTCTACAGAAGAGGAAAAAGAGTTGTTCAACTCTGGAGAAAAGGACTTTTCCCAGATCGATGCTCATCTAGATAAAGAGTAAATTTTAACTTTTTTTCAATGATCGAAGCTTTTCTAAGAAGAAACAGAGGACATCTTTCAACAACTTCCAAACTTCCTTCAAAAAAGTGAAACTCTTTTTGTAATACATGGTGGCTGCGACAACTATGGTGATAAATAAACCCGCGGAGATGTCGGATACACTTGCGTATTGAGTTGCCGTATCTGCCGCCGTCATTCTTTCGCTCACAATCTGTGTATCTTCTGCCAATATCACACCGTAGTTGAATGAGAAATCAGGGATGGGTATAGGTCCTATGAATTGGAAGAACATCTCGGCTTCGAAGTAATAGAAGTCCGTGACGAAGGGATAAAGGAGTGCCATACCCTCTCCTAGATCTAAGATCAGATGGGACAGAAGATAAAAAAAAGCTATCAGTCCGTATTCTCTATATTCCGGGTAGTACCTATCCAGATAAATTATGATGAGTACAGGAACGATCAGACCTATCAACAGATTGTGAAATAGCATCCGGTGTGCTCCTGGAAAGAAAAAATCTAGGTCCATGACCACACTGAAAGGCAGCATCAAGAGGGCTTTTCGAGTATCTACCCTCAATGCCAAAAGAATCAGTAAAGGTATCGTGATATGGGCGAAGGTGTCCATGCACTGATCTTATTGGTATATAGAGTATATAAAGATTGTACATGAGGACGGACCAAAACACAGTCGCAAAAGGGGAATAAATATTTATTAATAACCCTCTTATTAGGTACTAGTATGGCGAAGAAAAAAGGCGTAAAGGGTTTTATGGGATTCAAAGGGGGTGAAGAGGATGAAGATGTAGGTTGCGAGTACCACATAGAACAGAGTGGTTCAAAAAAGCGTCTGGTGTTAGAATGTACTGAGTGTGATCTTACACCTACATTGAAAGACCAAAAGTGCCTTGCTTCAGTCCTCAATTTAATGTCCGATGAGATGGTTATGGATTCAGTCGTATTATCACACTACGAAGATACGGAATACTTTGGTCCGTCCATGGATGTTTTGAACAACTTGGTCGATTTCATGGACAGTATAAAGGATTTCACACTCAGGGACCCCATCGCGAGGTATTTTGATTATTTGGATGACAAAAATAAGAAAAAACTCAAGTGCCATGAGTGTCCTTTCAATCCATCTATGGTGTTTTCAAGTCTTTATAAAAGTTTCTCCCAAGGCATAGAAAAATACGAGATGGATTTCAATACGGTCGTCCGTCAGATAAACAAGTCACCCCAGAGCCATCCGGAATGCGAGGAGTGTACTTACTCGACCCTGGAGGACCTTGATTATCTAAAGAAGAAATACGAAAGGTTATACAAGATGACCATGAGGCAGATAGGTGGAGAAACTTTGGTAGAGAAGTGAATTTGATTTTAAAACATTGATAATTAAAATGGAGATGTGGAAATATGGAAGCCGGCCAAAATATAGGTAAAGGCAATGTCCCGGGCGGCGGCGCTCAGATGGAAAAAAAAGTCGACCACGACATGGAAAAAAAGTTCAAAAGTATATTTGAGGCGTATCACAGGGTCAAACCTAAATTTTCCTCTTCTTGGTTGGTACTTAAACCTCCACCGGGTGCGGAAAAAGTCAAAGAATATTTGGTGGAGGAAGCTAGGATAACCCTTTATCGGCTGCCAGGCGAAACCGAGACCCTCTATCATGTCAAACCTTTGGAGTACACTTTACCCCAGGGCCAGAAAAAAATAATCACACTGGCTCGTAAGGAGATATTAGATCATTATCCTGGTAAGGAGAGAGGCCATCGACCGGCTTTCATAAGAGAATATGCAAAAAAAGAAGGCCACCGGCTGATCTACAAGTACGCCAATATCGAAGGAGTCAAATTAGGAAAAACCCGATCCGAAGAGTTGGCTAGAGTTAGGATGTTATCTAACATACTATCTAGATACACCATAGGTCTTGGGATCGTTGAAATACTGTTGAGAGATACCAGGACCACGGATGTTTACATAGATGCTCCAGTAGAGGAAAGTCAGATATATACTATCATATCTTCCACGGGGTTGGACGATTCGATCCCTGCAAAATGTGTCACAAACATAGGACTCACAAAAGAAAGTGCGGATTCCATCATATCAAGACTGCAATATGAAAGCAGCAGGGCATTTTCAGAGGCTAGACCTGTTCTAGAGTGTAGCTTGGACGAGTATAAAACAAGAGCTACAGTAATCGGCGAACCTTTGTCCCCTGAAGGAGTCTCGATAACTTTCAGAAGACATTCGCCCAATCCGTGGACTCTTCTGAGATTGATCTACCAAAGGAGTATTTCCCCTCTTTCCGCCGGTTTACTCTCCTTCCTTATAGACGGTAACGCCACTTTGTTGGTAGCGGGTCCAAGAAGCGCAGGAAAGACATCGCTGGTAGCTGCTTTGATGTTTGAATTCCCTCCCAGTCAGCGTATAGTAACCATCGAGGATACTCTGGAGCTGCCTTGCCCCGCATTGAAGGAAAAGGGTTACAAGGTACAGTCCATGCATATCCAATCCGGCGGTATCGGCGGTCTCGGTGAAGTCACGGCCAAAGATTCACTAAGAGTATCTTTAAGATTGGGTGAATCTGCGATAGTGATGGGAGAAGTAAGAGGCGAAGAAGCTAGGACCCTGTACGAAGCCATGAGAGCGGGAACTGCCGGTAGTGCCGTTATGGGGACCATACACGCCGACTCCCCTCAAGCGGTCTACGAACGAGTGGTTTATGATCTGAATATCCCTCCAAAATCTTTTGCCGCTACCGATGGTGTAGTGATGGTAAATTATAGACGGCCTAAAGGCTTACACCGTTTGGTTAGGAAGACTACTCAGATATCTGAAGTTAACAAGGACGCCATCCCCTCTTTAGTCGGTGCAGAGGAAGAATTCGTAGGAGGTGAAGAACTCTTCAACGATTTGATGCACTATTCTTCTGAAAAAGATAGGCTCGTAAAGACAGAATTCTTTGAAGGAGCATCATTACTCATAAAGAAGTTGGCAGATGATTGGGAGATGTCCATAGAAGAGGCGAACAAAAATATACATGCTAGAGCCAGGGTTAGGGCTGCAGTGGTGAACAGGGCACAAAAAGAAGGTCGACTTGAACTGTTAGAGGCCGATTACGTGCCGGAGTACAACAACCAATTCTGGAATCTGTTGGAAAGGCAGATGGAGGAGTACGGCGAAGTTGACTATAACGAATTGGTAACAGACTGGCAAAGATGGTTCAAGGAGAGTTTCTGAAATGCCTGAAATGGATAATGAGAAAGATGGAGGTATTTTCGAGAAGGGCTGTAAATTTGCGAGTACCGTCTTCCAGTTGGATGTATCCACGAAAAGGAAAGAGAGGGAAGAGAAGCGAAAAGAAGAAGATAAAGATATAGATAGAAAACTTAAAGAGGAGAAAGAAAAATTTGAAGAGATACGAAAAAAGCACTCCCCTGACAGCCCGAAGTTCAAACGATCTAAGCAGCGGTACGAACTAGCTCTAAGGGACCATGAGATCGAAAAAGACAAGATCGAAAAGGATGAATTTAGAGCGGCCATAAAGTTCTCCCAGATAGACGCGGAACCTTTTGAAGTCCAATATTTCGCCTATTTGGTAGGTTTGCTAGTTTTTTTGGGCACGCTGGTTTTGGTTCTTTACGCCTTATTTTTCACGGATATATCAGTGATAATAAAGATGAGTTTATTTCTACCAGTAATGGTAGTTCCTCTCCTCGCCATCGCTTTCATCATGAATTTTCCATTTTACATGGCAAAAAGGAGGAGGGCTAAATCCCTAGGAAGGATGCCGGAAGCCATCAACTATATGGTCATGTCCATGTCGTTGACGCCGAACTTGGGGAGGGCTGTGGAATATGCGGCGGAAAGTGTTGAAGATCCTTTGTCTTCGGAGTTGAGGAAGATAATCTGGGATGTTGAGATGAGACGCTTCAGCACCATCGATGAATCATTCATGGCCTTCGCCGATGAATGGGGTAAATGGAGCGAAGAATTCAGAAGAAGTCTATACACGCTTCGAAATGCGGCCCAGAAGGAGACGCAAAAAGAGGTCAACCAAACTCTACAAAAAGCTAACGAGATCGCCGTGAGGGGTACAGAAAATAAGATGAGGGACTTTTCGGAATCACTGACAGTACCGGCTATGACTTTGTTCTCTTTGGGAAGCATACTCCCTCTTTTGTTAGCTGCACTTTTACCCATTTTGGCCATAGGAGATACCACGGCTGAGATGATAATATTTTTACTGAACGTGGTCATACCAGTTGGCTTTTTAACATATGCGGTACACATATTAGGGTATAGGCCGACGATGAGGGCACCACTTCATCTATCTGACCTTCTCACCAAACGAGAAAAATACTCGGTCGTTGGCACATCGGTAGCTGTAGCCGCTATTATGATATTCTTAGGTTTCTATTGGAGACCCGATCATTCTTACCTGATATCTTTACTCCCTCTATGGGGTATCACCATCGCCATAACTATTTATTGTTTCTTTACTTCTTACTTTCCTTTCAAACAAAGAGATAATGTATTGGAGATGGAGAACAGCTTTCCCAATGCACTGTTCCATCTAGGTGGATACATAAGCAGAGGTTCCCCTCCGGAACGGGCTTTTGAGAAAGTTTCTGAAAACATATACTCCTCCAGCGTCAGTATATTGTTCCAAAAGATATCTTATTCTCTGCACGTTACAAGAAAGTCTCTCTCCGATGTGTTGTTCGCTAAAGGAGGTGTATTAGAAAAAAATCCTTCTCAGATGATAAAGGCAACCACCACCATGGTGGCTAGAGCTATCAAAAAAGACCCAGAAACGGCAGGAGATACTTTGGTAAGGATGTCAGGATACCTTACCGAACTTCAAAACATCGAGGAGGAGATGAAGAGCAGGCTTGGTGAAGTCACAGGGATGATGAAAGTGACGGCTCAATTTATAGCCCCGTTGGTCATGGGGATCACAGCCGTCCTTTATGTGATGTTATCCGGATATTTCGCAGATATCGAACTTGAAGGACCTATGGCAGGTATGGCTGGAGGTTTTATAGGTCAAGAAGCTCCCATAGGCGGCTTTGCCTTTTCTCTGGTAGTAGGTGTTTATCTGATCCTTCTGGTGCTTCTTACCGTGTTCTTCACAGTAGGTATAGAGAGTGGAGAGGACTGGGCCGACAGGAAGATGACCGTTGTCAGGATCTTACCTGTATCCATGCTGCTCTACACGATTTCTGCGATACTAGCTGAGATCTTTTTGGCGGGTATAATCTAAGACAAAGGACTAAATGATGTTACAAAACGAAGGCCAAAATATACCCGGCCTCTCTGGGCGCATAGGAAAATATTTATTATTGAAGTTCATATGAGATTAAAGAGGTAGAAAAAATGAAAAGGCTACCGGTTAGAAAAATAGAAGAAGACGAAGATGCCCAGATCATGGGGATACCACTTTATATATTGCTCATAGTTATCATAGCGGCGGTGTCCCTGGCAGCCATACTGGGATTTATGGTGACCACTGAGCCGAGCATAGATGAGATCAGGATACACGACGTGTATCATGGTGAACATGAAGATGTAGGTGATATCTATGGATATCAGTCTAGTGTATATGTAGAAGATATAGATGAAGACTCAGGGATAGCCTATTATAGGGGATCTGAACGCCCGGATCCTGAAGATCCTGATGGAACTTTATCACCGGCTGAAGGCTACGATACACATCTTGTGGTTACTATTTACAACGAAGAAGGAAGCCCCATGTCAGGTGTAGACGTAGAGGCCGAAGGAGCAGGAGTGAGTTCCGTAGGAACCACAAATGCTAGTGGGATGGTGGAACTATCATTGGACGGTTGCAGACTCCGCCGAAACCAAAACAACGCCCAGATAACGGTAACGGGGACTTACGAAGGACTTATCGGCTCTGAATCCGTAAGAACCAACATATGGGTCCAAAGACCGTAGGCCTATACGCACCCAACCCTCTTATTTTTTATTTTGAAACTATCTACAAACCTCTTCCCAAAATCTTTAAGTATCACTCATGAGCCTATTATAGCTAAGAGTTATTGGGTACCCAAACGATAATCAAAAGGTGGATATTATGGAAGATGAAATGAAGAAGTACTTCAGCCCAGAAAGACGTATGGTATTCACCTTCATTGGTGTAACTTTAGCGGTCTCTTTTATTGTCTTATCGCTTCTGACTCCTTTTTTGGCCAATGGAGGTATCTCTGAGCCATGTACATCACTTTCAACGAATGAAGATATAGATTCGCAAGAGGACGAGATAAAACATCTGACCTCCTGGGAACAGAGGACACAAGACGATTTTAAAGAAGGAGATCATACAAATTTAGATATGGATTCATCTCCTGGTGAAGTCAGGCTAGATTCATACCCCTATGTTATCGGTTCTGCCGAGATGCCTGAAAGCAGAGGGGACTGGAGTGGAGGAAATACGTATAAAACGGGGAGGACAGATTATCAAGCGGACCGAGGAGGTACTATCAGGGAAGTCAATATGGCAACAGGGGACTTGGTATCTGATTTTGATTTCTTGGTCCTTAAACCAGGCGAAGGCGAAAATGAATTTTGGGTGGACGAACCAGCGGGTTCAGAAACATTCCAACCCGAGGCAGAGGAGCATAACAAGTGGGATGGTCTAGAAATACCCATCGAACAAGGGGATTGGATCGGTTTGTACACTTACGGTACACTCACTGCAAGAGCTGAACCGGATGCTTCACACAGTTATTATAGTTATAACGGGAAGATCGGAGGTACACCTCGAACCATGACTGAATATACTCAGTCATATCATCCAACAATGTCCGCGGAAGTGGAAACATATGAATTTGAAGGGACGCTGGAATCCGAAGTACATTATGCGGGTCCCCATATGTATACCTGGGATGAAATAACATGGAGTGCCCAGGAACCAGAAGGATCGGAGTTGATCATCGAGATAAGTACTTCCGAAGATGGAAGCACCTGGTCCGAATGGGAGGTAGCTCAGAGAGGAGAGGATGTTCCAGGCGACGATAATCATCCTTATATACGGTACAGAGCCACCTTTACATCTGAAACCGGAAAGGAGAGTCCGGTGTTAGACCGGATAAGTATGTATTACAGAGTGGGTGAATCCCCTCCTGATATCGTCCACGAGCCTCTGCATGAATGGCAGGGTTATGGACCTTATACCATCACTGCGGAGGTGACCAGCGATAGCCCCCTTGCGGATCCGCCTAAACTACATTACAACATCGATGGGGAAGAGGAACATGAACGATATTTTGAGGCCGATTGGGGAGATCATTTTGAAATAGAGATAGAGGATCTGCCCCATTCAACAGAAGTTGCGTACTACATAGAAGCTGAGAATCAAGCGGGTATCAGCGAGAGTACCGACGAAGTAACCTTCAGTATAGATAAAGAACCTCCGGAAACTGAGGCAATACTATCAGGTGAAGAAGGCGAAGATGACTGGTTCATAAACGATGTTACAGTGGAGCTGGACGCTACAGACCTGTACTCTGGAGTAGGGTCTATACGGTATAGTTTCGACGGAGAGGGCTGGGAGGATTATAACCGGCCGTTTCAGATAAGTGAGTCAGGGGTACATACCCTTTACTATTACTCTATCGATGGAGTAGGTAATCAAGAGGATGAAAATACCGTAGAGATCAAGGCAGATCTGGAACCTCCTATCATGGAAATAATCAAACCGGAACCTACCGGGGAAGACGATTGGTATTTAGAAGAGATAGACATACAGATAGTGACGGAAGACGAAACTTCAGGAGTAGATAGGGTCGAGTACCGCATGGATGATGGTGATTGGGAATCATACCAAAATCGTATCAGTTTAGATGAATCAGGGATATACCTCATCGAGGTTCGTTGTTTTGATAACGCAGGGAATGTAAAAGAAGAAGATGCAGTCGAGATCAAAGTAGATCTAGATGATCCTTTGATCGAAACCGAAATAATCGCGGAGGAAGGAAGAGATAATTGGTATGTGAGTGAGACCGAAGTAGAACTAGATGCCGAAGACGAAGTATCCTCTATATCTAATATTTTCTACAGGATCAACGATGAGCAAGAATGGATAGAGTATGACGAGGAGATAGTACTAGGTGATGGAATATATCTACTGGAGTATTACTGCATCAACGGTGCAGGTAGAGAATCCGAGATAGAAGTGGAAGAGATCAAAGTAGATACATCACCACCAGAACTTAAAATCGAGATGCCCTCGGGAACGGGATGGACTAATGAAGATGGCACAGTGAGCGTAGAAACCAAGGATATCATATCGGGTGTGCGAGAGATTAGTTACACGTTGAACAGAACCAACGACGACTGGGAGAATACAACAACTCTTGAGTATGATGATAATCCCTCTGACGTGAATATTACATTTGACGTACCTCCACACCAACACAGAAGATCAGGTAGATGGGATATAATCGTTGAAGTCAAGGATCTAGCAGGGAATATCAACTCTACAGAAATCTTAGATATGAGTCTAGAATATCTTGTAGATTTCGAGGAACCCCTTCTAGACACACCTAAGGCAAGTTCTACAGTTTGGAGAAACGACCTCACGATCTCAGTGATGGCGCAATCTCACCACAGCGGTATAGAACGGGTGATTTTGGAATACGATGCAGGGGATGGATGGCGATCTGAAGATATGAGAGATGAAGGCGGGGAATACACGGCAACCATATCAGGCAGTGAAGTGGGATTCAGCGATGTAGAGTACCGAATAACGGTGACAGATGGAGCTGGAAACGAAGTGACCATGGAGGACTCCAAGATCGCTGAAGTCGGCATCAATTGGTGGTACTTAAGTCCCATATTCATCGTGATCGTCCTCATAATTGCTTTTGCGTACTGGAAGAAAAACAGGGAGGAGCACGAAAAGCTGATGCCGATGAAAGAATCTAAGCTCTCAAAATTGAGAGGCGACAGAGAAAAGAAATTAGAACAAATCAAAAGAGATAGATCTGAAAGAACGATGAGTGTATCCTCTACTTCCGAGGAAGATGCACCGCCTCCTCCAGGAGATGATGGAGCACAACCTCCACCGCCACCGGCAGCGGTTTCAGGCACTTCTGAATCGTCGGGACAGGACTGCTGTATCTGTGAAAGTCCAACTGATTCTACTACTGGCTTGGAATGTGATTGCGGAAATGTTTACCACGATGATTGCTTGATGGCCGAGAAAAACTGTCTAAGATGTGATAGGGATTATACCGATGTAATTGCTCTTTCGAAGGGTGAAGAATTAGAAGAGGAAGAGTTTGAAGAGGAAGTTGTATTTGAGTGCTACAGTTGCGGCTCGGAGATCAACGAGGAAGATGAATCCTGTGAAGCATGTGGAGTCGTTTTCGAGGATGAGTTAGAGGAAGAACAGGAGTCAGAGCAAGAGGTGGAGGAAGAGCAGGAGGAAGAACAGGAGTCAGAGGAAGTGCAGGAGTCAGAGCAAGAGGTGGAGGAAGAGCAGGAGGAAGAGCAGGAGCCAGAGGAAGAACAGGAGTTAGAGGAAGTGCAAGAGTCAGAGGAAGTGCAGGATTCAGAGGAAGAGCAGGAATTAGAGGAAGAGCAGGAGCCAGGGGAAGAACAGGAGTCAGAGGAAGAACAGGAATCAGAGATATGGGATGAAGGAACAAGTGAGGGATCCGAAAAAGAGACGGAAAAAGCCGAGAAAAAAGCTGACGCCGGTGAAACGATAGTCTGTCCTCTGTGTAATAATAAAAACGAGCCAGGAACTGAAAGATGTTGGGCGTGTCATAACGATCTTACTGAGTAAAACAAAGAGGAAGATAAGATATGAGAGAGTTAAAACGATCTGAAGATGGAGTGATGGATTATCCATTTAGACTATTGATCATATCCATCGTGCTGGTCATAGCTATACCAACGATGCTTTCGGCTTTATCTCACTACCGCACGAGGAGTGCAGAAGAGCAGCTCTCTCAAGAAGCGAACCAGATCGCATCGGCGGTGGAAAGTGTTTACATACAAGGTGTGAACGCAAGCACCAGTTTAGAAATAAATCTGCCTGAGGATACAGAGCATTTGAAGGTTGGTGCTCCTCTATCTAGATCAGTTCATACTAGAGCTATTTATTATCAACTCAGGGGACAACCCGAGGACTCTATCCTTGTGACCCATGGTCTTCGAGGCATCCCTATGACTTCTCCACACAATGACACCCTTATAATACCCGAAGGCAGACACAGAATTTTGATGGTGAAAAGACAAGCAGACTTTGATATAACCGGTGATGGAGTCGCAGGCGATTACTTTGTTGAGATCGACGTGATGGAGTGGTAGTATGCTGGATTGGGCCCTCTCAAAGGTGTTTATATCTATATTTACCATGGGCATAGTAGTTTTCTCTATATTCGTTTTTTCCGCTGCTAGAGATGATCTAGGAGAAACCCAGTTAGAGAATATATCCAAAGAAATATCTTCTCGAGTAAATGAACTGTCCAATACGTACTCTAACTCATCAGTTTACTTCACATTCAGAGAGAACGCTTCCGCTATCGAACTACCTTCGGACATGGATGGAGATGAATATGATATCCGGATCAGTTCTGACAGTGTTACTGTCCAGATGGATGGAAAACTGGCTTCTTCAGATATTCGCGCCGAAGATGCAAGCAGGGTTCACCTGTGGCACCCTGACAAAATAAATTATACTACGAATCAAACGGAATTAGAAGAACTCGATAACGAGAACAGGTTTTTAGATGTGGTTTCTGGAGAGGGATTCAGAGTGGTCAGGACAGAACTGATAGTTAACGGCGAGATCGAATACCACACCTTTATCTTTGAAGATTATTAGAGGATGGTAGAAGCATACTCTGCGTAGTGTATACTCTTGTCTAAGCGAGTTTTCAGTTCCTACTCTCTGAGGCAAAAAATGTTTTCGTAGATGTGATATTGATCAACATATGTTTTTTCTTCTTCATCATCCAACACGGTTCTACCTAATTCTGCTGTAAAGAAGTCCGCTTTTCTTCCGATCCCTATGGAAGGTTCTGCCGATGCCCACCAAGCAAAGTTTCCTCTGGTGTAGTTTCCTTCAGGACCTATTATTTCAAAAGAATAATTGTTCAACATGTTTTCATCGGTCCGTGTGAAAAGAGAGGGTGCGGGAGAATTAATTCCTAGATTTCTACCCACGAAACGTATGTCGTTGATGAATAGTCTAACATACTCGATCATTTCGTTCTGAGTGGTACTGTTTGTCCAGTAGATGAAGCGCCTCTGCTGTAAGGAGGAATAAGATTCATTGACATGGAAATAGAAACCTATCTCATCCAGTTCTTGGAACAACTCAGGCTCTTTGTACAGTTCTTCATGCATCTCTTTCAAAAGATCCTTGGTGAAATGAATAAAGCCATCATAAGAGTTGTTCTTGTCTTCCAAAGCAGCGGTGAACCAATCCTCCACTTCCACCGGTAGTTCTCCTCCTCTTGTTTTTATACCTACGTCTACAGAATGATTATAACCTAGGTTGGGAAGTTTGATATTGGTGAAATAGTCCTCTTCGACATCGTATAGACTGATCTCATGGGCTGAGAGTCTCTCCGGAGGATAAAACAATTCAAAACTGAAATTATCCAGCGTTGTGTTTTTATATGCCTCTATCACTACGCGTTCATCCCGGTTTGGATCGACTTCGATCTTTAGGTCAGTGTTTCCAAAACGTTGGGCGGTATAACTGAATTCCTCTTCACCCAGCTCAAACACGATCTCCGTCCGATTACTTTTATAAGTCGGACTCAGTATATCTTCTTCAAGGTCGACACTTAGATCGAATCCCATGGAAGGATATTCAAACACGCTTTTTTCTACTCCGTCAGGTAGTGCCGTATCCAATATGTTGTTTTTTTCTTTCTCTATAAACTCAAAATAAGCGGTATCGTTGTAGGTATCATAATATATATTGTCTATGGTACTCATCAAACTGGTCAGATCCGAACTGGTATGATCTGCATCGGCTAGAGCCGAGTGAGTACCTCCTCTTAGATGCGCACGGACGGAATTTAGAGTGTTAGTAGACCTAGATAACACATCAGTTTTTGCCTGGGTTAGGTTCATCAAAGGTCTCGAAACATAGATGGCTTCTTCTTTCAAAGGTTTCCAAACATCTTTAGTGTAGTCTAGATCCAACGGTTCTTCCTCCTTTAACTCAAAATAACTCCTAGTCATCTGATAGTTCACATCATTGGTTAGCCAACCGGATTCAAGCGGCCAGGCGGTATGTATCGGCAGAGTGTAGTTGTAATCCAGTTCCAATGTTCCGTTGTACCAGGTTGATCTGTGGACGCCAACAGGTATGTTTCTGCGGGAAGTGGTGGTATTGACCCCAAGAGTTCCCTGTATAGAAACATTAAGTGCTGTTTGAAATGAACTCCACGACATGTTAGTCCTCAATTCCGGTTCTTCCGCATATCTTCCCTGCACGTCCACGAAATGTTGACCCTTTTTTGGATATTCTATATCTATGGTGAGATTGTCTCCATCTTCTTCAAGATACTCGGAAAATTCAACATGGTAGGTTTCATTGAGGACTCTCTGCCGTTGCTCGTCGTAGGTGCGGTTGACACGCCAATTGTATCGCGGCTGGGTTGAGTCCGTGGCTAAAAAGAGCTCCTCTTGATTGACATAAGTGTTCCTGTGTATGTCACGCAAAGTTGTTTCTTGTAGTTTATGCTGAAGCCAGCCGTTCTCCTGAGAGAGGTTCAACAGCATGTTCTCTCTCTCGTTCTCATGGCCGATGCTTCTCACAGCGATATGCTCTAAAACAAAATCATAAAAATTTCCTTCCCCCACGCGTTCTCCTTCGTATTCGCCCACATCCGTGGTTTCGTCCATATCTTCTTTTAATTCCTGCGTGATCTGGTCTTCTGAAAGCAGACCATGTTCACCGACGACTTCTTCCGTGGCCTCTCGTATATCCTCCCATAGTCTGTCCCAGATGGCCTGATCGTGCCAGGTTGTCTGTGCATCAGTGGGGATTATCGAGTTTCTATAATTTAAGCACTGGGGGCAGGCCCAACAAGGTTGTCCTATCGTGGTCTCCCAAGCTTCGTCTAAAAACGACTGTCTTCTTGGTATAGCTATATCTCTTACTCTTTGATTGACGTCTTTCATGGCATCCTGGCGGAAAGAGAAAGTACCTTGGGAAGATTCGCCGTCACTGCGCTGCTCTTCTTCAGGTGGTTCTAACGAAACCGTTCCTTCAGGATTACCCTCCCTTTCCACTCCTCCGTCGTATAGGTTGACCACGGCTTCATACCAAAGGTCTACGGTCTCGCTGGTCAAGTGGTAAAGAAAATCATCTTCGTATTCTCTTTTATAAGCACCTTCGCCCCACCATTCGTCCCTTTGATAAAAATCATCCGTTATCTCTTCAAATTCATTTATAGCTTCGTTGATGGGTCCTTCTTCTTCAGAGATCATGTATTCAGTACCGTTCATCAACATGGATCTATTATCTTCTGGATCTATATCTATGTCGAATTCTTTCGTGCCAACCATCTCGGCCATATCATGACTTATGGTATCCATGAAACCTTTTTCTTCTACGTCATCGATATCTTCCGAACGCTGTCTTACACTGCGATTGATGGTTTCAAGTATATATTCTAGAGTGTCGTAGTAAGGCGTATTTCTTCCTTGATCGTACCTGGCGATGAAAGACTCCTGGACCAAATAATATTCTATGGATCTAGCAGGTACACTACTGAAATCATCATCAAAGTGTAGAACATAAGTTTCAGGATCAAGGTCGTTGTTTTCAGGATCTCCGAGTATTAGGTCTATGGTATCAGGCACCTCGTCGGACTCCATCTCCCAATTACCTTGCTGATGATTCGGACCCACACTGAACACCCAATAATGCCCTCCAACGGGTCGAGGAGGTTCTGTAGAATGACATTCCCATATGTAATCTGATCCGTATTCTGTCGCCGAAGTTCTAGAATGCATTTTCCTTATCTCAGTACTAGCCTCCTGGGCGTCGAGACTTTCTGGTATGTCCAACCAGTCTCTGTACACCTCCAACCAGGTCCTCACCTGCTTTTCGGCCCATTCCTCTCCCTTCTCTTCCATGGCCTCCCAGTCCACCACCGGTTCGGAGAGCGTAGGATCAACTATCTCATCTCCCCAGAACAGTTCGTAGAGATCCAAAACAAAATCTTCGCCGAAGGGATAGATCGCTTGAGCCAAAACCTTCCCTGCATCGACTTCCTGCTCTTTTATGTTTTGGTACATCAGGAAAACGTCGGCTGCATCTATAGTGCCGTTTTTAGTGTAATTTTCGAGCATGGAATCCACGCCCATTTTCTCTGCAATATCTTCATCGTAATCACCGTAAAGTCTAGAGGCTTCCAGCAGTAAAGCCAAGTTCACAGCTATCTCCACATCTTCTTTAGTCAACAAACTTTCTATATCCCCCTCGTTCTCCCCGTAACCACCGCTGGCGTTGCCGAAAAGAGTTCTGGTCTGGGTTATGGTAGATAACTGATATCTTATCAATTTGCCCACTTCACCAAAGGGATCCCGAGATTCTCCTTTGAACTCCTCGAATCGACCTTTCAAGTAAAAGATAGGAGAGTATACGTTCTCGTGGAATTCTTTGTTATAAGTCACGTTGTGTCCCGAGGCTTCGCTGTAAACCGACATCTTCAGTTCGCCCATAACTCTTCCATAGAGCGGGGTTTTCTGTTCTCCATAGGAGCTGCGGTTAGTATGATCCCCTTCCTCTAACGGAGAAGCTTGGAACGGTTCTATTGTTTCATCTTGAGGATAAAACTGATCGTTAGTTTGCTGCGTATCTCTCACGTCCGATACTATGCTTATGGACCAATCATCTAGGTAAACTATACTGTTCCTTGCTCTTGAGGGGTAGGTATTGTTGATATACTCCTCAAAAGATTCTTCCACAGTCGTTTGAAGCGTAGACATATCAGGGTCCCGCTCTTTGGTCAACCCATGTATCTCCTGGAGTACTAGATGATGTGCTCTCGTAGAGAGATCATTTTTTGCCTCTGCAGCAGCTTCAGAAGTCTGTCTATTGGGGTTGTATATAGAGACGTCTCTGCCCGATTCATCGATCTGTCCCACCATGGCAAAAGCTATGGTCGAAAGTAAAATTAGAACCACACCTATCAATGCAAAGGGTATCTTCCCACGGTCATCCATCATTATTTCTCGCAAAATTATACCTCTTTCTAAGTGATATAGTGTTTTTAAGATTATTTATATATTCCGCTATTTTCGTACATCAGGCTAACCAGATCCTCAGATTGGCGGTATAGGTTTTGTTATCGTCTGGCGTATGAAGTTCTTGAGACGCTGAGAAAACCTCTTCTCTACCCTCAACTGGCTGACCAAAGTTGAAAGAAGCGTTACCAGAAGACCAGGCGGTGAAGTTAAAATCATATTGAGGATGGATCAATCGTTGTAAGGATTCGTTGAGAGGGCTCTCTATACCTTCTATTAAACTCTTGTTCTCCACATCGGTATTATCTCTCAGATATAGATTTTCAACGATCAGTTCCGAGGTCGTTTTATCGTCTAAGTGGATAGTTTCGTTCTCGTATTCATAAGAAGTGCGGCTCAGTGTCGAATGTAGGAATGAATCCAATGTACTTTCCCCGTAAACTCTCATGGATTCCTTTGCTTCTGGTGAGCTAGAAGGGAAGGAA
Source organism: Thermoplasmata archaeon (assembly GCA_003551675.1). Taxonomy (GTDB): domain Archaea; phylum Thermoplasmatota; class Thermoplasmata; order Halarchaeoplasmatales; family Halarchaeoplasmataceae; genus Natronoplasma; species Natronoplasma halalkaliphilum. The sequence continues at coordinate 95,630 of PUNG01000152.1, forward strand.
ACAAAGGCTAAGATCAAAGACCCTATCATCGCGATGCTGAAGAAGATAAGCGCGTCTATTAAACTAGACTGTCCTTCATCTGAACGGGTCAATCTATTCATCTCCACACCTCCACTCTCATCCTAGCAGTGTGTACCTCGTTGGTATCTACGACTATATTTACTGAAAGATAGATCACTTTCCTTCCTTCCTGGTAGTCCTCCGCGGTGAAATTGTGTTCTGGTTCTCTCGACCAAGTTTGGTTGTATCTGACGGAGTAATTGCTCACATCGGTGATCTCGACTCGATAAAAGAAGTCTGGATAATTTAAAGACCGTGTAAGGTTTTCAGATTCGAGCCCTTGGATCTTCGTGGCATCGAATCGACCCACTTCGCCTTCGTGGAGAAGTAGAGGTGAGGATCTAACGGCGTCGGCGAACTCTAAAGCTTCTCTTTCAAAATCTGAGATAGATGTTTTTTGCTCGTGTCTGCCTATAGCTGAATATATGCTAGCTAAAAATATCACGGTAGCTACTACGACTATAAGAAGGGCAGGAACGTCTTCGTAAAAACCCACGACACCTTTGTCGTCCATTTTTCTTTTCATGTTTCTCTGACTACAAAGCATATAAAAGGGGTTCCAAATATAAATCTTTCTCACAGACATACTGTAAAGACATTTAGCCAAAACACTTGGTTTAGTTGCGAAAAGTTCAAATCGAAGTGATATATCTTTTAAATAAAAGAGGTCGTATATGTCCAAAGGTCTTTTGATAACCATCGGAGGCAATATAGGTTGGTCTGAAAGCAATCCCATACTGATGGAAATCTTTGAAAAGGCTGATGAATTCGATGAAGGTAAACCCAACATAGGGATATTACCCATCGCTAGTCAGGAACCTGATAAGAGTGCAAAGAGATATTCCGACATATTCAAAAAATTGGGTGCGGATAGCACGGTTTTGAACCCGGAAAATAGGTCTGAAGCCAATAGTACAGAAATCGCCACAAAGGCTTCAGAAGTGGACGCTTTCTTTTTTACCGGTGGAACACAACTCAGGATAACGACTTTATTAGGGGGGACGGAATTGTTGGCTACCATCAGAAAAAAACACGATCAAGGGACTTTGATATCCGGAACCAGTGCCGGCTCGGTATGTATGGCCGATCTCATGATATCATTCGGAGAGAGCGAAAACGCATTGATGACAGGTGTAGTAGAATTGACCCGCGGTCTAAATTTTATTCCGAATGTGGTGTTGGATACGCATTTTACTGTTAGGGGTAGGTTTCCCAGACTTGTACACGTGGTCGTAGAAAATCCGGTGAGTTTAGGTGTCGGTCTTGGAGAAGATACCGCCTCCGTTTGGGACATCGAAAAAAAAGAATTCAGAGTGATAGGAAGCAGGAACATAGTAGTGATCGACGGTAAAAATATTACGCATACTAACGTATCTGAGATCAAAGCCGATGAACCCCTTCACGCTGAAGGGATCACGGTACACATTTTATCTGATGGATGTGCTTTCGACCTTGCTGAGAGAAAACCTTGGTTCCCTGAAAACCACCATTGAGATCAAACTACCAGGTTTCCGAGACTTTCCTTATTTTCATATTCTTTCAAGGCATGTATATCTCCATCACCTGTTAATATAGGGTCTAATTGATCCGAGGTGAAGTCCAGATTTGCACATGTAATAACGTCTCCTTTTTTACTATGATTCAAGGCGAATGTCACGGCACTTTTTGCATCTTCTACTCTCATGGGCTCCTTTCCAGCGGATCTACTTCCCTTGCAGAGCAGGGACAGGATCTCCCCGGAATCTCTCCCTCTTCTCAGATGTTTTCTTTCGGTGAATATCACTTTATCGAACACCTCGGCGGCCACTTTTCCATTCATTATGATACTATCATCGCTGCGGTCCCCTATACCCGTATAGACTAATATCTTATCATTTTCATCGGCGAGGCGATCGGTAAAGTCACCTAGGTTTTTTAACCCATCTGGATTATGGGCGTAATCCAATACCACGTTCCTGTCTTCTACTTCGAATACGTTGAACCTACCCGGTGTGTTTTTCTCAGTGGTATCGAATTTCATAAGTGCATTTTTGAACATATCTACTTTCAGTCCACTTGCGTAAGCTGCTGCCATTGCTGCTAACGAATTTTCTACCAGCATCTTGACACCGCCTAAAAGATAAGGTAGATCTTTGACATCGGCTATCGTTTTTCGCTGACCTTTGATGTAGGCTACCAGCTCATTATCCTCTTGAACAAAAGCTTCTCCTCCCTTTGCGATATGTTTTTCGATGATCTTGTTTTTCTCAACTCCGAAAAATATCACTGTTCCATTTGCCTTATCCGTTAATCTTTCAGCATAATCGTCGTTCCCGTTGATCACACAGAAACCATCTTTTTTGGTCACTTCCAGCAGTATCGATTTCACTTCGAAAATATCATCGAGGCAATCCACTCCGTCTGATCCTATGTGGTCTTCTCTTATATTCAATACCACGCCTACATCACATTTGTCGAATCCTAGACCTCTTTTTAGGATACCTCCACGTGCGGTTTCAAGTACGGCGTAGTCTACATCTGGATCCTGTAAAACCACATTGGCACTCCATGGTCCTGTAGTGTCACCGTCCGCCACTTTTGAGCCGTTAGACCATATACCACCAGTAACAGCTATTCCTGTATGATGACCTTGATTTTTAGCTAACCATTCTAACAATCTGGATGTGGTGGTTTTCCCGTTGGTACCCGTTATGGCCACGAGAGGGATACGTCCTTCCCCTGAAGGATACAGATGCTCGATTATCTTTTCTCCCACGGGCCTAGACATACCTATCGAAGGGGCTATATGCATCCTCAGACCCGGACTTGAGTTCACTTCTATTATCCCCCAGTTAATTTCCTCTACTGGTAGAGAGACATCGTCTACGATCATATCGATCCCCATGAGATCAAGACCGATGATCTTACTAGTCCTCTCTAGTATCTTTTTTAAAGAAGGATGTATGGTATCAGTGTGATCCTCAGCGGTTCCGCCTGTGCTTATGTTAGCGGTATCTCGCAACCATATTTTTTGTCCTTCCTTAGGTATGGAGTCCAGATCTAGATTTTGTCTTTCTAAGTTTATCCTTGCTTCGTCATCTAATGATATCTTAGTCAGAACAGAATCGTGGTCGTCACCTCTTTTCGGGTCCCTGTTTGTGAGTTCTACTAACTCTTTTATCTTTGACGAACCATCGCCTACTACGTGTGCGGGGATCCTTTTTGCTACAGCTACTACTTTATGATCAACTAACAATGCTCTGTAATCGTCGCCCTCTAGATACTTTTCTACTAATAGATTAGAAGAATACTTTTCGGAGAGCGAATAAGCTTCGTTGAGTTCGTCTGGGTTTTTTAGATTGACGAACACACCGTTGCCGTGATGGCCCATAACAGGTTTGATCACCACGGGATATCCTATATTTTCAGCTATCTCTAGTGCTTCTTTTAACGAATTAGCGACTTCGCCCCGGGGAACGGGTATCCCTAAATCATAAAGGATATCTTTACAGATGTCTTTTTTCTGACTGATCTCGGAACCGACTAAAGAGGTCTCTGAGGTTTCGGGTCCCCATATCATCTTTTTATTTTTCCCCCATCCGAGGGCGAAGAGGCTGTATTCTTCATGGATCCGTTTGTAAGGTATGTCTTTCTTTTTAGCGGCCTTCAAAATAGCCCATGTGCTGGGACCTATCTTTTCTTTCAAGAAAGTCTCTTCTGCTTCTTTGAGTGTGTTATCCACGAAACTTTTCAGCTCCTCCTCTCCAGACAATAGCTTGTTTACTATCTTTATTGCCTCTTCCAATGCAAAAGACGCTAAAGAAGGGTACTCGTAGTCCATTATTATCTTGTAAATGTTTCCGTATCCTCTCCTGCTTTTACCGAAGCTCACTTCGGAACCCACGCTGTTCTGTATGGAGAGCGCCGTGTGTTCAATTATATGTGCAGGGTAAGTTCCCTCTTCCAGTCTTTCGACGAAACCTCCTTCATAGCCTCTAGAACATGAATGGGTCTTCAACTCAGGTAAAAGACGTGATATCTTATCAGCGAAGTCTTTGTTAGACGGTGTTTCCACCCAATCTCCCAGATCTACATGAACCTCCATCACCGGGAACAGAGCGTAAATGTTCGGTCCTTCTAGAAATTTTCTACTGACTTCTTTTATCTCTGCATCAACTTTATCTCCTATCTTTTTCTCGTCAAATATTTTCATCATATCACCTCTTCTTTGTTTAGGACCAGATGCCATGATATCACGGGTACTCAGAATCTTCGAGCTAGGTTGCTCTAGTTCAAGTTGTGAAACCGATGGACTATCTTTTTTCCCTCTCTAAGCCTTACTGCCGCTCGTTGGAGAACTTGGCCCTATTATAAGAGATACACACGGAAGTATATATAGTTATCTATTCTTAACACAAAATAAAACTAAAGGGCAACGTTTATAATATCAATCTATCTCTACTCAAATGCTATGAAAAGTTTGTTCATCGGCAGATTTCAGCCATTTCATAAAGGCCATCTTTCCGCGGTCGAAGAAATACTTAAAAAGTCAGATAGTTTGGTCATCGGAATAGGAAGTGCTCAGAAGCAGAGAAAAAAAGAAGACCCTCTTTCAGGTGGGGAAAGGATAACCATGATCAATAGAGTAATAGATCATCGTGGGCTAGAAAATATTGAGATATATCCCGTTCCCGATCTAGAGTGCCATCCTGCTTGGCCTTACTACATAGAAGCTATTTTACCGGATTTTCAAAGAGTATACGGTAACTCCCATACCGTTTTAAAATTATTTAGCGGTATCGGATACGAGACCGAAGAGATAGAAGAGGTTCATAGAGAAGAGTACTCAGGAACGGAGATCAGGAGGAGGATGAGAAACGGAGACCATTGGAAAGATTTGGTCCCATGCGAAGTGGCCGAGTATCTTGAGGAGATAAATATGAAGGAAAGGATGAGACCCATCATAGAAACAAAGTCTGAAACTGAAAAAAATGTTGCCCATCTGTTAACAAAAAAAGGAAAAACCATAGCTGCGGCGGAATCATGTACAGGTGGACTGATATCCGACAGATTGACCGACGTCCCGGGATCTTCTGGTTATTTTGTGGCCGGAATAGTCACATACAGTAACGAAGCCAAGGTGAACCTGTTAGGAGTAGACCAGGATATCATAAAAGAAAAAGGTGCCGTTAGCGCAGAAGTCGCTGAGCAGATGGCCGAGGGTATAAAAACAAGTCAAGGTACGCATATAGGCTTAGCCGTAACCGGTATCGCGGGTCCCGGTGGTGGTAGCGAAGAAAAACCAATTGGAACGGTTCACATCGCACTTTCCACAGAGACGGAAACAAAAAACAGGTCGTTTCACTTCAGTGGTGACCGAAAAGAAGTAAAAAAACAGACATCGGAAAAAGCCTTAGAATTGATTATAGAGTACTTAACAGATTGACCAAAAAGGCTCACTTACACCTGTTCTCTTAGAGTGTTGATGGTTTTGTTTATCTCTTCGAATAACAAACCTAATTTCTCCGAAGAATCTACGACCACTGCTAGGATAACGTTCTTTTCAGTACTGTTTATTATTATCTTTCCCTCTCTTGAATCTACGATTATCCTTCTAATTCTACCTCGATCTAGCTCTGAATTTGCACTGTTCGCCGCACCGATAACCGTTGCACACATTATTCCAAAAGTTTCTTGGTGCACTTCATGGGGGAGATTCGATTTTATGATGCTTCCTTCCCTGTCTATCAATGCAGAGCCGTAAACCCCTTTTCTTTTCAGGTTGTTAAGTAGTTCTCCAAATTCATCTGCCATATTATCACTCAAATTTCTTTTCTTTTATTTCAAATTCACAATGCTCATGATCTAAACTTTGGCATTTTACTTCTTTGACTTCGATCAATCCTCCTCTCACCCCTTCATAGAGTCCACAGATCATCCCCCTCAGCAGATTGCATGAAGGCATTTCTAAGGTTTTATCGACTTCTATGCTACCTTTTGCTGTAACCAGATCCTCTTCCAATTCGATCTCCTCGACCCATCCCCTTCCTTCCATAAGGTTTTTCGCTCTTTTTAGTGAATCTTCTTCCCCTTCCTCTATGAGCTCACTCATTTTATCGCCCACGGCTTTACCCCAGATGTAGAGCAATATCTCCCTAGCATCTCCGATCATATTTTGATAGAAGTGGGAGATGTTTTCGATATCTTCTTGGGATAACTTTACAAACTTCATTCTTTTTCCCCTAATACAAGCCATCTATTTAACTTTGAGGTTGGTCGAACATGAAGTTACAAACCATAACTGTTTTATCTGTAACATTCGGGGCAAAGTAGTTGACTATTTTCAGATGTTAATCGGTCTGAATAGACTCCACAGCTTTCACAGTATCCCGAAGTTTCTTTTTCTACATGTTCTCCGTACTCGTTCATCTCTCCCTTTCTGCTGATCCTGTCGTATTCTCTCGTGATGTCTATGAGCGTTGGAGATATTTCTAGGATTTCATTTTCGGTTATCAAGCCTATCATCTTACCCTTCTCCATCACGGGCAATCTCCTGATATTTTTTTCTGCCATAGATTCTGCGGCGTCTAGTATGTATTTTTTTCCCTCGATAGTGTGTACAGGAGAGGACATTATATCTTTTACAGTCACTTCATCAGATGATATATTTTCGGCCACCACCTTTTTGACGATATCCATCTCGGTGACTATTCCTGTGAGTTCATCGTCTTCATCCATCACCACCAAGCTGCCGATATCCGAATCTTTCATAAGGTCCGCCGCTTTTTTAACGCTATCTTGCTCCCTGATCATCACTGGACTCTTCGTCATCACATCCCGTACTGAAACCTCATGCCTTTCGAATCTCTTTGTATTCTCCATTTGATTCTACCTGAGAACTACATCGAATATCTGTGTATTAAATGTTTCCCAGAAAAATAAAATGCCCGACTCCAAAATATTTATAGTTCTTTGTAGATGTCCGTGAGATGACCATGGAATTGAACTTGAAAGCCACGCTGACATTCAGTGATGAAGTGAATAAGGCGGAAGAACAGATCAAAGAGATCATCGTTAAGTCCAACGAAGACATCCTGAAAAGAGGCGTTCCTGACGATGTCCAGGGCGGTGCCAGGGTATGTGATCATTCTGTAGAGGGAAAAAAGATAAACCTTCACATAAGATCTGATAGATTTGTAAGAGCTCACGATGCCCTTTTGAGATTAAAAAAGAGATTTAATGAGGAGATGGGACCACGATTTCATGTAGGGGTTAGAGAGATCGAGGTGGATGAGTACATAGTCGATTTCGAACTAGACATGGCGGCTAAAGAAGAGATAAACTTACCGTATGTCGACGAGATCGATATCCGGGGAAAGAGATGCAAACTCAATATCTCCGGTCTTGTAGAAGAACAGCTGTCAAAAAATTATGTCGATAGGATCATCAGCAGGGTCAAAGAGAAGATAGAAGCTCAATATTATGAAGGAAAGGAGGAGAAATGGGAACTAGTTTATGAGTCCGGAGAAAAAGATATCGTTTGGGACCGGGATCCAACTGAAGAAATGGCAGCTCGAGGTTGGATCAAGAGAGGACCCACCAAGGGAAAATGGTTTTACAGGCCTCAGGCCACGAAGATATTGAAAACTTTGGAGAAGATCGCAGTTGAAGAAGTCTTAAAGCCACTCGGTTTTCAAGAAGTCATCGAATCTATGATGGTCCCCTTCGATGTATGGATCGACACGGGTCACATGGAGGGGATCCCTAACGAAGCATATTATGTTTCAGAACCTGTTACTAGAAATCCTAAAGCATGGGAAGAAATCATAGATGAGATAAAGATAACCCGGGAAGTTCCCAGAGAAAGATTAGATGAGATGACAAAAACTCCGAAGGCGGGACTGTGTTACGCACAGTGCCCGTTGATCTACTGGTCTTTGAGGAACGAAACCATAAGCGATGAAAGTTTACCTATCCTATTGTACGAAAAAACCGTTCCCAGTACCAGATATGAATCGGGTGGAAGACATGGTATCGAAAGGGTTGATGAGTTCCATCGGATCGAACCGGTATATATAGGAACCAAGGATCAATTGATGGAATTGAAAGAGGATCTAATTCGAAAATACACCTATGTTTTCGACGAAGTGATGGATATAGAGTGGAGGATGGCTGAAGTCGAGCCTTTTTATCTACAGCAGTCAGGAACAGGGGCCGAAGAAGAAGATGTCGATTTAGGAACCATAGATTTTGAGGCCTACCTCCCCTACAAAGGCTCTCGAGAAGAGAGCGAGTGGCTGGAGTTCGGAAATCTATCTATCTTCGGGAAGTACACCAAGACTTTCAATATAAAGAGTCAGACAAAGAAGCTGCTCTCTGGATGCACTGGTATAGGAATAGAAAGATGGGCGACGGCCTTTTTGGCACAAAAAGGATTGGATCCTGAAGATTGGCCTTCAAAGTTCAAAGATCACCTTGGAAAGATGCCAAAAGGTTTCAAACTGTTGTGATAATACATCCACTCGACCAAAAAGTAGATATATCATCTGTAAAATTCCGCTAACCAAAGGACTCGATATACTATGGCTAAAAAATCCAGGCGTGCTGGCAGACGTGTAAAAGATAAGTGGAAAAGCAAGAGTTGGTATCGAATAGTCGCACCAGATATATTCGATGAGGCAGTTGTAGGTGAAACAGTTGCTTCGGACCCGGAGTCATTACTAGGTCGAGTATCGGAGATAAGCCTCCAGGACTTGACAGGAGACTTTTCGAGAACTCATATAAAAGTTAAATTAAAGATCAACGGTGTGAGAGGCGGAGAATGTAAGACCCGATTCGTAGGCCACAATATGACTTCTGACTATATCAGAAGACTCACCAGGAGAAGACAATCTAAACTTGAAGCGGTCTTTACAGTAAGGACAAAAGAGGGCTACAAGGTAAGGTTGAAACCGCTCTCCATAACAAATAAAAGGGTGAGTTCCTCCGTCAAAAGATCGCTGAGAAAAAAGCAGCACCAGGTGATAAGCGATATGGCCGAAAATTCACGCCTCGGGGAGCTAGCCCAAAAGATATTGTTCGGCGAATTACCAAAAAAACTAGCTAATGAATGCAAATCCATCTATCCTCTAAAACAAGTTGAGATCAAGAAGTCAGAAGTATTATCCGTTCCAAAAGATGAAGAGATCGAGATGAAGGTCATAACCGAGGAAGAATTAGAGGAAGAAAAGGAAGAGGAAGAAGAAGAGAAAGAAGAGAGAGAAGAGAAAGAGGAAGAAGAGGAAGAGGCAAAGGTACCCAGCAAACCAGAAGTGATCGAGCAGTTCAAAGATATAAAGGGCGTTGGTCCAACTACCGCAGAAAAACTTTATGAAGGTGGTTATCACACCATCCAGCAGTTGACGGACGCGTCTAAGGAAGAACTCACTGAAGTAGAGGGTATAGGCAAAGCGGTCTCGGAAACTATCTACAAAGCTCTGCACGACTGAATAACATCACACAAGTTTTTTGTCGGGGTAGCTCAGCCTGGCGGAGCGCTAGACTCATAGGGGAAAGAATTGCTTTTCCGCAAGGGCTGACCTGAGAAATCTAGAGGTCGCGGGTTCAAACCCCGTCCCCGACATTATTTTTTGTCTATGACGGCACGAGTGTTCCCGAAAAAACTTGCCATGCTAGTGCCGACTTAGCTACTAAGCTCAATATGATGTACATCCTTTCACCGTACAAGTAATCACTCCACGGACCCACTTTTTTGTACTGTAGCACCTGGTTAAGTGCAAATATGTTGAAAAATACAGCGATGGACACGAATATCCCAATCACGAAGTTTGGAACGCCAACTGGCGATTCCGCTGCAGCGGTGAGTAAACGGATCGCTATCGCGATCCAAGGAGCTATCCCTGCAATACATCCGAAGATGAATGGGGACCACTGAACTTTTTTTGTATGCTGGTTGTAAGACTCCATCAACCATCCAAAAAGTATCATGGATGCGTTGACAAGACCCAATACTATCAAAAATCCTATATCTGTGATACCTACCAGCATGGCGATGATGACGATCATCAACGAACTGCTGAAAGAGTACTCCACCCATCTGGCTTTGTTGATATGGTTTTTTAGATTTTCTTTGTACCAGTTGAAAGCAAAAGTAGATACAATGAAATGAGCGATGGCGGACATGAACAAGAATGCGGCTACGGCCGGCCCAAGTCGTAGATCGAACAATGTATTAGTACCCATCTCTTCAGTTCCCGGAGGCCCTTTCATATAAGAATTGGTCACAGAGATCGCAAAATCATTACTCAGATATAGCATCAAAATTCCCTGGACAAAATGTAAGATAGCCATGAGCCCATTAAATCTTCTCAACTTGGTGAATTTACCTTCGGTCATATTTTCCCTCTTAATAGGTATGTAATTCCCACTAGATAAAATTTGCCTTATTTTTCTTGCACTACTATTTCCATTCTAACCGTAGATTTTTTGAAGCAGGAACTCATCCCTCCTTTAGATGCACGGATCATTTCCCTATGAGGAACGTAAAAATCAGGGAGAGATAATGGATGAGATACAGGTCTCTCTAAAAGAGGGAGAGTCCTTCGTCTATCAGGCTGCAACAGGCTCTGGTAAAACGATATGTACCCTTACTGCAGTTTTAGAGTACGCCGAAGAAGGAGGCAAAAAAATACTTTATCTAACCAGAACCAACAGTCAGCAGCGTCAAGTTTTGTTAGAACTGAGAGAGATAGGAGGCCATCATGGTTTAGGCCTGCAGGGAAGGAACAACACTTGCCTTCTAGCTCAGGACGACGAAGAACTTAAAGATGGGAATGCTGAAGAGCTGTCGAAGTACTGTAGCGATCGAAAGAAGGAGGTCAGGACAGCTCTCAACGAAGATAAAGAACCGAGTTCCTGTCCGTACTATGGGGGTCTTCTTCAGTGCGAACTCGATGAGTTACGGATGTGGTTCAAACAAAATGTTCCTACGGTGGACGAGAGTTTAGAACACTGTAAAGAAAAAGAGATATGCCCTTATGAGTTGACCAAAGCATTGATCCCGGATGCAGTGGTGGTCACCGCGCCTTATATCTACTTTTTTGTACCGTTCATAAGGAGGCAGCTTTTGGAATGGATGAACGTCGAAATTTCAGACTTGATAGTAGTTGTGGATGAAGCCCATAACCTCCCGGACTACGCGCGTGAGCTTTCTACTTCGGAGATAACTAAAGTCACGCTGGAAAGAGCTATCGGCGAGAGCAAAGAGTTTGGGGACCCTGTTTTACAGAACGATGAGCCTATCTCCGGACTTTGTGAACTCTTCCAAGCTATAATGCTCGATATAGTGGATGAATTTGTAATAGAAGAGGACGGTCTCATACCGCCGAGTGAATTGAAGACCGAACTTTTACATTCGTTGAGTATGAATACGAATCAACTCAAAGGAGTAATAAAAGACCTGAAGATCCAAGGAGAGATAGTCCAGGAGAGCAGGAGAGAGGAGAAGAAACTACCACGATCTTACATAAATTCCTTTGCATCTTTTTTAACATCCTGGTTTTCTATCAAAAGGCAGGATTACATAAAATTGGTGAACGGTGGGGATAATCCCAGCCTCGAGGCTTTTTGTTTGGATCCAAGCAACGTCACCATGGTATTGAACAATTGTCATTCAAGTATACATCAGTCGGCGACACTTGAACCGTTAGAAGAGTACATAGATTCCATCGGGTTGCCTTCCGATACTAATACGGCGATATATCCAAGTCCGTTCTCCAGTGATAATAAAGCCCTCTTTTATATGGAGGGAGTAACCACTAGATACGAAGAACTGCAGCGTAGCGAAGAGATGATAGTCAAGCTGCAGGAAGAGTTAACTAAGATCATAGATAACATAGATAGGAACATAGTGGTTTTTTTTCCCAGTTATGGCCTGATGGAGAACATAACCCATGATTTGCGATCAGCGCGGAAAAAATTGTTTTTTGAGAGAAAAGGGATGGATCAACCGGCGCTCATGAGCACGGTCAACGAGTTCAAACAAGAAGGAGGTGTTTTATTTTCAGTGATAGGCGGCAGGGTCAGTGAAGGGATGGATTTTCCAGGCGAAGAGTTAGAAGTGGCCGTGGTGGTGGGTATACCCTTTCCGAAACCCACGGCTAGACAAAAGGGTCTGAAATATTATTACGACATGAAATTCAACAAGGGCTGGGAGTATACGGTAAAAGCGCCGGCGGTGAGAAAAGTTCTGCAGGCTACGGGGCGGTTGATAAGGAGTGAAGAAGACCTTGGGGTCTCTGTGATCTTAGATGAAAGAGCTATACATTTCAATAAGTATCTAGAAGACCTACGGTTGGTTGAAAACGTGTGTAAAAACATAGAAGATTTTTTCCATCGAGAACAAACTTTATAATCCCCGTGCTTTTCATTTACACGATCCCATGCATAAAATAACTGAAGTCGATATGGAGAAACACATCCTTGAGGAAAATGATAAGATCGCCCAAGAAAACAGAGAGCTTTTTGAAAGGAAGGGTGTTAGAGCCTTCAATATATTGGGGGCTATAGGTTCTGGCAAGACCTCTCTAGTCGAAAGACTCAAAGAAGGAATAGAGGAAAAAGAAGTAGGTGCGATCGCTGGAGACTTGACCGGAGAAGATGACAGCCGGCGTTTTAAAAAGAAAGGCATGCTTTCCGTATCAATAAACACAGGGAAGGACTGCCATCTCGATGCTCACTATGTCAGCCACGCTTTGGAGGACGAAGAGATAGATCTGGAAAAAATAGACATACTCTTCATCGAGAACGTGGGTAATCTCGTTTGCCCCGTGGATTTTCCTCTTGGGACTGAAAGAGATGTGGTGGTTATCTCAGTAACTGAAGGAGACGATATGGTCAGGAAGCACCCTTTGATCTTTTCACGGTCTGACCTTACGATATTGAACAAAATAGATCTGGCCGAAGCCATGGGTGTGGATCTGGATATCATAGAGAGAGATCACAAAGAAGTCAATCCACACGGGACCCTTATAAAAACCAACGCGAAAGACGGCGAAGGTATAAGAGAGGTAGCGGATTTTTTAAAGATCCCGTACCGTGATTAAAATACCTATCTGATCATATCTGCGATCAAAGGAGCGACGGATACTTCACTACTTTTCTGCTCGATGGTATCGGTACAGAACACGGAGTCACAGACTTCTTCCAATTTTTCTAAAGCGTTCTCTGCGAAGAGACCGTGAGTGCAGCCCGCATGAACTTCATCTGCGCCTTCTTCTTTCAACTGTTTAGCGGCCTCTTTCATGGTACCTCCAGTGGATATTATGTCATCTAGTATGACCACCGATTTTCCTTTCACGTCGATGCTCTTAGGTTGGATGTTAACTGTTTTAGCGTCTATCCTCTTTTTTTCCAGGTGATCCCATTCTAGGCCTATCTCGTCAGCGGCTTTTTTCACCCGTTCTATACCGCCTTCATCGGGTGAGATCAAATAATCAGGTTCCTTTGTTTTAGAATAATTAGCCAATACTGGCATAGCGGAGATATTTTCAGCACTTATACTGAAAAAATCTATTATCTTTTCGGAGTGTAGATCTATGCTGTAAAAATTATCCGCTTGTAGTTCGATCCTTTTTGCGAAGGCCCTAGCACTTATAGGTTCTCCTTTCTCAAATGATTGATCCTGTCTTGCATACGAGTAGTAGGGTACCACTACATCTATGATCTTTGCTCCGTTCTCTTTCAAAGCATCCTGTATCATATAGAGTTCTAAAAGATGCTGATTTGGATATGTTGTTTGTACTACGGTACATCTTTCACCTTCTACATCTCCTTCTAATTTGATGTAAACTTCTCCGTCAGGAAATACTTTCGATCGAACTCCAACCATCTCCTCGTCGGTCTCATCGGCTATCTTGTCGCATAGTTCGGTAGAAGCAGGTCCCTTGATCAACATACAATTACCCAATCTACAATGAATCTCTCAAATATATCTTTTTTGAATCACACATTGGATCTTCCGAAATCATTTTATAATCACCGTTCCATGTCCAGTCAGGTTGAGAAAAATGATGCCCGGTGGAAATCCAAGACAGATGAAACGTATGATGAAGAAGATGGGTTTGGATAGTGACGAGTTGGACGCCAAAAAAGTGATAATAGAAACATCTGAAAAGAAATTGGTTTTCGACGCTCCTCAGGTGATAGAGATGAAAGTACAAGGTCAGCATATGTACCAGGTGATAGGTGATCCAAGAGAAGAGGCTCTCGAAGGGGAGGTCCTCATACCCGAAGAGGATATAGAATTGGTATCCAATACCGCGGGCGTTTCTAAAGAGGAAGCGAAGAAGGCTTTAGAAGAGGCCGATGGTGAACCTGCAGAGGCCATAATAAACCTACAGTGAAAATCGCTAACCGTCAACTTCCACTACCGTGTTTTCTTTCCTGATCTAACAGATCAGATTTGATTATCAAGATAGTGCGGGAAGCCGCTTCTTGTATATCGTCATCGTCATCTTCTAGAAGTGGTTTTAATTTTTCTATGGATTTTTCTTTGAAGATACCGGTTATCGCCAGTTCGTTCAAAGTCAGGGCGGCATTTTTCCGGACACCTTCTTTTGAATCATCTAATAACTCGTGCAGCACAGGTATAGAAGCTTCACTACCGAGACCCTTTTCTGCCAGGATGCCCAGTGCGAACAAAGCATTATAGCGTGCTTCAGAATCCTTTTCTTCTAGGAGTTTTATCAATGGTTTGAGAGAAGACGGGTCGTAGACCTTTTTAGAAGCTAGGATGCCAAGGGCAAAGGTGGCGTGACTCCTGACTTCCTGGGAACGATCCTTTAAAGCTTTGTTCAGTACTTTTATAGAAGATCCATCATAAATATTGTTTTCGCCCAATTCAGCTAGTGTTAGGATAGCGCATGACCTGATCTCCTGGTCTTCGTCTCTCACTAGATCGTTTACGGGATCGATGGATGATCTCTTCCCAACACCTTCTTTCGCTAATAAATACAATGTCCAGATAGCGTCCAAACGCACATCGTCATACACTTCGTCCTCCAACCTTCGATTGATATATTCTATGGATGAAGATGAACAAAATCCTCTCTCCGCTAATACGCTTAGAGTATCTAGAGCTTTCTTTCTAACCTCCTTTACAAGGTCGTCCACCAGTTCGTTCAGAGCGTCTATACATCGCGAGACGTCTCTACCTTTCGTAGCCAGCCTCTCTATGATCATCATGCCAAAATACGCTACGTAAAGATCTTCTTTCAAGAGCTCGGTCAAAGGTTCGATGGGTATGTCGTCTGCATCCTGTTCTATTATAGTTCTCAACGCTCTTACAGCTTTTTCCTTCTCGTCATCCTCTTTGATAAGATCGACCAATCCTTCGAAATCCCTTTCTTTTTTCATCTTCTCTATGTCAGCCATGATCGATCCAACCATTGATATTAGTTTTCTATAACCTCGCTTATCCTTTCTTTGACAAAATTTTCATCCAATTGACTCAAAAATCTTCCGAGCCTAGGCCCTTTATTTTCTCCTAAGAGGATCTTGTAGAAAGTACGGAAAGCCTTTCCTTTGTTGAGTCCGATTTTCTCGGCACAATCGTGCACCGATCGATGCAGTTCTTCAGCGCTCCATCTGATCTCTTCCAAACTTTCCGAATAGGACCGCAGAAAATCTTTTTCATCTTCTTGGAGTTTCACATCGGGAAGTTCCTCTTTCAGTGAGAACTTCACCATGGCGGGGGCAAATTTTTCTAACCAGAATTTGACGTTTTCCGCTCGCTTTTCGAATCTATGAAAATCCTTTTCGTCGTCTTCATCTATCTGCCCCGTATCTTTAGCCACTTTCCAGATCCTTTCGTTGTCGTCATAGATCTGTACCAAATTTACCAGATGGCGGTATGGGATCCTCTGGGGCTTTTTTTCCGGCACGCTATCGACTTGCGATAATTCGTAGGTTCGAGCCTTATCTTCATCACCATCTTCAAAATAATCTTTCTCGTGATCATCGTATTCATCCATCAGATCCAATATGCCTAGACCAGGATCGAAGTCGATCTGGGTATTCGGTTTACTTTTAAGTATCAAAAATCTTACTACTTCAGGGCCTACCATATCGATCATATCTTCTGCTGTTATGGCTACACCTGAGGATGAAGACATAGGTCCCTGACCTTTCAAGTGTATCCATTCGTACACCACGGGGTGTGGGGCGTCGGTTTCCAAAATATCTTCTATTATCTCTTTCCCCGTATCCCAAGAACCACCTGAAGCGGCGTGATCTTTTCCGAAGGGCTCACAGTCCACACCTAGTATACTCCACCTGGCTGGCCAGTCACATCTCCACGGTAGTTTACCGTCATCAGTACCTATATCGGCTTTACCTTCGTGACCACAATCACATATGTACAATACGTAAGGATCTTGGAACCCAGTCACTTTTGCTCTTCCTATCTTACCACATCCGGAGCAGATCGGATTATAAGGGTACCAATCGTCTTTCAATTCTCTTCCAGTGTGTTTTTCTATGATATCTGATACTTTTTCTCTGTTATCAAGTATCTTCCTGGTGGCTTCTTTGTATCTTCCCTCAGCGTACATCTCGTGTGCATATTTTATACTCAGATCAACTTTTAATTCTTGTAAAGTATCTAAAAATCGTTCCATGTAATGCTCAGTGTAGTCCGCATGATCTCTACACGGGCAAGGGATATCGCTCAAAGGTTTTCCTATGTATTCCTCATATGACTCGTCAAGAAATGGATACAATTTTCGGAGAGGATCTATGGAATCCACGATCAAAAAGAGTTTTCCATGTCCCGCAGCCCTTATTATCGCTTCTCCGGTCAACAATTCTCTTAAACCACCAAGGTGGATAGGTCCCGAAGGTGCAACCCCTGTAGCTACATGAGGAGTCCTTGCCTTGATATTTTCCGCTTCGACGTCGGCCCAATGCATCTTGATAACCTTCAACTTATTATCTGAGCTCTCACAAGTGCGCGAAGAGGAACACCCAAAACGTCGTCCTGTCCACCTTTGTTGACCGTGACCATACAAAGCAAGACCTCGGCGCCTTTCTCTTCGAGATCATTTACCGCTCCTCTGATGGTTTCACCTGTGTTTATCACATCATCAACTATGACGACTTTTTTATTACTTATATCAGCATAATTCGAGGCAAGAGATCCTCCTACATCTTTGTTCTCTTCTCCTGGCGGCCTATAAACCGCTAATTCTTTTCCCAGTTGATCCGAGACCATGACCGCAAAAGGTAGGCCGTTTATGGCTAGGCCTACTACGGTATCTAACTCCGTATCCATCCTTTCCATTTCCTCTATTATGACATCCGAAAAGAGAGCGGAAAGGAGACCGATCCTTCCTCCGTAGACTCCTATAGACCTCCAGCCTATCTTAACGTCGGTGGGAGGTTTTTCATGTTTGATGTCGCGGGTTAAAAGCCAAGTTACGGTATCGGGTGAAATATTGAGTTCGTTAGCTATATCCTTTTCAGAAAGCCCTTTTTCCTTATATTCCTTTGCTTTTTCTACCAAGTTCTCTATCCCTGTCATCATCTCACGCAACACTAAATCACACAGTGATTATTTAACTTTATTGTGGTTTTTGGCATCATGCTGATGCATAGATAGCTTTTTTAAAAATCACGAGCGTAAAAAATAAGAACATCCTCTTAAATCAACATCCATGAAAGTAAGTATAATCGGCACGGGATATGTGGGTCTTGTAACAGGCGTTGGTTTCGCCAAGCACGGACACGAAGTGGTCTGCGTGGATAAAGACGGCTACAAAGTGGATATGATCAATCAGGCTGAACCGCCGATATACGAGAAAGACCTGAAGAAACTGTTGGAAAAAGTGGTTTCGGACAGTAAATTGTCTGCGACGATGAAAACAGAGGAAGCTATACGTGACACCGAGATCACATTCATATGTGTGGGTACGCCATCCAAGGAAGATGGAAGTGTGGATACATCTGCGGTAGAAAAAGTCTCTGAAGAGGTAGCAGGAGCTCTGAAGAAAAAAAAGGAGTATCACGTCGTATGTGTGAAAAGTACCGTCACACCCGGAACCACCGACGGAAAGGTACTCCCTACCCTAGAGAAGAGCGGAAAAAAAGTAGGCGAAGACTTTGGTTTGAGCATGAATCCCGAGTTCCTGAGAGAGGGCGTAGCTTTGGATGATTTCTTGAATCCAGATAGGATCGTGATAGGAGGCATAGACCAACGAAGTCAGGAGTTCGTAAGAGAAGTATACTTCCCATTTAAAGCGCCGATACTGTTAACTGATCTGCGGACCGCAGAGATGATAAAATACGCTTCGAACGCTCTTTTAGCTACGAAGATATCATTTGCTAACGAGGTATCAAGACTGTGTGAAAAAATGGGCATAGACGTATACGATGTTATGGACGGAGTCGGGATGGACCATCGTATAAATCGAGATTTTCTCAATGCGGGCTGCGGATTCGGTGGAAGTTGCTTTCCCAAAGACGTCAGGGCATTGAGATCTTTGGCTAGAAAGGAAGGATTGAAAACTAAAATATTGGATGCGGTTCTTGAAGTGAACCAAGAACAGCCTCTACTCACCGTAGAATATCTTAGAGATGAACTTGAAGATCTTCAAGGTAAAAAAGTAGCGGTTTTGGGGTTGACTTTTAAAGGCGGTACAGACGATGTTAGGATGACTAGAGCGCTCCCTATGGTGGAAGGACTAAAAGACGAAGGTGCCGAAGTTATAGTATACGATCCCATGGGCATGAAAAACTTTTCAAAGCTTGTGGATGGCATAGATTATGCAGACGGTATCGAGGAAGCCTTGGAAGGCGCTGATGCATGCATAATACAAAACGATTGGTTGGAGTTCAAGGCTCTGAAGAGCGAAGATCTCGCCGGCATGAGACGTAAAGTTATTGTGGATGCAAGAAGAATTTTGGACGAAGAAGAACTTTCAGAAAACGTGACCTACATAGGTGTAGGCAAGGGATGATTTGATTAAATTTATTAAAGAGTACCCACATCTACAGGCAATGGTTAGCCGGAATAGGTTGATACCTGTGATACTGATCGTCTTACTGGTCAGTTTTACTTTTATATCTCCTTTGAGCGCTAGCCAGGATCCAACAGAGATCACGCCCTTCATCGGTGAAGATGACGATTATGAGAAGGAGGTCGAGGTGGGTGAAAAAACAACCTTCAGATGGACAGTTTACTTTAACGTATCGGAACCATATGCGGTGAAAGTGGTCACAGAAGGTTTTGAAACCTGCCATACGGAGCTCACTCCCGACTTCTTTATCCTCCATGAGGACGAGAGTCACAGGATAGTGACCTTGACCGTTGAATTACCCAGGGCCCCTGAAAGGAGGGTAAAGGAAGGAGAGGTGAATTTCACTTTTAGACGTTTGGATGAGGCAGAACCTCGGTACCAGGAAAGTAGAAGAGCTAGGATCGAGGTGACAGGTCTTCCTCCAGTAGAAGATGAAAATACCATAGTAGGCGGATATGAGAATCCCCTACCTGAACCTTTCGACGGGCCTTTAGGTGCTTTCTTATTGAATTTATTGATATGGTTTATCATAGGTATGATCTCTTTTTTTGTAGTAACCCCCATACTTCATGCACTAGCTAGGAAGACAAAAACTGACCTAGATGAAAAGATAATCGTGATGATAAGGTTCCCTATACTGATATTGATATTTTTATATGGGATGATTTATTCCTTATTCAGATTGGATATACCCTTTGACATAAGGGCGAGCGTATTTCAACTCTACGCACTGGCAGTTTTGGTCATCGGGATCTATCTTTCTTATAAGGTACTAGGTGCCGTTTTAAATGAGATAGCGGTCAGACGAGGAGGGAAAAAATCACCGTTCGGTATAGTCTTGAAACCCGTTTTTGAGAAGATCGGTTTGATAATCATCCTACTCATCGGTCTGATCATATCATTTAGAATATTAGGTATAGAGGTCACCGCGGTCCTGGCGGGAGCGGGTGTTCTTGGTCTGGTAGTTGCATTTGCGGCACAAGACACGCTTTCTAATTTTTTCAGTGGTATTCATCTTCTCATGGACAGGCCTTTTGCGATGGGCGACGTTCTACTCCTTGAGAGCGGAGAGTACTGCAGAGTGGAAAAAGTGGGTATGAGAAGCACAAGGTTGTACAATATAAGGGATCACGAGATGATAATCTTACCTAATACTGCCATAGCTAATCAAAAGATAGTCAACGTGGCGAAGCCGGACTCGAAGATAAGAGTGCTGGTAAACGTCGGCGTAGCGTATGGTTCTGACATAGAACGGGTCAAGGAGATACTGTATGACGTTCTCGAAGATCACGAAGATATAATCCACGAAGAAGGATTTGAACCAGTGGTGCGGTTCACTGAGTTCAGCGATTCTAGTTTGGACTTCAACGTTCGGTTTTGGGTAGACCATTATCTAAAACAGTGGGACGTCGCTAGTGTCATAAGGGATAGGATCGACAAGGAATTCAGAGATGCGAAGGTAACTATACCTTTCCCACAGCGTACTGTTTGGCTGAAAAACGAAGACGGGAAAGATAAGAAGTAAAAAGTTGAAAAGATGATATAGATCTTTTTTGAGAGTATAGACCGTAAATTATACAAACGTTGTTCACTTTCACCGACCTCGTCAGAGTAAGATCGTCATGAACATGATACAATGGTTGCAGTCAAAGATAGTCCTCATAGCTGTTGTAGTAATCATGATATCCTCAGTAACTACCTTTTTTTATTATCAGATAGGTGAACTCGAAGAACAGGAGTTGGAGGGCAGAGGTCGAAAACTTTCTCGGATAATAACCGATATGCAAAATTCGGGAGTGGATGAGATGAGCCAGAGAGTGACTTTTCACGAGGAAAATGACGGAATATATCTCTCTCCAGAGGTGAATGGGGATCCGTATGACATGGAGATAACTACCGGCTATTTGAGGTTGAAACAGGACGGTACAGAAAAGATCATACCTTTGAACACCAATATTCACCTATGGGAACCCGGGATGATGAACCATACGGGTTATCTGAGTCCAGAAGAGATGGAATGGCGTGATGGAAGAGAATCATCTCTTGAATTACGGGCGGGAGATGTGGGTCTCAAGCTGATTTCACTACGATTATATGATGGCAGTGCTCATGAGAACCACATATTTATCAGGGAGGTGCCCTCTAGTTGAGAGGCTTTTTCGACCTTGCGGAGGATGAAAATGCAGTTATGGTTTTCGTGTTAGTAGGTGTGGTTCTACTGATACTGTCGTTTTTGGCAGGGGTCCTTTTTGCTAGGATCCAACTAGATGCACAGAGAGAAATCTCGGACACCGCTGATCTAAAAGAAGTTGATGGAGAATTTGAGAAGATCAAGAGAGAGCTAGAGAGTGCGGCCTGGGAATCGGGATTGAAAGCCGTGGAAAAAGTTAGAGAAGACGTATCCAAGAGTGGCGACGGCTACACTCTCGCCGAGCTCCAATCGAAGGTAGGAACTAATACCACACGGATATTTGAAAACTATTTCCGAGAAAATCACGAAGGCATCTCTCAGGTGGGTGGATACGAAGCAAGTTTTCATCTGAGACCTATACCTGATGGATGTCCAGACATAGAGATGATCCCACTGTATATCAGGGAGCAGAGAGGCGAAGAGTTAAGATGGGAAGAGATACCCGGATTTTTTAGAGTGAGCAGGACTGTCCATGTTGATCTAAGGAATGAAATAACCGACACATTTTCCAGCAGAAAGATGACCATAAGTAGGACGGTGGAGACCAACTTTTTTCTGATGGCCGAGAGGATGGAAAACTTCAGGTTGGAGAGGATAAGAAAATCTGTGGATCTGATGAGTTCAGCCTATTTACATGCAAAGATATTTGATAGCAGTGGTTTGAGTGAATTCGAGGTCGAAGGTGATTGGTTTGAAGTCTCTTTTGAAGATCATTTCAACACGAATTGGCTAGAGGAGTACGACGGCGTATCTGGAGGGTTTGGAAGTCACTATGTAGATACCAGGGAAGATCAGGGAGATATTTTTTTGGGGTATGAACGGGACATAGGGCCTGTTAGTGCTCATGAACTTATCGACGAAGACGAGATCCAAGCCATCGTTGAATTAGCACTTCTATTAGAACAGGCACGGGTGTTCCGTTCCTATGATGAAGAACTGCTGGATCGAACTGCAGACAGTTTTGGAGTAGAACAGGATACGCTGTTGGGATATCTAGGGGACGGTGTGGAGAACAAAGTGAATCTTGAAGCGTTGATAATCCGGCTATTTCAAGATAGGGGTACGCTATCAAAAGATATGTTTTACCCTGGTCCTTTTTTGAACAGAACGTTAGAAGGTGATCTTTTAAGTATAATAGATGATAACGAAGATTGGGTTAACACTACTTTCGGTATGATGAAAAGGTTGTTTGAAGGTGAGTTGTTAGGTGAAGGTAACAGATGGGAGTTCCAAGACCTTTCTGAGAACGTGACACATCCTTCTGACATATCGGCTGAAAAAAGCTACTTGCGAACTTTGATAAGTCTCTATTCGAACAACGTAGATGTGATCTTTGAAAGTTTTAAAGTCGATGAACTAGAAGTAAAAGAATATGTTGAAGATGAGATCCAAAATCTTGGTCCTCTGCCTTGGATGGAGAACAAAAAGATGATAGGTCCTGAAGGTGTAGATAAAATCACAGCCTCAATACTTCACACCGCTAAGAATCTTTCCGTCTCTTTAGGATTTCAGGATTCATCTTCTACTGAAGGCGCTACTCCTTTCTATTACACATTTTTTCTTTCGGACTGGGGTTTTGACGAACCCTTTGAGGGGAAGCTCGATACTGAAAAAAGACTGAACACCTATAATATGCAGAGGGTGATCGAAGGTAAAATAAGTAACGAGATCGAAACCAGGAAGGACACCTTTGAGGACAAGGCTGAAAGTGAATTCGAGATGATCCAAGATTTGGTGAAGAACTACAACCGGACTTTAAAAGAAGGGGGCAAGGAAGACCACCCTGGATGGAGAGAGGTGTGGGACGATCTCAATAGTACTCTAGAAGTAGTAAAAAATCTTTCTAGCAATGAACTCTTTGAAGAAGGTGAAGAGGGCAACATCACGTCTGTGTTGGACGAAAACTACTCCTTATTGAAGAAGCTAGAGGGAGATATCGATGGAGAAATAAGCGAATGGAACAGTGATATCGAGGATCATACACGGAACATAATACAGATACAGAAAAATTTTACCAAGAACGAGTGGACTTACGAAGTGTATAGTTATTTGGATGATGAGTTGGATGAAAAAAGTGGTAAGGAGGTTTTGGGTCTGATCGATGATTTTTTGAAAGCCCCTTCCTGCGAGTTGACGGAAAGGTTCGACTGGACATTAGAAAATTACTATGTGCATGAAGATATAACTATACCTCCCGAAGATCCTAAAGAGTCCGTAGGGCACGCCACTCTCGGTAATTTCACCGAGCATCTCAAAAGGGATTTTCTTCTTCCCTTGGATTACTCAAATCTATACGATCTTTTTAGGCGCATAAATATAAATTTATTTGACTTATCATCTCCTCGTGATGGTGAAGAAGAGGAAAGCTTGAGCAGGTTATGGTCCATACTTTTGGGCAGGGGGGACCCTTTTTCAGAACATCTTTCTGGTATCGAGTCCGTTATGGACTCTCTGGTCATCGAAGACGATGATATACATTCTGACCAACTTTCAGAGATAGATACCTGGTTCATCGAAGACAGTTTTACTCGCTCTATAGAAAAGTTAGAAGGAGTAAAAGAAGAATTGAGAGAAAAGTCCCATGAACTGTTGAAAGAAGATCTTGATGAGAACGCATACGAAGGATATGCGGATGCGAGTTTTTACCGAACGGCAGAGATGTTTTTAGAGAACATGATCAACGATATGGAAGGGCACGTTGCAAGTATCGTCGAAAAACAGAAAAGGTCGGGATATCTTTTTGAAAATGGAGGTGAGATAAGGAGTCTTCCGGTTTGTGCACTTCCTCTAGGGGGATTGACCGTATGGAACAATCGGTCGATAGAATACGGCTCTTCGTTCACTTTGGAACTTGAAGTTCATCTTGAAAGTGAGCATGATCTGATAGATATCCAAGAACGATCAGAAACCACTATCAGGGAATACCTCGGAGAAGTAAATTCTACGAAGGAATGGGTAAACCCCTTTTCAAAAGAGTACAAAGATCACTACCGCACCAATATATTTGTTGAATTTAACACGTCCGAGATGGACTTAAGGTTGAAAACAGGAGATAGTAAGCTGTTCACTTTTGAGAAATATTCTTCAGAGGAGGTTCGACGAACTTATAGCGCTGGAAACCACCGTGGAGTGATGGAAGTTCTGACACCTATGCCCCTTCTTGATAGGGATTACAAACCGTCATCCTTGGTTGACCACGAGATACGGGGTGCGTCTTTTGAACGGAACGTTTTCAATGTCTCGGAAAATAGGGTAGAACTGTCCTTGGATATTTGGGTGAGTGATGATGAACAAACTTTTACCGTAGAAGTCCTAAAAGAAGGCAGAGGAAGGAGGGTCGTCCCCAATCAATGGGGAAGATACAATCATTACTCAAATCTGAGAGAAGAAGATGAAAATCCTGTGATTCTATTCAGTGAAAGCGTTGAGGTAAAAGGAGGTACCCATGAAGATACGGAGCTTTCATTTGAGCTGGACACGGATAAATTTTTCAAGGAGGAATATAAAGAAAAACATCTTATAATCAGAGTGAAACCAGATATAGTGATGAATAGGATGCAAGATGAACAGGCTCTTGAACAGAAATATAGCGAGTCTTTTTCATCCCATGTTCCTTCTTTCACGTCTACTGAACAAGTTTTTTTAGTCAGTGATAAAGAGGCGTACATAGGTGTTTTCAGGATGGATAACGAAGCTAAAGGTGAATTTGATCTGGTAACGGGTCTACCTGAAAACAGTTGGGTGATAGAAAAGGATGGGATTCCTTTCATGATCGATTTAGAAGAGGTCATGGAGTACAGTAAAATCATATCTGGTAGGTATGGTCCTGCATCTACTTTGGAAAAGGCCAATATCCCTGTAGAAGCGGTTGTAGATGCAGGTGCGTCTGAAACCAAGATAACCCGTTTGCCAGAAAGTTGGTACCGTCTTGTGCTGGAAGATCCTTTTTCTCTAGTATTCATGGGCGCCCATGGCGAAAAAAATCATCTTTATCCAACAAGAGTGCTACCCTCATTGGAAGGGAAAGAACTCAACGAGGATATGTGGAGATCCTTTCAAAAATCGGCAGAATCCAAAGGCAGTTTGATAGGAAACGAGGCATACATATCTCTTCCCTCTCTGTTCCATACCACCGGAGCTAGATACATGGAGGGGGATGAGATCATGAAGGATCCAGGCGCAGGAACGAGTGGATATTTTTACTATGACCTCGAATCTCATAATTCTCCTGGGAGGATAGAACAGACCTATCGAGCGGTCGAAGATCTGGGAGAGATCTTAGCTAAATTAGAGGTAACTAGGGATAAAATAACGGCTCCATATGGTATGGGTGAGAAGAGCGATGTGTTGAGAGAGACGGGGCTTTTCGAAGAGTTTTTAAGGACCGACCCTACCAAGAGGGAAGAACTGTTTTTGGCGGCTTGCAGAGCGCGAGATGAGATGGGTAGAGTTGAAGAGTTGAAAGACAGGTATCCTGCGTTCAGCAAAGGTTCGATAGCGCTGAGTCTGGACATTTTGGGGGAAGATCTAACTGAGCAGGCACTGAGTTGGTTTGAAGAAGAGGATTATAACGAGCCGGTGAAGGAGCTAAGGGCTTTTCTTTCTTTCGATGGAACCTTTTTGAAAGAACTCCCCGAGAAGCTCGGCGAAGGAGACATGAGCTACAAGGAGGCGATAGGGGAACTGAGCGAGCAAATAGACATGGATTTCATGGACGCTAGGTCGTGGGGCGTCGAAGATCTTGATGACGTTCATTCTTTAGATCATCTGCTCGATAATTTTAAAAAGGATTCTATAAGCACCTCGGTATCTCATGGATTGAGACCGAGCGCTTTGGATCGATCAGAATACGAGATAGATATCGACGAGTTTTCCAAGGACTTGGACGAACTTTCATCTTCAAGGTATTTCGTTGAATTCGTTCAGGAGATGAACTCAGGGAACTATGAAAACCTCCCTTCCTTTTACTTCGCAGCTCGTGTCGAAGACTCCGAAGTTACTTGGATGCCCTTCGGAGATAAAGGTGCGCCCCTTCTCATAGAAGATCGTATAGGATATTACTACATGAGTATGGCAGAGAACGTTTCAGGAGATGAACTTCGACAATTCATAAATCACACCATCACCGACTCTATTCAAGACATGGAGGAGTCAAAAGACGGCTATGCACATAGGGAACGAGCTCTCATAATAATCGATGGAAGATTTGAACTGGAAGATGAGCAAAAAATCGAGCTTAAAAGACACATCAAAAAAGTAACAGAGAGTCACTGCCCTCACCATCACATCGTAGGGGCTGTGGAATTGAGGAGCGAGGGTGAGCACGAGTTAAGATACGTTCATCTGTAGTCAGAGATTCTAACTACCCTCTTTTCATAAAAAATATAGCGGACGTCGTCGAATGCTAACGCACTCACCTTGCCCACTAATTTTCATAAAAAATATAGCGGACGTCGTCGAATGCTAACGCACTCACCTTGCCCACTAATTTTCATAAAAAATATAGCGGACGCGACGGGATTCGAACCCGTGATGTCTGCCTTAGAAGGGCAGCGCCATGTCCGAGCTAGGCCACGCGCCCATGATAGTATTTTAGTCCCTCAATCCCAATCTATGACCAAATAAGAGTTTTTCCCCTTCTTCACTCTTCGTTGATCTCTTTTTCCTCCCTAGGTTCTTCTGTCTCCTCTTCAGTGTCATCCTCGACGATCTCTTTTTCTTCTTCTTCACTGATAACTTTTGACATCGCATTCAGCCGGTCTCCTCTCTTGAGTTCCATCACTTTTACACCCATGGTGTTCCTACCCTGCTTGCTAATATCATCTACTTGGGTACGTATTATCATACCCTTTTTACTCACAAGTATGATCTCCTGTCCTTCCTCCACCTTTGTAAGACAGACAACTTTACCGTTCCTTTCTCTGATGTTCATGGTTATGACTCCCTTGGCTCCTCGGTTCGTTTTTCTGTAATTCTTAACATCACACCGTTTGCCGTAACCCTTTTCGGTCAGGGTCAAAACAGTATCTTCTTGGTCCACTAGGGTCATACTGACCACCTCGTCGTTGTCTCTAAGGGTGGCTCCTTTAACGCCCATTGTATATCGACCAGTGGGCCTCACGTCGTTCTCTTCGAATCGTATAGCTTGCCCGTTTTTGGTGGCTAGCATCACTTCACCTCTTCCATCTGAGAGTTTCGTGTCTACCAATTCGTCGCCTTCTCTTAATCTTATGGCCCAGATGCCTGTGATCCTTGGATTACTGTAATCCGATAAGGAGGTTCTTTTGATCTTCCCCTCTTTGGTAGAGAACAGCAGATATTTGTCTTCGGAAAACTCGCTTACAGGGATAAGGTCTTCTATCTTTTCGTCAGGATCGAGTCGAGGTAACATGTTTACTATGGGTCTTCCTTTAGAGCGTCTGCTACCTTTGGGTAGTTTGTAGGCTTTGAGCCAATAGACTCTCCCCTTGTTTGTAAAGAACAGCAGATAATCATGTGAGTTTGAGATGAAAAGGTCAACTACATGATCTTCTTCTTTGGTGTCCATACCTATCAAGCCGACGCCTCCTCTCCTCTGTTTTCTGTAAGTCTCTACCGGTATCCTCTTTATGTATCCTTTTCGTGTCAAAGTTATCACTAGATCCTCTTCAGGTATCAGATCCTCTAGTTCTAACTCTACAGCGTCCTTATTTATCTCGGTTCTTCTTTCATCACCGTATTTCTCCGCGAGTTCATCTAGTTCTTCTTTTATTATCTCGAGGATCCTTTCTCTATCACCCAGTATCTCTTTGTACTCCTTTATCTCTTCCTGTTTCTCTTCATACTCGTCCTGAAGTTTTTCTCTCTCCAAACCGGTGAGTCTTCGAAGGCGCATATTTAGTATAGAAGTTGCCTGCTTTTCGCTAAGTAAAAACTCCGAGGTCAATCTTCTTTTCGCTTCGTCTTGTTCTTCAGAAGTGCGGATGATCTTTATCACTTTGTCAAGGTTATCTAAAGCCGTTAAAAGACCTTCTAATATGTGCGCTCTTTCCTGAGCTTTGTCCAAATCGAATTTCGTTCTGCGAGTAACCATGTCCACTCTATGATCGATATAGTGCTGTAGGGTTTCCTTAAGGTCTAGTATCTGTGGTTCGTCGTCCACCAGTGCCAGATTGATGACACCGAAAGTTACTTCCATCTGCGTATGTTTGAAGAGTTTATTCAAGGCAACTTCAGGTATCACACCTCTCTTCAGGTCAACCACGATCCTGACTCCGTCTCTATCCGACTCGTCTCTTAGCCCTGATACCTCGGTTATCACATCGTCCTTCACCAATCTTGCTATGTCCTCCACGAGTTTAGCTTTGTTGACCTGGTATGGGATCTCGGTGATTATTATCCTGCTTCTGTCTCCTCCTAGATCCTCTATTTTAGTTCTCGCTCTTATCTTTATCTTCCCTCTACCTTCGTTATAAGCGTTATAGACACCGTTGTAACCGTAGATTATACCTCCTGTGGGAAAATCTGGACCTGGAAGTTCGTCCATCAGATCGATCATCTCAACATCGGGTTCATCAATCTGTAGTTTTATCGCGTTCACCAACTCGTTTAAATTGTGAGGTGGTATATTGGTAGACATACCCACAGCTATACCGCTAGCACCGTTAAGCAAAAGGTTTGGGAGTTTAGCAGGCATGACTTCGGGTTCTTCCATACTTCCATCATAATTATCCCTGAACTCCACCGTATTTTTTTCCAGATCCTCCATCATCTCTTCCGCTATCTTCTCCAAACGCGTCTCGGTGTAACGCATCGCGGCAGCTTCATCGCCATCCATGGATCCAAAATTACCCTGTCCGTCCACCAATGGATAACGTAAAGAAAAATCCTGGGCCATCCTGACTAAAGCGTCATAAACAGCCTGATCTCCATGGGGATGGTATTTACCAAGTACGTCACCGACGACCCTTGCGGACTTTTTGTGAGATTTGTTTGAACTCAAACCTTCCTGTTTCATGGAGTACAAGATCCTTCTATGGACCGGTTTCAATCCATCTTTAACGTCTGGTAATGCTCTGCCAACTATCACGCTCATGGCGTAATTGATGTAAGAGTCCTGCATCTCTTCTTCTATGTGTTTTGTATGAACTTCTTCAGCGATATCAATATCTTCTTCAACTTCAGACATTTTTTCACCTCACACGTCGATATTAGTGGCGGCTTTTGCGTTCTCCTGTATGAACTCTTTTCTAGGCGCCACTTCCTTCCCCATCAAGAGATCGAACAATTCGTCCGCTTTTTCTGCATCTTCTACAGTTACTTTAGCGAGTATCCTATTTTCCGGGTCCATGGTGGTTTCCCAAAGTTCTTTAGGATTCATCTCACCAAGACCTTTGTATCTCTGTATGCTCACACCTCTCTTGCCTATATCATCCAACAGTTCACGTTTTTCTTTTTCGGTGTAAACATGATGAACGGCCCTCCCTTTCTTTATCTTATAAAGAGGTGGTTGAGCCATATACAAGTAGCCTCTTTCCAACAGCGGTTTCATATATCTGTAAAAGAAAGTGAACAGCAGGGTCCTTATGTGTGCACCGTCCACATCCGCGTCGGTCATTATTATTATCTTATGGTAACGTGATTCGTCGGGATCGAAATCATCACCTATGCCTGCGCCCAGGGCCGAGATGATGGAACGAATCTCTTTGTTTTCAAGCATCCTATCGAGTCTAGCTTTCTCCACATTGATTATCTTACCCCTCAATGGGAGTATAGCCTGAAAGTCTCTATCTCTGCCTTGTTTAGCCGAACCGCCCGCCGAATCTCCCTCTACTATGTATAATTCTGATTCTGTAGGGTCTGGGTTTGCACAGTCCGCCAGTTTTCCAGGTAGATCTATGCTCTCTAGAAGGCCCTTTCTTCTGGTTAGTTCTTTCGCTTTTTTAGCTGCCTGTCTCGCCTTTGCCGCAGTTATCGCCTTTTCTAGAATCACCTCTGCCACTTTCGGGTTCTCTTCTAAAAAGCTCATCAACGCCTCGCCTACTATGGATTGTACTATACCGCTCATCTCGCTGTTACCTAATTTTGTTTTTGTCTGTCCTTCGAATTGAGGTTCTGGAAGTTTTACGTTTAAGACCGCCGTCAACCCCTCCCTGTAATCTTCTCCTCGTATGTGTAGGTCTTCACCGCGACCGTTCCTTTCGCAGTAACTGTTCAGAGTCCTTGTCAAAGCCGCTCTGAATCCGCTTAGATGTGTGCCCCCTTCCTTTGTATGTATGTTGTTAGCAAAAGCCAGGATATCTTTGGCGTATGAATCGGTCTTGTGCTGCATAGCGACTTCCACGTGTACTCCGTCTTCTCTTTTTTTGAAGTATATAGGCTCAGGATATAATTTTTCTTTATCTTGATTTAGGTACTTTACAAATTCGACTATCCCTCCTTCATAATGGAAGACTTCTTTTTTTGTTTCTTCGTCTTCCTCGTCTATCCTTTCGTCTTTGAATACAATCTTCAATCCTTTGTTCAAGAAAGCCAGTTCTCTCATCCTCTCCTTCAACGTCTTATAGTCGAATTCTATGGTTTCAAAGATCTCTGGATCGGGTCTGAACCTGGTTATGGTACCACTACTAGCTCCGTCTTTCCCTATTGTCTCCACTTCCGAGATCGGGTCTCCTCTTCTATACCTCTGGCGATAAACTTTTCCTTCCCTTTTAACTTTAACTTCTAGCCATTCAGAAAGAGCATTTACCACAGAAACTCCAACGCCGTGTAGACCTCCAGAAACTTTGTAACTTTTACTGTCGAATTTTCCTCCGGCGTGGAGTTTTGTCATCACTATTTCGACACCGGGAGCATCGTGCTGAGGATGCTTGCTTACCGGTATACCTCTCCCGTTGTCAGACACCTCCACACTTTCGTCGGATTTGATGGTGACTTCGATCTTGTCGCAGTAACCTTCCATGGCCTCATCTATACTGTTGTCCACAACCTCGTAAACTAGGTGATGGAGCCCGTTCTCGTCAGTACTGCCGATATACATACTCGGCCGCTTTCTCACCGCCTTGAGGCCTTCTAGCACCTTGATCTTATCAGAATCGTAAATCTCTTTTTTATCTACCACTGATCCTTCTTCCATATTTTTGACCTACCTTTAAATCTGAATATATGTTTCACAAACGACTGAAATAATCATACGATTTTCCAGCTTCATCGTTGCGGATTTAGAGTACATCCCGGGTTCTTTCAACCGAGTTTTCTAACACAAAAAATCACAAGGTTTCGGCCTATATTAATCTTTCCACCCCTGGGTATAAAAAGGACCCATACCCCTAGATATGTTCGTACTATAACTCTATTTTTTTTCTTTAATTTTCTTTCTAATTTTTTTGTCTAACCATTTTTGATAGAGATGATCATATATTAGGCCGGCGCCTATCAAAGGAAAGGTTAACCATATCAAAACAGTACCATCGAAAAAAAAGCTGCTGAGAAGTAAAGCCGCGGCTAGAGATGCAAATAGATACGGGACCAAACTTTTAAGATTCACGGGAACGTTTATCTTCTTCATCTCCTTATCACAGGAGGGACATTTTCTTTTGAATCGGCTGTCCGATATCTCTTCACATTTCTTACAGATATAGCGGGTGGGCATCAGATCGTTAGGATGGCAAATGCTCTTAGTTATATATTGTTTTGACGGTAAATACCACTGCAAAACAAAGGTACAAATCAAAAAGAAATACTTTTATCATCCCTGTTATTTTGGATTCGTGGTGCCTAAATGAGCGAGAAAAGGATATTCGATCATCCCGTACTAAAATTCGATAGAGGCCAGGAGTTTTACTTCGAGTTTGAAGGTAAAAAGATCAAAGCTTATGAAGGGGAAACCATCGCTTCTGCCTTGTATGCAGACGGTCTTACGAAATTTACCGAGAGTAAAATATTGGAAAGACCAAGGGGGTTTTTCTGTGCTATAGGAAAGTGTTCATCCTGCATCATGTCTGTAAACGGTAGGCCCCATGTTAGGACCTGTGTGACTCAAGCAGAAGAAAATATGAAAGTCGAAAGGCACGGAGCTAGACCTAAATTTCCCGGGATAGATGTCGGAAGAGGGAAGGAGATAAAAGAAAAGGAGATCGAGATAGCGATCATCGGCGGAGGTCCCGCCGGGCTCATGGCTGCAATAACCGCCGCAAAATTAGGTAGCGAAGTTCACCTATTCGATGAAGGCTCTAATCCAGGAGGTCAATTGATAAAACAAACACACCAGTTCTTCGGTAGCCATGAAGAGGACGCGGGGACTAGGGGTATAGTTATCGGAGAGAATCTAGCTGAAGAAGCGCAGAAACTCGGCGTAAACATACATCCTAAGACCAAAGTACTTGGATACTACTTCGATAGGAAGGTCGCCGTTGAGCGGAAGGGTCGGTTTGAAATCTATGATGTGGGAGGTATAGTCTATGCGGGAGGAGCTATAGAAAATTATCTCGCCTTCGAAAACAACGATTTTCCGGGTGTTTATGGAGCAGGAGGAGTGCAAACACTCATGAACGAGGAAGGGATAGTTCCGGGTGAGAAAGTGCTAATGGTGGGTTCCGGTAACGTGGGGTTGATAGTCAGCTACCAGTTACTCCAAGCCGGAGTTGATGTGGCGGAGGTGATAGAAGCGCTTCCCACCATAGGCGGTTATCAAGTTCACGCTTCAAAGATAAGGAGAGCCGGCGTGCCGATCCAAACAAGCCATACGATAGTTAAAGCGGTCGGCGAAGATGAAGTCGAAGGCGCGGTAGTTCACCAAGTGGATGAAGATTGGAAAAAAGTTGAAGGAACAGAAAGGAAGATCGACTGTGATATCATCTGCTTAGCCGTCGGTCTAAGACCTGATACGAGTTTCCTGAGACAGGCCGACTGCGAGATGGAGTACGTGGCGGAACTGGGCGGTTTTGTTCCACTAAGAACCGAGGACATGAGAACGACTACAAAAGGCATCTACGTGGCCGGTGACTCAGCCGGCATAGAAGAGGCTACCGTCGCGGCCTTAGAAGGAAAATTGGCAGGAGCGGCTCTTCACGAGGAACTGAATGAGGAAGATGAAGAAACGAAAAGATTGAAAAGAGAAGCTAAAAAAGGACTAGAACAGATGAGAAAAGGACCCTATGGCAAGGTTCCTAGACTGGGTGTTAAAACTTGTACCGTGGACGAGGAGGTGTGCGGATGATTAAGGACGCTGTCCAATCATCCTCGATCACAAAAGGGGTGATCTACGGATGACTAGGGATTATCATCCCGTCATCCTCAATCACAAAGAGGTGATCTGCGGATGAGCGGTCATGAAAATACGGGTGTGGTGAGAAAAGAAGATATGAACATACCTGACGAGGAGAGGATAGAAAAAGGTCCGGTAGTTATAATGGAATGCGTCGAAAATATTCCGTGTAATCCATGTGTTGCGGTATGTTCCTTCGATGCGGTAAAGATGAAGGAGATCACTGACACGCCGGAGATCGATTTTGATACCTGCACGGGTTGTGGTCTCTGTGTTACCGAATGTCCCGGATTGGCTATATTTGTCATCGACTGCAGTTACAGCGAAGATAAGTGTAAAGTCACTGTTCCATATGAGTACTTACCTGTGCCGGAAGAAGGAGACGAGGTCATGGCCCTCGATAGAAAAGGCGAAGAGGTCGAAAAGGCGGAAGTCACAGACGTGAGGAAGTCCGGAAAGACCTATGCGGTCACTTTAGAAGTCGATAGGAAGAACGTCTGGAACGTGAGAGGCTTCGAGGTGATAGGATGACCATCGTGGTCTGCAGATGTGAGGACGTGACCGAAGAAGACATCGTGGAAGCGATAGAGGAAGGTTACGACGAACTCGAGAAGTTGAAGAGACATCTTCGGTTGGGCATGGGTCCCTGCCAGGGTAAAACTTGTATGCTTATAGCGAGAAGGATCTTAGGTAGAGAGACTGGTAAAAGTGTAGACGATATGGACACACCTACGGCACGTCCACCTTCGCAGCCCGTGCCGTTCAGTCTTCTAGCATCTCCCGAGGAGTGTGAAGAGGATGAGTGAAGAGTACGACGCTGTGATAATAGGCGGAGGCGTGAACGGTCTTGGAACAGCTTATCATCTAGGTAAAAAAGGATCTACCGACGTCGTCGTTCTGGATAAGTCTTACTTGGGTTACGGCGCCAGCGGAAGGAACGGAGGCGGAATAAGACAGCAGTGGACCTCCGAGGAGAACATCAAATTGGCTCTAGAGAGCAGGAAGATGTTCGAAAAGTTGAATGAAGAGTTAGAGGAGGACCTTGAATTCTACCAGGGCGGTTACCTAGTTTTGTCCTTTGACGAGGAAGAGGCAGAAGAGTTCAAGGAGAACGTTAAGCGGCAGAACAGGTTGGGCGTAGAGAGTGAATTTTTGAGTCCCGAAGAGGCGAAAGAGATCGTTCCTGAGTTGGATATCTCCGAGGTCGTAGCCGCCACGTTCAACCAGAGCGACGGTACGATCTACCCGTTCAAAGTCATCCACGGTTACGCTAACAGAGTCAGAGAGATGGGTATAGAAGTGAAAGAACATACTGAAGTTACCGATATAGTGACCGACGGAGAAGAGATCAAGAAGGTCAAGACCGATAAAGGAGAAATAAAGACCGATACTGTGGTGAACGCGGCCGGTGGATGGTCTTCGCAGGTTGCGGAGATGGCGGGCGCCGAGATCCCGAACGTTCCGGTAAGGCACGAGATCATGGTGACAGAACCTTTCGAGCGTTTTTTGGAACCTATGGTCATATCTTTCAAGCACGGCATATACTTCAGCCAGAGCGAACACGGTAATATAGTGGGAGGTATCGGAAATCCAGACGAAGAACCCGGGATAAACCAGAAGGGAAGCCTGTGGTTCTTGAAGACCTTTTCCGACACTTTGTTGGACTTCATACCGAGGTTCAGTGCCGTGAACATGATAAGGCAGTGGGCCGGTCTTTATGACACAACGCCGGACGCACAGCCCATTTTAGGTTCCGTTCCCGAAGTCGAGCGCTTCTACCAGGTGAACGGATTCAGCGGCCACGGATTCATGGTCTCTCCCATGGTGGATAAAGTCACTGCCGAACTGGTCATGGGAGAAGAGCCTTCCATGGATATAGAAAGGTTGAAGGTGGAACGTTTCGAGGATATGGATATAGAAGAAGAGGGCGCAGTGGTCGGGTAGATGTTAGAACCTCTACTTTTACTTGGAACCACGGTGGTGATCTCTCTCAGCGGAGTGATGATGCCGGGTCCCGTGACCGCGGGAGCGATAACGAAAGGCGCGGAAGACAAAAAAGCGGGAGTGAAGATAGCTTTAGGTCATGCACTAGTCGAATTTCCCTTGATCGCGTTGGTAGCTTTCGGACTGACTTTCATGGCAACATGGTCCGTGAAAGCCACCATAGGTGTTGTCGGAGGGCTGTTGATGATCTACATGGGTGTTCAACTTTTTATGCCTGTAAAGGAAGAAGAAAAGAGATTTCCCTATCCGTCAACTCTCGTTGGAGTCGTTACCAGCGGAGGGAATCCTTACTTCCTCATATGGTGGGCTACGGTGGGAGGAGCCTTGATAAGCCGGGCCCTGGAATACGGTGTTCTTTTTCTTGTACTGTTTGCGGTCGTCCACTGGTCCTGCGACCTGGCGTGGTATTCATTTTTGAGCTTTTCTTCGAACAGAACGTTAGAGTACTGGTATGAACACAGGAGAAAGATCTTCGGTCTGTGTGGAGCGTTGATGGTCGTCTTCGGCGTGTGGTTCATCGTATCGCCGTTCTTGTGAAGTGGGGGAGTTCGTTATATCATATTCTACCTCATAGTCATCGAAAGGACGAGAAGTCTCTAGTATATATTCGGAAATTATAGTCTTAGACATAACTAATTTGTTATTTTTGAGTAGAACTTTTTAATCCATCCTTTAGCGAAGGTGTTCTTTTTGCTAAACCGATTGAAGAGTTTCTGGATTGTTTTCTGAAA
>PUNG01000111.1 GCA_003551675.1 Thermoplasmata archaeon
AGGTGTCGCCCATGGATTGGGCTTGGATGTTGAGGAAGTGAAGCGGTTGGCGGATATGCCTCAGGAGGAACGGGTCAAAGAGACCTGAGATGGTGCAAGTTCAACTTTGGGTTTGAAGCTGGGCTGATTTGCCCTTAACTAATCAAATCTTATTCAAATGAACTAAGTTTATATAAAATGCAAGCTTTAACGAATATATGACCAACTTGGATAATGCTTGTGGTTCTATAGACGAAGAAGTACGGATCTTAAAATCGGCTATAGAGCAGATGACTGAGATGATGATAATAACTCATGCAGATCTGGAGAATTTTGATCCAGAGATAATATATGTTAACCCCGCATTTTTGGAAGTCACCGGATATGAAGCGGAGGAAGTCATAGGGAAAACCCCGAAGATATTACAAGGGCCCGAAACCAACAGAGAGTTACTGAAAAAATTGAAAAAGTTGTTACTGGATGGAGATACATTTCACGGATCAACTATAAATTACAAAAAAGACGGTACCCCCTATCACGTAGAATGGAATATAGCTCCGGTCAAAAATGAAGAAGGGGAAATAAAATACTGGGTTTCCGTTCAACAAGATATAACCAAGAGGAAATTAGCAGAAAAAGAGTTAGAAAGGTATACCCAAAAATTAGAAGAGGAGGTCAAAAAGAAAACTAGAGAGGTCATCCAAGTAGAAAAGATGGCCGCATTGGGAACACTGGTTGCAGGAATTTCCCATGAAATAAATAACCCTGCCTCCTATATCATGGCGAATTTGGAATTCTTGCAAGAAGACATAGAAGAGTTGGCTGATGAGATCGAAGAGAGTAAGTATAAGGAACTCAATGAATTGATACAGATAAATTTAGAAGGCGTAAATAGGATCACCAAGATAAACAACACTTTAAAACGTTTCTCAAGACCCGGTGAAACGGAAAAAGTCCTATCGGACATAAACCAGGGTCTGAAAGATACCATATTGCTCATGCACAACGAACTAAAAAACAAGATCAAACTTCACGAAGAATACGGGAACATCCCTAAAATAAGATGTTACAGCAACGAATTAAATCAAGTCTTCTTAAACCTCATAAAAAACGCAGCTGAATCCATGGATGGAGGGGATCTCTGGGTAAAAACTAGTCAGGATGACGACAACATCATTATCGAGATAATAGATAACGGTAAAGGTATGACTGAAGCTGAAATAGATAACGTGTTCGATCCTTTCTACACGACCAAAGATGACGGTACGGGCTTGGGTATGAGCGTAAGTTATAACATAATCAAAAAGCATGATGGAAATATCAGATACGACAGTGAATTAGATGAAGGAACTAAAGTAACTATAAAGATACCTAAGGAGAGATAGCATATGGAAAGCGATGAAAAATTTAACATATTGATAGTAGATGATGAAGAGGAGGTTTTGAGAGCACTCAAAAGGACCCTTGAACGAGCTAAAGAATTCGACGCAAATATATCCTTAGCATCCGATGCAGAAGAGGCGAAGGATAAATTATCTAGAAACGATTATGACTTGGTTTTATCAGATTACAATATGCCCAAGATGAATGGGGTTCAACTGCTGCAATGGGTAAAGGAAGAATTTCCAGATATTGTTCGTATAATCATAACTGGTTATTCGGACCTAGAAACAGCCCGAGATGCGATCAACCAAGCGAACGTACACAATTACATAGAGAAACCATGGGACAATAAAGCCCTTACGGATACGATACATCAGACCATCGTGAGGAAAAAACAAAGGGATGAAAAAGATCTAAAGAAGGTACAGACTGCACAGGAAGCCATAAAGACCATAATCGAACTGCAGGACCAAGCGATATCAGTAGAAAGTCCTGATAAATTGCAGGACCAAACGAGATCAGTAGAAAGTCCTGATAAATTGCAGGACCAAACGAGATCAGTAGAAGGTCCTGATAAATATCACAAACAGAAGACCATGTTCTCATTCAAGAGTCCTGCGGATTTCAATAACTTTTCATTCATGCTGAAAGGGATGGGTAACGTTGCCATCGAAGATATACAGGTTTTCGAGGATAATTACATAGTCATAGTCTCTATCTATCCTAAAAACATAAGCAGGATAAAGTAAATGCACCGAACGTGGGTCTAAAGTTTTGCTAGGTAGTGTCAAAAGGTTATGAGATAGTGAAGGATATGTTAATATCGTATCAGGCGTATGTTAGATCCGATGAAAGAAATAAGATTCCCCCGGATCAAGGTCGAGACCCTGTCCGGCAAAGAACTGGTGCTACCCGATGATACCGAAGGTAAGGTCGTGTTGATAGGCGTTGCCTTTGTGAGGGAAGCCCAGGGCATGCTCGATTCCTGGATGGACTACTTCAAGCACCTATGCAGCGAGAACGAGGTGTACGAGCTTCCCGTCATAGAAAGCTCCTTCTGGAAGGTATTTTCTGGATTCATCGACGGGGGTATGAGGTCCGGAATACCTCGGGAGAAGCACGACTTCGTGGGCACCCATTACGGCGACGCCTCTGATTTTGTGGATGCCTTGAATATCGAAGACAAGAAGTTAGGCTACGTGTTTCTTGTGGATGAAAAGGGATACATCAGGTTCAGAGGAGATGGATACATCGATGAGTACAGTAAGAAGGCGATACTGGAACAGGTAAGAGGTATCTGTCATTGAATTTTCATATACCATCGTACCTCTTTTTACCTGAGTTAAATTCATCTTTTCTCCATACCCCGTAACCACTTCCCTCATCCAAAATCGTTTTAACGTCCGTTTTCACTATGTAACGACCGAACCCTCGTAAGACCCTGGAATCCCCGGGTTACACCATCGTCTACAAACCCCACGAAAAGGTGGAGAGAATTACGCAGAGAGATCAACATCATCCCCTAGGAAGAATCGACCAGGATCAGAGGCTTCGGACCGGTCATGTTCAAGAAGATAATGGAGGGTAGGCCCTACTTTAGTATGGAAGAGATATCGGAGGCAGTTCTTGGAAAAGTGGTTGAATAAGGGTTACCTGAAAAAGGAGGATAGGGGGGATTACGAGCTGACCAAAGACGGAAAAAGGATGGTTGAGGTGTTCGGATAGGGTGAGCGGCTCCGAGGCAAACATGTGGGTCGTGAACTGCGAGTTAAGCTAACACACTTTCTACCGCGGAATCTCTGCAGTATAGGCAGGTGGATTCTGCCTTATCTACCCTTTCCCTTATCTGGTCAAAATCGGGTTTGGGGTCGAGACTGAAAATATTCATGTCAGCTTGAGGAGCCTGGTCTATCCATTCTTCCTCTGAAATAGGTTTGACTTCTATCTTCATATTGGTGATTATGGATGACATGGAAAGAGCAGTGGTGGCGGTTATCAGAAAAGCGATTCCGATTATCACCCATGAACCCACCAATCCGACGCTTCCCACCACCCATCCCAAACGAAGGAACATGATAACTCCGAGGATGGTCAACAGGGTAGGTATGAAAACTCCACTCACCATGCCGAATTTTTTACCTTTTACTCCACCATCAGGCGTGCTATCGGACATGAATGTGATGAATAATTTATTGGTTAAAAATTTTTTCGGTTGTGTTATCCTGATCAGGTTTCGGTTTTACCCGACAGGTGTCATCTAGGAAAAAATGAGCGAGGAATCTTTCAACGCAACTTTCCAAGCTACCATGGTGATCCACCTCGAAGTATCATTCCCTCTTTTTTCACATCTAGAGCGAAGGGTTCTCCGTCGAGGATATAGTGGACGAATATGATGATTTGACTGAGAAGGATGTAAAAGCCTGTCTCCTTCAAGTTAACAGGACACGTTGCCCTCCGACATAAATCCTAAATCCTATGGGACTTTTAACCTATCTTGATGATAGAATTGGACGAGGTGGAGGAAAAACTAGATTTACCTATGATAAAGATACTCGCCTTTTTGCTCTCACTTATTTCGGGTTCTGTGCTTTTTCTATGGGGAGGGATCGGAGCCGGATTGTTCGGATTTTTTATCTTTTTTGGTAGGCCCGTTGCAGCTCTAGCTCTACTGGCGATACCACTGTTCGCTATCTTTGTTATCGTAGGGTCCATCCTGATAGCTAGGGGTGATGGAACCTTAGGTGGTAGTGTAGTGATAGTTTTTTCATCACTTTCTATCATAAGTGGCTTTTCTATATGGATACCGGTAGGAGTCACTGGCGGCTTTTTAGGTATGTCTCAAGAGATAAGAGATGTAGAAAAAGATAAGTTGATAGTTCTCGTCGTAGTATTCACATTATGCTCGATGGCCTTTTCCGGCGGACTGTTGTACTATAGAAGGTTGTCATCAGAGTACGAATATTTAGAAGTGAACGGCACGGAGAGAAAATATCTGATCGAAGTTCCCTCTGATATATCTGAAGAAGTTCCGTTGCTATTGGCGTTACACGGTGGAGGAGGGTCAGCAGTAAGTTTCAGACGTAACACTGATTTCGATGTGTTGGCGGAAGAAGAAGGATTCATCGTTGTCTATCCGGACGGCAGCGGTAGACATGAGCATCACTTACACACATGGAATACTGGCATAACCGACACCTATGCCGATAGGCAGGGTGTAGAAGATGTTAAATTTCTTTCTTTGCTGATAGATGAACTCACCGATAGGTACGAGATCGACGGATCGAGCATATACATGATCGGACATTCGAACGGAGGTAAGATGACCTATCGTTTCGCCTCAGAACATCCTGAAAAATTGGCGGGTATCGCACCGAGCTCTTGTTCTTTAGGCGTAAGAGAAGAAGAGGATGCTCCTCCGACCACAGTTCCCGAGCCTCCAGAGCCTTTATCGGTGATACATATCCACGGTAAGGAGGATAAGACCGTTCCTTATCATGGGGGAGAGGGAAGAAGTATCAGAGGTACTAGATACGATATCTCTGTTAACGAATCGGTCATGTTCTGGGTAGAGCACAATGATTGTGATAAGGAACCGATGATAGAAGAGGACAGAGAAATCGAAGTTAAAAGATACCTGGGAGGGGAAGACGATACTCAAGTCAGTCTTGTCACGTTGAATGAAGCAGGACACTTTTGGCCTGACATGGATAAGAACGTGAGAGCGAGTGAAGCCTATCATGGATTGGAAGAGCTGATCTGGCACGAATTGAAAAGATGCTAACATGCATCACCAATTTTTTGATCACGAACAACGGTGGTTACCTAACGTTCTTCGCAGATATTTTGCGTTTGTTGGAACGAGGGATGTCTTGAAGAAGAGATGATAGAGCTTTGAAATCTGGACGCTTGGGTAACAAACGTTTGGTGCAAAGGAATAAAATTCCTTTTTTTCGACAAAACTCGTTTTGTCGTGATCTACTAGAAAACAAAAATGTTTTCTATAGAGCGTAGGAATTTGATTCCTACAAAGTTAGAAACTTAGTTTCTGACGTTCACTTCGGGCATAGCCCTCGTGACGCGTGCGATAGATGGTTGGAAAAAGGCCGAGATCGCGAAACTTGATGGGAAGGTGAGAGGGTTTTGGAGGGGGCTAGTCGCCTAGTTCTTCTATGATCTTTTTGATGTCACTCTTTAAGTCTGGTATATCCCTTTGTATGGTATCCCAAACCGCATCTATATCTGCACCGAAATACCCATGGATCAACTTATCTCTCATACCAGCAATATCTTTCCATGGGATATTTTTATTCTTGTTTTTAGTACCCTCTGAAATCTGCTTGGAGGCTTCTCTGATTATCTCGATCTGTCTGATCACAGCGGATTGAACTAACTCATCTCTTTTGAATCCACCTTCATCTATACCTTTAGTGAAATCCTCTATCTTCGATATGGAATCTAAGATGTGATTCAAATAAGCTCTGTCACCTGTTTTCATCCGTATACCTCTATCATCTCTTTATGAACATCATCTTTTATATATGGACTCAATGAATTTTCAGTTAATAAGTCAACTTCGATGCCGATTTGTTCAGATAATTCTCTTTCTATCCTGACCAGTTCTAGAAGACTTTTGGTCTCTGAAAAAGTCACAAGGACGTCTATATCGCTACCT
Source organism: Thermoplasmata archaeon (assembly GCA_003551675.1). Lineage (GTDB taxonomy): Archaea > Thermoplasmatota > Thermoplasmata > Halarchaeoplasmatales > Halarchaeoplasmataceae > Natronoplasma > Natronoplasma halalkaliphilum. The sequence continues at coordinate 6,035 of PUNG01000111.1, forward strand.
GGCTCCTCTTCATCATGCACATAAGATCCAAAGATGGCGACTTTGGTTGCTCCCTCCTCTTTGAGATGTTGAGTGATCTCTCTATAGATTTTTTCCTTATCCATCTTCGAAGCTCCTCGTCTGTAATATCTAGTTACATGACTTAAAGATTTCTGTTGATAGGACCTCTTGTGTTATCTGCGAATTATTTCGTTCTGTTTTTTGGAGATGAAGATGGTATCGCTGAAAGACACGGTTTGGTCAAATGAAATTTGTTATCGATTCAAACGTATCGATATCCGCTTTTATATCTGATAGTATCACGAGAGAATTGATACATTACTTCTGATCAACTCTTACTTTCCAGTACGGGCTTAACACAGTTTTCAATATACCTCTTAGTGGCTTTGAGGCATTTTCCCGCCTCAGTTTTTGAATATCTTTTTCCGTGATATCCGCAGTGGTAATGAGGATAAAGGGATGTGATCCCTGTTATTGGGCTTTTGCTTTCTCGCTTTTTACCCATTTATATAGTTGTGAAAGCAGAAAACCCTACGGCTCTGCCGTGGGGATGAATGCTACTTTCACTGACCTCCCTCCCCTAAGTAGATGTCTAAATAGTGTGTACTCATTGGAGATACAAGGAAGATGGAAACAAAGAAAACTATCAAGTCAGCTGTTGTCGAGCTGACAAAGATAAAGCGAAAACAGCTTGAACGGATGTGGTCTAACTATCAGCAGTGGCTGCATACTAAAGAAGGAGCGAACGGAGTATACAGCGCACACAA
>PUNG01000074.1 GCA_003551675.1 Thermoplasmata archaeon
CCCGGCGCCTGCATTTTTGGTGATTTGAACCTTGGTTCACGAACAAATCTATGATTTGTGAGCTGTTAGAATAACGAATATAATGAGTTATTCTGACTGGAATCCCGGCGCCTGCATTTTTTTGGGTAAATATGCATATTCTATATCATGAACGAAAATTGTCAGACACTTCATTTCGGGAATCAAATCCCTACGATCTCGTTTAATGTTTTCTTCTATAATCTTTTCATCCCTTCTCAAAAAGCATTGGATTTATATTTAAGTACCTTCTATCCATCGACATGAAACGGATAATGATCGGTGTCGCATGGCCGTACGCCAACGGCCCCATACACATTGGACAGGTTGGTGGCTGTTATCTACCTCCGGATATATTTAGGCGCTATCACAAGATGATAGGCAACGATGTCTTGATGGTCTCAGGATCGGATCAGTACGGTACCCCCATCACGGTTACTGCGGAAAAGGAAGGTCTAACACCCAAGGAAACTGCTGAAAAATATCATAAGATAAACTCAAAGGCTCTGATAGATTTAGGTGTAGAATTTTCACTCTTTACCTATACTATGAACGAGACGCACAAGAGAGTCACACAGGATATCTTCAAAACACTTTACGAAAAGGATCACATTTATACCGATACCATGGAAACTTTTTTCTGCCCGGATTGTGAAAGGTTTTTACCGGATAGGTACGTTATCGGCAATTGTCCCGAGTGCGGTCAAAAAGGCATAGACGGAGATCAATGTGACGAATGTGGAGTACTTTTAGATCCTACTGATATTTTAAATCCTCGGTGTAAACTCTGTTCTGGAACACCTAAAGTCAAAGAGAGTGAACACTTCTTTCTAAAGCTCTCCGGTTTTCAGGAAAGATTAGAAGAATATATAGAAGATAAAGATTACTGGAAGAATCATGTTTTAAATTTTACAAAAAGCTGGCTTAAAAAAGGCTTGGAAGATCGTCCGATCTCCAGAGATATGGAATGGGGTATTTCCGTACCCATAGAAGGCTACGAAAACAAAAAGATATATGTCTGGTTTGATGCGGTCATCGGTTATCTTTCGACTTCTATCAAGTGGTCCGAAGAAGGTAGAGGGGACTGGAGTAAGTTTTGGAAGGACCCTGATGCAGAACATTACTATTTTTTAGCCAAGGATAACATACCGTTCCATACCATAATCTGGCCCGCTATGCTGATGGGATATGACGAAGAGCTCAATCTCCCCTACGATGTTCCTGGAAACCAGTATATGTGTCTAGAGGGGGAACAGTTTTCCACTTCGAGAGGTATAATAGTTTCCTTACCGGACATATTAGAGGACTTTGATAGTGACTCCATACGTTATTATGTGACCACCATCATGCCCGAGGTAAAAGACACCAATTTTAGATGGGATGAATTCGAGGAAAAGATAAATACGGAATTAGTCGGTAACCTAGGTAATTTTGTCCACCGGGTTCTTTCCTTCACATACTCTAATTATGGTAAAATTCCGGATGCCGGCGAACTCGATGAAAGAGACAAAAGCATCTTGAACGAGATAGACGAAAAGGTAGATGCGGTGGGTAAAAACATCCAGTCTAGAAAATTCAAGAAAGGTTTAGAAAAATTGTTACAGCTCTCTAGAGCGGGTAACAAGTATTTGAATGACAAAGCACCATGGGACATGATCAAAAAGGATAAAAAGGCCGCTGCCACCACGTTAAACATATCGCTAAGGATTGTGAAAGCTATCTGTGTAGCCGGTGCACCTTATCTTCCTCACAGTATGAACAGACTTTGGACTTATTTGAACTACGAAGGAAGTGTTCACGAAAGCTCTTGGGATGAAGCTTTCGAACCCATTGAACCTGGTTTAAAACTTAAAAAACCAAAACCACTCTACGAGAAAATAGACCTATCAAATATGAGAGCAAAGACTCAACTTATGGATTCATTGGATAAACTCGACCTCAGAGTCGGGGAAATAACCAAGGTTGAGGAGCATCCTAACGCCGATAAACTCTATGTTATCCGTGTAGGTCTGGGCGATGAAGAGAGAACCTTAGTTGCCGGCTTAAAACCCTATTATGATAAAAACGAGATGTATGGGAAGAAAGTGGTTGTTTTGGCTAATTTAGAACCCGCTACGCTAAGAGGCATAAGATCAGAGGGCATGCTGTTAGCTGCAGAAGATGAAGAACAGAACATCGTATCTCTTTTAGAGTCCAGCGGATATATCGGAGAGAATTTAAAGGGCACTGAAGCCAGTGCAGAAAATATTCCATTCGATCATTTCAAAAAGTACGACCTAAAGACGATTGAATGGAGGGATGAAAAGATCTGGGCAGACAGGACATTAGAGCCTGTAGAAAGCGATAGATTTGAAGGAGTCGGAGTGGGTATTCTAAAAGAAAATAAGTGCGTCATACTTGAAGATAGTGAAGGAGTCATCAGGCTTGATAAGGATCTAGGCGTAGGTCGTCCTATCCGATGATAGAATTACCAAGGTCTTCTTCGCCTCTTTCTTTTTTGCCTAAAGAAGAAAAAGAGGAGTAAACCTGCAGCTATAGATATGACTATTATGCCCCCGTATAGGGCTGTATTTCCGTCACCTTCTATATGGAATGAGTGGCTCAATATGACTTTTTCACTAGTCAATCCGTAGTCTGCCTTGATCTCTAACTCGTGTTCCCCTGGTTCTAGATCTCGTCGTGACCAGTTGAATTGGACCGTACGGGTTTCTTCTGGTTCAACATCTTGGATCGTTTTGCTGTTTTTGAATTCACCATTGATATAAAGGTTCAATTTTATCTCTTCAAGTTCATATGATGTAGGGTTGGTGACATCGACAGAAAGAACTTCCGCTTCTACCGCTCTTACTTCAAATCGCCTTTCTGAGTATCTTGTGACATTATCTTTAGTACAATATGCTGTGAACTCTAAGTCAGTCTTACCTTCTTCGTGTATAGTTACATCGAATATGAATTCAGATGTCTCGTTGGAGGTCTGTTCCTCTGGTTCGATGGTGGCCTCTGCGGAACTTTCGACTTCTAGAGTCCATTCATCAGAATCTTCCACATTGATACGGTCCCCATCTAACTCGAAAAATCCAATTATATTGATTTTAAATTCCTCAGTAATGTTTACGAATACTTCTTCTCGTAGTTTCTCATCTTCTATCTCTATTCTGATACCTCTATCTAGCCTCGTTTCTTCCCCTACACCTGTAAAAGAGACTATACTCAGTATCGTAAGAGAAGTGATAAGCAAAGCTAAGACTTTTTGAGTGTTCATCATATCCACCTCTTTTTCTTCATGACATATATCGAAATAGTAGCTATGGTCAGTACGATCAATACCCAATGCCATGTAGACATCGTGAAGCTCTCTTCTTCTATATGTACTTCGTCTCCTTCAAGATCTATACTTTCGGCATCTGCCGTGATCAGAGGTACGCTAGTTCTCACAGAAACCGTCTCCATCATCGTTCTTTCGGTCGCTGACCTAGCTCTAAGGTTGATCTCTATGTTCTCCCTAGGATTGGATCTTATGGCTTCTAATCTTATCTCTACTTGCTCAACGTTCTGATCATCTATCTCTATTTGATCATCTATTGAAACACTCCACCCTTGGTCTTCGAGCGATGCCCTATTTGTTACTACAAGATTATAGGTATCTATGATATTTCCTGTATTCGTTATATTTACTGTGGAGGTTATTTTACCGTAACTATACCTGCTACTCACTATCTCCGAAGAGAGTTCCAATCCGTAAAAGGCCTCGACTTCTATAGGGATCTCTTTTTCTTCGCTCTCTGCAGATCTCATGGAGTCGACTCTGAACATGATAGGTTCATGATCGACGCTAGCATTTTCGTCTACTGTGATCGTTATATCCACGCTCTTTCTCTCTCCTGGCTTCAATGATATACTGCTGGGCTCGAATTCGATATGCCAATCCGTATCAGATGTGATCTCGTATTCGTCCCTTGTATTTCCTGCATTCTTTATGCGAGCTCTGTAGGAGATGCTTTCACCTTGAGACGCCTTTTTAGTTTCTAACTCGTCGATCTCTATGTGGTATTCTTTGATCATGCTAAGTTCTATATCGTGGTATTCGTCGTATTTTAACTCTATACTTTCTTCGTATCCATAAGTAGTAAGGCCGTACTCCTCTATCTCCTTGTCAGATTCTGTGTTTATATCATACCGTCCTTTGGGTACTATGGTCCTATAATACCCTTCTTCATCGGTCGAGAAAGTCATCAAAGCTCTTTCTTTTCGGATTGTTACTTCCTCTGTCTCTACACCGTCTCCATTCAAAGATACTTTCCCTCTTAAAATAACGGCCTCTTCCAATGAAATATCAACATGTTTATTTTCGTCTCCCATCACGAAGAAATCAAATACAGCATGGATCTCTTTGGAGGTTTGATGTGTAATGTATATGGTGTATTCACCGTTTAGCAGTTCCTCCACCTCAAAGTAACCTGTCTCGTCGGTAACTATCTCATCAATATCTAAAGGTTCTCCTTCTGAGAAAATATTCACTTCTACGTATTCAACGGGACGATCGTTTAATTTGACATAACCTGAGAAAGTTGAATTGAGCACTTTTCTTTCTAGCTCTACGGCCTTACGAGCGCCGAGATCATCTGTATGTGTTACTTCATCAAGAGAATAGATAACGTCTCTTTCTAGACCATTGATTTCCTCTTCAGTTGGGAAGTCCACTTTTAGTCTGTATTCTCCTTCAGATATAGATATGTTTAGTTCACCATCTTCTTCGCTCACGGTCTTTATCTCGTAGCCCGATTGTTTATTCTCAAGTATGACGGGTATGTCTGACTTTCGGTCTCCTTCATAAGATAGATACGCCCTAACTAAAATGGACTCCCTCAGTGTTATGTTACTCGTTGTTGAGTTGGTGATGGAAAGATTCTTCTGCATCGAAATCTGTTCATCCCTGTTAACAGCGCGTACAGAATAATTGCCAGGTTGAAGGTATATGTTGTAGGTTCCGTTTGCCCCGTATATATCTCTGTTTTCTACGCCAGCAAAGTGAATATCTGCTTGGGCTGGTTCTCCCTCCTCGCCTAGTATGGATCCGTTCACTTTTACTCTGTAGGCGGGATCAAGGTCTTTAACCACTGGTTCATCCCCTGGTTCGATAAACAGGTTCTCAGAAAGTTGATATTTTGCATCTCCATCATCTAGGATCTCATTTATATTTATCTCATATTCCCCAGGTTGCAAATCCACTTGGTAACTATCTCTAACCGTGATATTCTCTCTGTCGACCGCTCCATTTCCGATGGGTTCAAAGCTTATACTCAACTCATCGGTTTTTTCATGGTCGAAGTCGACCTCACCTTCAACGGAAATATTTTTAGCCTCTAATGAGATATCGGTCTGTATGTCTTCAGGAGGATGCATATTGACGACTTTACTGTAATATCCTTCCTTCTCGATGCGGAAACGAACTTCTTTTTCTGGTAAGACGAATCTATAATTTCCGTCGATATCAGTAGTTCTCGCAAGTGTGACGTCGTCGAAGCTGGCTTCTATGCGTGCATATATCCCTTCACCTGGTTCGATATCGCCATCTTCGATCATGCCACGATTGACATGTCCATCAACTATGGACCCATTTTCACCTTCTACGATGATATCTCTGTCTCTACCTATGTTTACTTCATCCCAGAAATAAAGATTGTATTCAATCCCTTCGCCCCCTAATTCGGTCCATCCATACACGGTATGATATCCTCTTGGGACATATGCGGAAAACTTACCTTCAGCGTTCGTGGTCAAGTAATGTTCCTCTCCTGTATCCATTATGACGAATACTTCTGCGTTAGGCACCCCTTGACCATCGTACTCGAATACACCGCTGAGTTTGTGACCTCTTTTGAATTCACCTTCGTATCTTTCATCATCTATCCTATCAGAATCTACCATCAAGCTTTCCATGAGTACGTAAGTTCTTTCACCTTTACGTTCCGTTCCGTATATCTGATAAACTTCTTCTGGCATTTTAACGTCAAATCTACCGTCTTCGTCAGTAGTTATAACTCTGTCGTAAACTCTACCAAGGACGGTAAGTTTTTGATTAGGTATAGGTTCCCCATCCCTGGTAACGATCCCTTCAACACGATGAGTTTCTACTATATGTATGTCTTCGTGAAGCTCAGCACCGTTCTCTATCTCTATGTGAAGAGGTCCTTGGTATAAGTCATACCCCTCACTTTTAACTTCTAGTGTGTATTCTCCAGGGAGTAGATATTCAAATATGTAGTACAATGAGTCTCCGAGATCGATATCTATGGTTTGGTCGCTGTTCCGAAGAGCTAGTTCTATACTCTCGTCGGCCGTACGTGCACCTTCTCCATATGTTATGTTTCCTCCTACTTCTCCTACTGTTATCGGTATGTCGGCCGATACTACTTCTTCTTCATCTGGCATACCAGGGTCTATCATATCGTCTCCAGGATCTATCATATCATCCTCTATGTCTAAGGTGTCAGGGTTTTCGGAATTCTCTGGATTACTTGGATTACCAGGATTGCCTATCCCCTCTCCTATCTTCTCTCCAGGGTTGACTGTGAACTCGATTGAATCACTCCCTGGTATGGTAGATGTAGCCGAGTACTTTCCAGGCGCCAATTGAGTTTTTTCGTATATCCCTTCTTCGATATCAACAGTGTAATTCCTATCGCTCTGTAGACTTTCGATGATAACTTGTCCATCTTTTTGCACAAGGGTGTCATTTTCTTCATCGAATACCCCGTCTCCGTGCCTATCTAAAAATACTCTCCCGGAAACTTCTCCTGATTCAACTTCAAAATCACCGTCTATCAAGTAGTCCCATCGTCCGTCTCCTGTGGTATCGACTTCTTTTCTCATGGCTTGTTCTAACGAAACTTCAACTTGTTTTTGGCCCAAGGAGATCTCTTCCTGTCTTAAGATCATCTGTTGTGAATCTAGTCCTTCTTCTCCTCCGGTCGAAACTGTCACGGTGAGCTCGCCTTCAGGCAGCATCGCCCTGTATCGTCCGTCTTCGTCCGTCCTAGTGGTGTGGTGAGGGATACTATATTCGTCTATAACAGTGACTCTAGCGTCAGAAATTGGTTCTCCGCTATCGGTCACGACTTCACCTTCCATGATAGCGCCATCGTAATGTTTAAGGAAAACAACACCCTGCCTCATGTAACTCTGTGGGCTCATGTCCACCGTAACGTTCTCATCCTCTTGATATTCCTGGGCCTTTTCTAACGAGATGGCTCTCCACGCATCCGTATGGTTCTGAACTTCGTCTCTGGGATAGGGGTTGAAGTAAGCCGTTCTATAGTCCATCTTGAAATGTGTAAAGTCCCATCCGGGCATAGGTTGAAGATCTTGGTGGTCTATACCAGGTATACCTTCTTCCTCTCCGACGTGTTGTCCTGCATATCCTGCGAAGGTCCTGTAAAGTGTTGAATTGTAGAACATGGGTTGGAAACTGATATCTTGATCTATAATTTCTACTCCCGGTGGTACATCGTCAAAGCTTTCATATCTTCTCCCTTCTGCATCGATCAATTCCATGATGTAAAAGTCCACCGGGGTCCTCATACCGTGTACTCCTTCAACACGGTACCCGGCAAGGAACGCCGGTGCGTGGAAGATCCCAGTATCTCGTGCCGAGGTGGGGAACAATCTTGAATCCACGGCGATGTAACCTATTCCATTTTCTAGTCTTTCATATCCTGAGTTAAACCTCATCTCTCTATAAAGAGATGACAATGTGCTTAGATCTTCAGAAGATAGTGTTCCCATCACCATAGCCCATCTTATATTTACATTATCGATATCGTCCGCACGGGGATGATATATATCTGGATTGGTGAGGACTTCCCGACGATAGGAACCAGGATCATCGTAAATGTTCTCAAGTTTTTCGGTCTTTTCTTCGCCTATGTGATCAACTAAAATCTCCCTGACTCTTCCTTCGAATTCTCCCTCTTCTCTATAAGGTAATTGTAGCTGTCTTCCTATATACAGTGCCATCACTTCGGATTCGTCTTGACTCATCAGAAGGTTCCCCGCCCATCTGTAAGCGTGCTGGAAGTTGTCGGCGATGGTTGGCATCTCTCCCTGGGCCATGGCCTCGAAGCCGTAGTCCCACCAACTCGCGAAGGCAGGTCTTTCTTCAGGCGGTACGCCCTGTTCCTCATATTTTCCCCTCATCTCTTCCCAACTAGCCTGCCAATAATCCGTAGGCTTATCCAGACTGTATCCAAATGCGCCCAAATACTGGTGTCCTTCCGCAGGTTCGTGATCAGATGGTCGGAACGCCCCTGGGAGTACATCGTGCAGCTGCTCTTCGTATCTTTGCTTTTCTTCGAAAGGTATGCTGGCATCGAAGACACATAGGGCATTTGGCGTCAACAAGAGAAAAACAACAAGAAGCGAGACCAAGACATGTTTTATTTTCACACCCTCCTTGATGCCTCTTATTTTGCTACCTCTATGTGTTCTAAATCTTTTACCTATGTATTCAAAGTCCGTTTTATCGAATACCAAAGCTAATATCCAACCCGCCATCAAGGCGTAAGCCGGGGCGGCGGTGAATATAAATCTAGCTGCTGAAGTCGTCATGTAGATAGAGAATGCGGCCCATATCAGTATAAACACGAAGGACTTAGTCCACTTTCCGATGATGTGCCATACCGCTAAAGCTATACCGATCCACGAGAGGAAAAAGGTCACTACTCCTCCGGCCATGACTAGCCTACTGAATTCAGGTGCTTGGGCTTCGGCGATGGTGGCGTACAACTTATTGTCTATAAAATATTGACCGGCGGCGGTCTGTAATACATCTGGCCCCAAAGCAAAGAATACCACTCCTGCCAAAGCGAGTATGCCGAAGGTCAAGACCCATGGAATATCTCTTGTGACGGTGAAATATACGCCTACTCCGAACGTACCTAGGAATATGATGAAGGGAACTTGGAACCAAGTATCAAGAGGCCAACGGAACCAATCCGTAAGGATTCCAGGTGTGTATTGCGCATACCAGGGGACTGAAATTATGAATACGATTATGATCGCAACAAAAACACTTATGGTTATACCAAGAGAGTCCTTTTTTCTAAATTTATCTATAACCAGTTGGATCAAAAAGTAAACTAAGATTATCACGATAGCGTAAGCGTAACCTTTCCACGTTAGAGCAACAGTGCCCAGTGCCATCCCTGTCATCGCCGCGTACAGTAAAGCTCTCTTGTTATTTCCAAAGAATTCGGAGAGCCCTTTTTTGATCTTTTCTAGGTCCATCCAGTCCGAGACCCACTTTTTATCGTCCGGGATCTCCTCGATGGCACGCATGAAAAAGTAGAATGCCGTGACAACGAAGAAAAGAGAGAAAGCATCATGGTTTGTGTTAGTGATCACGCCTCTTTCTAGATGCCCAGCGCTGATAGCTAGAAGGAAGGCCCCTGCTATACCGGCCTTTTTCCCGAAGGTTCTTTTCCCTATCAGGTACACGGGTATGGTGGTAAGCGCTCCCCAGAAGGCCGAGGAAAAGATAAATGAAAAGTTCACCGCAGTTTCCAAATCGCCAAAGAAAGGACTCATTATGTATCCACCTAAAACTACCGACCACTGATAAAGAGGTGGACGTGTGTTTACCGCGTCCAGTGGATAAGCTCTCAGAGGATCTTGGAATAAGTGTTGATTGTTCTCAGTGATATAGTTTATTATCCTAGCATTGTAATGTGAATCTGCTCCTCCACCCAATAGATACGGCGTTCCAAACTCGGTGGCTAGATCATATGCAAAATATGATCTGGTGAACAGAGCTACTATGAATATACCTATCAGGCATACCAATGTATGCCAGTTTTTTTTCAAACCTCCTAAGTAAGGAGATGAATCCTTTTCTTTTGCTGTAAATTTGCCTAACCAACTAGAATTCATTACATTTCACCTGTTGAATACAGTATGTCATAGCCATATATGTGGCACGTGAATACGGCTATAATAACTTCCCCTATTTATAGGTTTTTCAAAGCTTGAGACGGTATTGGCACATTCATTTATATAGTTAATCGATGAACGGAGACGGATAGACTTTCCGAGAGGGCGAAGTAAAACAAAAACCTACATAAAGGCGTTATATGCGGAAAAACACCGAAAAAACATGCTCATTTTCCGTAAACTATTTATAGTAATATGCATAATAGTGCTAATGTACAAAAGTAAGACACATCATCACTATACTCACCCTCCCTCCCTATTTTTTGTGTAGGGAGTCGAGGGTCATCCCCCCATCACGATAACCTCCCCCCTTCCCTCCCTTTTCAATTTTTCTTAACGTGATCAGATTTTATATTGAAGAAAACATCTAAAGAATTTAGTAGGGTAAGGTTTATAACTAAAAGGAATATTAGGATGATTCAGGTGAATGAGAATGAAGCCAGGCCAAATGGGTTATGATCGAGGAATAACGGTCTTCTCGCCGGACGGACGCCTCTTCCAAGTAGAGTATGCTAGGGAGGCGGTGAGTAGAGGCACGACTACTGTTGGTATCAAAGTAGAAGACGGTGTAGCGCTAGTAGTAGATAAAGACGTACCTACAGAGTTAGTCGAACCGCAGTCCATAGAGAAGATCTATAAGATAGACAAAAAGATAGGGATAGCTACATCCGGTTTAGTCGCGGATTCCCGTATCTTGGTCGATTATGCTAGAGTATCGGCACAGATCAATAGGGTGTCATACAACGAAAGGATCAATGTAAGAAGTTTAGTCAAGAAGATCTGTGATTATAAGCAGACTTATACTCAGTATGGTGGGGTTCGTCCCTTCGGTACAGCTTTGCTTGTAGCGGGAAAAGATGAAGAGGGAACACATCTGTATGAAACAGACCCTAGTGGAGCCAATATGGCATACAAAGCAGTGAGTATCGGCAGTAGCAGAGATGAAGTGCAAGAAGTGTTCAATCAGGAGTACGACGAGGACATGAATCTCGATGAAGCCATAGAGCTCTCTCTTGAAGGCTTAAAACGAGCTGGCGAAGATGATTTGGAACCTAGATCTTTAGATATAGGCATAATCACAGATGAAGAAAACTTTAGAAAATTGGGCATAGATGAGATAAAGAAATATATATCTTAGTAAGGAGGAACTCGATTGGGAAAAAAAGATTATCAAAAGGAACATACTGATACGCTGCTTGATGAGCATGTGGTAGGACGCATGAAATCTCACGGTGAGACATTTGAAATACTCATCGAACCCGACGAAGTTGAAAAATTTAGGAGCGGGCAGGATATAGATTTACTTGAAAGTATGCCTGTTGAAAAAGTTTTCATCGATGCAAACAAAGGAAAAGAAGCTCCTAAGCACATGATGGAAAAAGCCTTTGAAACTACAGATATAGAGGAGATCGCTACTACCATATTGAAAAAAGGCGAAGTCCAACTCACAACGGAACAACGGAACAAAAGACAGGAACAAAAGCGAAAAGAGATCGTGAGTAGGATCGCAAAGAACTCTTATAATCCTCAGACCGATACCCCTCACCCTCCTCAGCGTATAGAAAATGCCATGTCTGAAGCAGATGTACATATCGATCCTTTCAAACCCGTGAGTCTTCAGATGGACGAAGTCGTAGAGAATATAAGAGAATTGATCCCTTTGAGTTTCGAAAAGAAGAGGGTCAGAGTAACAGTCAGAGGCGATCTACAAGGAAAGATATATGGCCCTTTAAAACGGATCGGAAATATAGAAGAAGAGGAATGGCTTGAAGACGGCAGTTGGCAAGCGATGGTCAAGCTTCCGGCGGGAAAGCAAGAAGAATTGTTCGAAAAAATGAACGAGATCACGAAAGGTAAAGCCGAGATGGCTGAGATCGATAGAAATAGATGATGATTTAATAACATTTTGGTATGTTGTTATCAATAATTAAAATGGTGTGTAAATATGAGTGACGAAGAAACGAAAAGAGAAATTCTTTTACCCGGTGATGAAATAAAGCAAGAAGGGTTGAAACCGGGCAAAGGGGTTTTCAAGAAAGACGGTAAAATTTACGCCGCGAAGCTCGGTGTAAAAACCATCAAAAAAGGATATGTGAACGTTGCTGCGCAGAGCGGAAGATACGATCCTCAAAAAGGCGATAAGGTCATAGGTACGGTCACGGACCTTGACGCCTCTTATTGGACAGTGGATGTGAACGCTCCGTTCCCTGCGGTACTTCATGTGAACGATGTACCCTGGAGAGTAGATTACGGAGACACAGCCAGCTACATAGAGGTAGGCGACGCTCTGCTGGTAAAGATCACCGACGTGGATGAACAGAAGAGGATGCAGATAACCATAGACGAAGAAGGCTTGAGAAAACTTGACGTGGGGCAGATAGTTGAGATCCCTCCATCCCAGGTTCCAAGGATCATAGGCAGAGGTGGATCTATGATATCCATGTTGAAAAAATACACGGGCTGTAAAATATTCGTTGGTCAGAACGGACGGATATGGATAGACGGTGACCTCGAAGGACAGTATTTGGCGATCAAAGCCATCAACATGATCGAGGAAAACGCTCAGGCATTGGGATTGACAGAAGCGGTAAAGAACTACCTCAAGGAAGAAACAGGAAAGGATTTTGATGAATAAGATAGATTATGTTTCAATTTCGATAGATTATCAATTTTGGAGGTAATAACTATGGGAAGCAATAAGGATATAGAATTGATCAAAGATGGAAAAAGAATAGATGGAAGAGATTTTGATGAATTGAGAGAGATAAAGATAAAGGCAGGTGTGTTAAAGAGAGCGGATGGCTCAGCTTATCTCGAGTGGGGTAAGAACAAGGTGATGGCCGCAGTATACGGCCCAAGAGAGATGCATCCCCGACATGCCCAGGAGACCACAAAAGCGGTAGTTAGGGCAAGATACAACATGGCCGCCTTTTCTGTACCTGATAGGAAAAGACCCGGGCCCGATAGGAGGTCCATCGAGATAAGTAAATTGATCTCCGAAGCTCTTGAAAAGGTTGTTTTCACTGAGAAGTATCCCCGATCGGTCATCGATGTTTTCGTGGAAGTTCTACAGGCCAGTGCAGGAACAAGATGCTGTGGTCTAACGGCGGCGTCCGTTGCTTTAGCGGATGCAGGTATACCTATGTCTGATCTTGTAGCGTCTTGTGCATCGGGAAAGATAGAGGGACAGGTAGTTCTCGATCTAGGTAAAAACGAAGACAATTATGGTCAAGCGGATCTACCCATCGGATATATTCCAAGGTCGGACGAACTATGTTTACTTCAAATGGACGGAAATCTTTCTGAGGATGAGTATGAAGAGGCCATGGACATGTCCATCGAAGCTTGTAAGGAGATTTATGAGATACAGAAAGAAGCGTTAAGAGAGAAGTATTCTACCGAACTTCAAGCCGAAAAATTGAACGAGGAGGAGATGTAAAAATGAAAGAGATATTATCGAGGATAACGAAGGATTACCTTTACCGACTGGTAAAAGAAGGAAAACGTCTAGACGGACGAGGGATGTACGAGTACAGAGATATAAATATAGATGCAGGAGAGATCGATCCCGCAGAGGGTTCTGCTAGGGTCAAATTAGGCGACACCGATGTCTACGTAGGGACGAAGATGGACGTCGGAGAACCTTATCCCGACACGCCGGATACCGGCGTACTAACCACTGCGGCAGAACTGATCCCCATGGCGTCTCCAAAGTATGAGTCCGGTCCTCCAGGTGAAGATGCAACGGAACTAGCTCGAGTCGTAGATAGAGGAGTACGAGAAGGAGATGTAGTTGATACTACGAAACTATGTATAGAAGAGGGCGAAAAGGTTTGGATCCTTTTTATAGATATACACGTTTTGGACTATGACGGCAATCTTTTCGATGCAGCAGGGATGGGTATCATGGCGGCTCTGTTGGATACCATGGTGCCGGCATCTAGGTTTGATGAAGCTGATGAGGATGAGGATTATCCTCTGCCGATAGAGCATATCGTAGTTCCTGCCACTTTTACCAAGATAAAAGATCAAATACTCTTGGATTCACAGCTTGAAGAGGAGAAGATAGCAGATGCGAGGCTGACGGTTTCACTGAACGAAAACGACGAGATCGTTGCTATGCAGAAAGGACTCAGAGGAGTATTCGATTACGAGAGCACCAAAGAATGTATAAGAAAGGCCAAAGACATATGCAGTGAAACTAGAGATAAGGTGGTGGATGAAGTTGGACGGGAAAATATTTAAATAATAATCCCGGTAACCTTCATTTATAATGGAACAAGTTGAACAATAGGTGATCGATATGGCCAAAAAGAAAAAAGTTGGCAGTACGGGAAGATTCGGCCCAAGATATGGGGTCAAAGTAAAGGGCACCATTCGAGATATTGAAGAGTCCAAAAAGAAAGAGCATGAGTGCCCCAGATGTAACCATGATCAGGTCAGGAGGGAAAGTTCTGGTATATGGAACTGTGGTAGATGTGGTTTGACCTTTGCAGGAGGTGCCTACAATCCTCTACTCGGAAAAAAGATCCAAAGGATTGTAGCAGAGGAGGAATAGTATGTTCAGATGTTACATATGTAATGAAAAGATAACCACAGATATGGATACCATCGGCATACAATGTGAAAATTGTGGAGGCCGTGTATTTTATAAAGACAGGCCGAACGTGAAAAAAGACCTGAAGGCCAGGTAGAGATGAAAAAAGCTTGCCTGACCTTTTCAGATGATTATTCAAAAAAAAGCCTTGATGCGATGGTACCTGAAAGTCAGGAAGAGATGAAAGGGGTCGAAGTTAAGATTTCATCAGATACTTCAAGAATAGAAATAGATGCCCAGGACACTATCACATTGAGAGCCGCTTTGAATTCGTACCTAAGATGGTTAAATGTTTCAAAAGAGATAACGGATAAATATGAATAAAATCAACTAAGGAGGAAAAAAAATGTCTATGTCGCAGGAAGATATACAGAACGAGATCGTGAAAGCTCAACAACTACAGCAGCAACTGCAGATGGTCATGAACCAGAAGCAACAGGTAGAGGAGAGATCTGAAGACTTGGAAAGAGCACTCGAAGAGCTGTCAAGATTGGATGAGGATACGCCCGTTTACAAGGAGATCGGTGAGATCCTAGTCGAAGTCGAAGACAAAGAAAAGATGATCGAAGAATTGGAAGATAAAAAGGAATCTACCGATGTAAGGTTAAAGTCCTTGAAGAGCAAGGAAGAAAAGCTCCAAGAACAATTCCAAGAACTGCAGCAGAAACTCAGTCAACAGATGGGTGCTATGCAACAGGGTCCGACCGGCGGAGCGTAGATGGAGATCGAAAAGAAAAAATTTGAAAATAAAAAAATACTTTTCTTGATCCATGATCATGCGGATCCAGACGCAGTGGGTAGCGCTTACTATCTATCGGTAAATAGTGGTGGAGATGTGGCCTCCCCTTCATCTGCCAGTGCAACTGGAAAAAACCTTTTATCTTTTCTTGAATTTCCTCTGAAACACTCCATCGATATCCATGAATACGACCTTTTCGTTGTTTTAGATACTCCAGACCCAAGTCAATTAGCCCCTTTTGATCTTCCACTCGAAAAAGCGTTTGTTATAGATCATCACTCAAGTAACTCATGGGAAGATGTTGACGTTTACCAGGAGTGCCGGACATCCTGTGCGGAGATAGTTTACGAGATGGTAGGTCCTGAAACATTGAGCAGGAAAGAAGGAATAGCTCTTGCTGCGGGTATATTCACTGATTCCTCTTCGCTCCAAAGGGCGGATCATAAAACACTTCTTTGTTTGAGCGAGATATTGGAAAAATCCGGAGTGACCTTGAGAGAAGTGAAAGACTTGCTTTTTGAATCACGCTCTTATTCTGAAAAGATTGCAAGGCTGAAAGGTGCCAAAAGAGTAAAATTCACGGAGCTCAACGGTTTTATCTTGGCGAGTACGGAGATCGGTTCTTTCGAAGGTTCGGTCGCATCTTATATCCTCAATGCAGGTGCAGATATAGTTTTAGTATTGAATTCAATTTCTAAAAACAGGTCCCGGATAACCGCTAGGGCCTCTGAAGAGGTTACCGAGATGGGTATAGACCTAGGAAAGATCTTTGAGAGGATCATCGACGAAGAAAAAGAAGTAGACGGCGGCGGTCATCCCGGTGCAGCCGTGTTGAAAGTATCTCGACAAGAGGAGAATCGACTGAAAACCATATCTAGGATGATAATGTCTGAGATAAGGGAAAGGGAACTGGGACGTGAGAAATATTGAGGTGCGAAGGGCGGAAAAACATCGTTTTTGTTATCCGTCTGGATATGCTTTTTGAACGAGTTCTTCTTTGTCCTCGAACCTCTCTCTGATAGGCGTCAATATCTCCGCGAGTTCTCTCGCCACGGCGCTTTTAAGGTCCTGGGGATGCAACTCATTTGCAAGAAAGTCTTCTTCAACCTCGTCATAATTTTCGTAGAGGAGGTCTCCTCCCCATTTCTCGGGCCGTTGGATCACGAATTCTTTATCGTTAGATTTCAAAACAGGCATCACCAGCATCTCTAGATGCTCGAGTATACCGTTGTTTTTTCTTTCTCCTTCAGGGCAGTAAGCACTCATCACTTTTTCTTTTATGGTCTCTGGATCATCCAAAAGATCGATCTTGGAACCCTTTTCGGAAGCACTCATCTTTCCACCTGTAAGGCCTGTCAGCAGCGGAGCAAAAACGCATATCGGTTTTTTGTAACCCATATCGGGCAGGACCTCTCTTGAGAGCATATAAATCCCTCTCTGGTCGATCCCGCCATAGGCCACGTCCGCATCTAAGGCGTAGACGTCCTGCGTCTGCAAAAGAGGGTAAACAAAACCGCCTAGCTTTGGATTATCGCCATATCTCACAACTTCGGCCGCCGCTCTTTTACTCCTATTTAGTGTTGTGTCCGCGGCCATCCTTAATACGGCCAACATATTCTCCCTTTCGAGTTCGAAATCGCTGCCCTTGACGAAATTTAGGTTATTCCAATCAACATCGGTAGCGTCCATCATACCTTTTATACACTCTTCATAGTACCTGCTTCTAGCATCGAGTAACTCGAAGGGGCTTTTCAAGTCGTCGAGATGGGCATGTAGATCAGCTAAGAGCACGGTAAAATCGAATCCAGCTCTCAAAAAATCAGCTATCTTTCGATGCGTTATGAAATGCCCGGTGTGCATTTTTCCCGTAGGTGCGTCACCGATGTAAGCCTTGGGTTTTTTTTTCTTTTCGAGAAGTTCCTTTAACTCATCATCAGTAACGATCTCTTCTACGTTCCTACTAACGAGTCTGAAGCGTTCTTCTGTGTCCATGGTAGGGATTCAATGCTTAACTCTATGTAAATTTTTGGTTCGAAAGGGAAAGTAAAATTTATATCATCAGCTCTTTTTCTTCCAATCGATATGATGCATAACTACGGGGATAAAATCTTCACCTTGGATGATTTCGACCTTAATGGTAAAAAAGTGCTTTTGAGGGTGGATATCAACTCACCTCTTGATCCAGAGTCGGGGAGGATATTAGATGATCATAGGATAAGGAGCCATCTAGGTACCATAAGGCGACTGATGGATACTAAACTTATAATCGTAGCTCATCAAAGCAGACCGGGCAAAAAAGATTATACAACTCTAAAACCCCACGCCGAGAGGTTGTCCAAATTGTTGAGAAGAGAAGTCGAGTACGTGGACGGTCTATTCGACAGTCATGTGCTCCGAGAGATCCGAAATATGACGGTAGGGGACGCCATACTGTTGGAAAACACTAGATTCTTCGCCGAGGAGACCCATCTTAAAGGAGAGCCCGAGTTTGATACACATGAGAACACACATATAGTGAAAAAACTAGGTCCCGAGATAGACTTTTTCGTACACGATGCATTCGCCGCCGCTCACAGATCTCAACCGACGCTGGTTGGTTTTTCAAGGGTCGTGCCGAGTTTAGCAGGTAAAGTGATGGAAAGGGAATTAAAGAATTTGAGTAAAGTTTTCACCATGGACGTTTCTCCCAAGATAGCTTTCCTTGGAGGCATGAAGGCTGACGATTCTATCGAAGTAGTTAGGCACTTGTTTGAAAAGGGTGATATGGATAAGATACTGACTGGAGGTATCATTGGAAATATATTTTTGATGGCTTCAGGTCATGATCTGGGGAAGGGCAACCATGAATTCTTGAATAAAGAACTACCTGACTATGAAGAGATAATAGAGGAAGCAAAAGAAGTTTTAGAGGTATGGCCAGACAAAGTAAAAATACCTAGAGACGTGGTTCTAAATGTGGGAGGAGAAAGAAAAGGTGTTCCATTGGAAGAACTGCCGTCCGACTACCCCATATTTGATATCGGTTTAGATACGATCACAGAGTACAGAAAGGAGATAGAAAAGGCTTCGTTAGTGGTCTTGAACGGCCCGGCCGGTGCCTTCGAGATCAAAAATTTTTCCATAGGAACCGATGAGATATTTAAGGCGATAGCTCGTTCTGATGCGTACTCCATAATCGGAGGAGGGCACAGTACGGCTGTTTTGGAAAAACTAGACTTAGATGACGAGATCGACCATGTGTCGACAGGAGGTGGCTCGTGCATAAATTTCTTCACAGGAAAGGAGTTAGATGGTGTGCAAGCCCTTCGCAATTCATATGAGATATTCAAGAAGTGACCACGCGTTTGTCCGACTTTTCAAAAAGTTATGACCTACTATTCTTTGAGAAATCCTCGATAAAATTTGCAGAAAAGGTCGAAGAAAGGGTTTATCCGGGATACGAAGCATCAAGAAATGATGAATTCAAACTCTACAAAAAGCTGGACCTGGAAAGAAGACTACATCTTACTGGACTCGTGGATCATCTCAATGAAAAACTTTCACAGCCGGATGCTATCGTGCTCTTCGGGTCCGCGGCAAACGGAGAGGACATCGAGGAGAGCGATATAGATATACTAGTGGTCTGTAAAGAGAAAGATGTAGACTTGAAAAAGTTTGAGAAAAAGTTCAACAGAAAGATAAATATTCTGTTCATGGATGAAGATGAATTGAAGAAGAATAATAAACTAGCGAACAGTATCGCCAACGGGATGGTTATCAGTGGATATCTGGTGGTAAAATGAGATGGGAAGCGATGCTGGAAAAACTTGAAGAACATGTCAATGTCATGTTCATAGGTCTTCAACCCGTTGAGAAGGATGGCTACTTCTACAACTTGGATGAAAACAGCGAATTCTGAGACGAGTTGTTGAGCATATTCGAGTGCTCAACAGAGGAGGCAGAAGAACAGAAAGAAAGGCTGGAAATAGAAAGATTGAGAGATTTCGTAGAGGAGAGGTTGGATTGATCGGATCGGCAAAATTGTGTCTTTTTGTCTCTAGACTTTACTGAATGGAGTATAACTCTTTGTCCAACTTTAGAATAGGATACTTGGATCTTATAATTTATGAAAGATCAATGGGGGCACGGGGACCCAGAGGAATTCCTCCTCTTCAACCTCGGTTCACTTCTCGTGAACATTCGGTACCCGCAGGAAAGCTTTGCTTTTTGAGGGTCCAGCGGAATCGCCAACCTTCGAAAGTCGGCGAGAGAAGGAATTTTTAATTCCTCGTAATTTAGGCGAAGGAGTATGTCAAACTCTAATTTAACGGATAAAATAGGTTAATCTCACCCAAGACTATTAATATGATTACGATCATAATGTTTACGTTCATATTATGTTCGCCGATAGAGAAGATGAGTTGAAAACTCTCGAAAAAGCCTACGAGAGCGGTCGATCAGAATTCGTAGTGATCTACGGTAGAAGGAGGATAGGAAAGACAGCTTTGGTCAAACAGCTCACAAAAAAATATCCGGTGATATATTACCTGGCTGAAAAATTACCATTAGAACAACAGGCAATGGACTTTTCTTCACAAGTTGCAGACGAATTCGATAGATTTCCTCCTGATGTAGATAACTGGAAGGAGGCTTTTGAATTCACTCTACAGATAACTGATGAACGGGTGATCATAGCGATCGATGAATTTCCATATCTGATACAGGGCGATGACAGGATCCTTTCTCATTTTCAAAAACTTTGGGACGAGTTACTCTCAGAAGAAAATATTGTCCTTGTCCTCATAGGTTCGAGTATATCTGTCATGGAAAACGAAGTTCTCGATTACAAGAGTCCTCTTTTCGGAAGACGTACCAAACAGATGGAGATCGATGCCTTACCTTTCCAATGCTACAGAGACTTCTTACCGAATTACTCTTCAGAGGACTTGGTCAGGGTCTATGGTGTCTGTGGTGGTGTACCAGCATATCTCCAGAGATTCGAAGATTCTAAGGATATATGGGAGAATATATCTGACAATTTCTTCGACCAGGATGAGTATATGTTCTCAGAACCGGACTTCATTTTACAACAAGAATTAAGAGAACCGTCTACATACAGGATGATCCTGAAGGCGATAAGCGGAGGTAAACACAGATTGGGAAAGATAGCCGATGAGATACATCGCCCGGTCACTGACCTACCCCGATACCTCTCTAGACTAGAACGGATCAGGATAGTAAAGAAAGAAGTCCCTTACGGAAAATCGATAGAAAAATCAAGGAATACGAGATACGTCATCCAAGACAATCTGATGTCCTTCTATTTCAAATATATATATCCACATCGTGGGCTCATAATAAAGGGCAACAAAGAGGGTCCGTTAGAGAAGATCAAGCAAGACTACGACCGCTACCTTGGGAGATTGTACGAAAAATTGGTTAAAGAAAACATCCATGAACTGGGTTTACCGGTGGTGGAATATGGACGGTGGTGGCACAAAGGAAAGGAGATAGACATCATCGGTGAAAGCGAAAATAGATTGTTCAAATGCGAGGTAAAGTGGAGCAGTTTAGATAGATCCGATATCTCGAAGATATTGGATGATTTAAAGGATAAAAAAACGCCATTCGAGGATGGTAAAGATGTATCTTACGTAATAGTCGGAAGAGATGTAGAATATATCGAACGAGAAGACCTTCACCTGTTCGATCTAGAAGATATAATGAATATTTAGGATGAAAAGAAAACTTCTACAGGTGTCTTTTCCATCCTTCTACATCACTCGTCAAGTAATTTTGACCTTTCTTCCAGTTTTTCTTTGTTTTCTACCTGGACCTCGACCTCCCTGTCTTTCAAGATATCTTTGAAGGAGATCGTATCTAATCCTGATAGTTCAGCGGCTTTGCTCAAGGTCACTTTTCCATCTTTGTACATCTCTATAGCAGCAGATAGTTTAAGATTGCTTTTGGTTTCAAAAAGGAGACGTATCGCATCTCTAACTACATCTGATTTGCTCGAATAGTATCCCGCCTTGACTACGGCTTCTATCTCATCCTCATATACCTTTGGGATGCTGTATGAAGTAGGCATCTTATCACTTATTATTAGTTAATGCTTCTATTTTGGATGAGGGTGCATGAAAGGAACTATATCTAATAATGAAAATTTAGTTTGAATCGAAAAAACGAGTCAAATATCTTGATGTTATGAAATTGAGTTAGAATGGGGGCACGGGGACCCGCAGAAAAGCTTTGCTTTTTGAGGGTCCAGCGGAAGGTTTCCTTCCGCAGAGTGCACACATTTTTCGTAGAAAAATGGGGGCACGGGGATTTGAACCCCGATCAACGGGTTTCCTCCACATGAGGAGCGACCTCACGTGTCATCGAATTACGGGTCACCGCTCCAGTTAGTCATCATCCCTGACTGGTCAGTAAACCCGATCGACGATCATACCGCGTAACTGGAGCCCGTTAGGATGCCGTGTTACCCTATACCCCCGATGGGAGGCCCCTTTACATCATGCTATTTACACTGGGCACTTAGCTTATGATACTCAGGTAGTGAAACTATTCCTTTTTAGCTTTTTGGGTGATCGTGCGTGATTCGTAACCTCCTCTATTTGCAAAAATATTTAACGTATCTTCACTTAGTGAAAAAAGATGAAATTGAAAAAGATAGTTGATGACGTGATGAAAGAAGGTGCGGACTATTGTGACATAAGAAAAGAAAAGTGGGACAGAACTTCTTTAAACTTGAAGGACGGAGAGATAGAACAGTTCACGCAAGGAGGAGAAGAAGGAGCCATGGTCAGAGTTCTTTATGAAGATGGGTGGGGATACGTTGGAACATCGGATTTCGCCGAACTCAAAAAAGCTTCGAAAAGAGCTTTATCCATGGCCAAGACCAACAACAAGTTCAAAAAAGAAAAGACCGGCCTGGCCGGGACAAAAGCCAACAAGGACGAGGTGATCATCAAGTGCGACCAGGACCCTTTAGATTTTAGTGCTGAGGAAAAGATCTCGTTACTAAAAGATATAGAAGATAAAGTCAAAAAAGATTTTGTTACTTCTACCGATCTTAGGTACGGCGAAGCCACGGTAGAAAATGAAATAATCACAAGCGATGGTGCTGAGATCAAGATGAAGATTCCAAGGTTGATGGTATATATAATCATAACCGGAAAGAGTGACACTATTCAACGTGCGGCGGAAGGTGCCGGTGGAACGGGAGGATTTGAATTGACCGAAGAAGCTTACAAAAAGATTGATGTTGTCACAGAAAGGCTAAGCAATTTACTCGATGCGGGGACACCGCCTAGTGGGAATATACCTTTGATAATGGATCCTTCACTGGCGGGTGTTTTTGCACACGAAGCCTTCGGCCACGCCGCCGAAGGAGACCTAGTATCGGGTGGCAACAGCTGTTTAAAGGGTAGGATAGGAGATGAAGTAGCGGCGGAAGGTGTCACCATAAGTGATGATCCCACGGTGGAGGGATACGGTCATTTTCCCTACGACGATGAAGGAACCAAAGCAAAAAAAAGAGTGTTAGTAAAGAACGGGAAAATGAATGATTTTATTTTGGACAGAGAGAGTGCATGGAAGCTCGATATGGAGCCCAATGGAGGCGCTAGGGCCGAAGACTTCAGAGTTAAACCGCTGGTGAGGATGAGTAACACCATAATAGAACCGGGAGATATGAAATTCCAAGAGTTGGTGGAAGAAGTGGACAAAGGCATATATGCAAAGGCGTCGAGTGGAGGACAAGTGAATCCGGCTCAAGGTACCTTTCAGTTCAACGCTCAGGAAGGATATCTCATCGAGGGCGGAGAGATAAAAGAAGCCGTTAGAGACGTTAGCTTCAATGGATTTACTCTTGAGACTTTACAAAATATAGTAGGTATAGCCGATGATTTTGAATCGAGCATAGGGCACTGCGGTAAAGGACAGACCGCCTCAGTAGGTGAGATGGCTCCCCACATTTTGATATCAGATGTAACGGTAGGTGGTAGATAATGAGCATCGATGAAAATTTGGTCGATAGTGCTAAAACGGTGTTAGAGGAGATGAATAAAAAGGGGCAAAGAGGTGATGTTTACGCCGTCAGAAGTCGCTCCGTATCACACAGCATCGAAAAGGGAGAGGTAAAAGACAGCTCCGAATACGAGGATATAGGACTGGGTATAAGGGTGATCAAAAACGGAAAAATAGGATTTGGATATTGTGTCCCGGGAAACGAAGAAAGAGGCGTTAAGAGAGCCATGGAATTGTCTAATTTCTCAAAGAAGTTAGACCTAGATCTACCTATGGAGAAGGATAAAAACGATGTAAAGGTCTACGACGAAAGGGTAGAAGATGCTCTTGGAAGTTTAGGTATCGAGTTAACTCAAAAGATCATAGACGGCTGCTCTTCGGTAAAAGACGATATAGTTCCAACTGGTGGAGGCCTTGATATCTCCGTTGGTACCAAGATCATAGGGAACACGGAAGGCCTATTTTTTAAAGAAAAAGGCTCGATGATCCACAGTGCAGTCATGGCTACCTTGACAGG
>PUNG01000058.1 GCA_003551675.1 Thermoplasmata archaeon
CGCCGTTAGAACTGTACCATAAGCTCACATGATCTATGGGATCGTCTCCCTCTTCTGTCTCCCAGGTTATATACTCATCATCTCCCGCATCCCACTCTTCACCACCATCGGGTGATGTAACAGTTACCGAAGGTGATTCTCCTTCTGATATCGCATTGTACTTCACAAGAGAAAAATCTTGGTTAGCCACGCCGTCATTATTAGCATCGGAAGGTATCTCAGTACCTTGGATACGGACAGTATAACCTCCAGTTTCAAGTTCTTCCGGAGGGATATACACATTCAGAACATTATTTACATTGTCTCTGCCATCACCATTGTGATCAAACTCTTCCATGACTTCCGCATCAGGATATGTAAAACCGTCATCACTATCACCGTCTCCTGATCTATCGAATGCATTACCGTAGATGGTCTCGCCACCCGGCGTTTCCACCTCTAAGTCTAAATTATTTTTAAGTGTAGGAGACCCTCCCGAATCATCACCAGGCATTGCATGTTTGTCCGTCCATGTAAGTGTAAACTTCAAAGGTTCATCAGGTTCATCATAGGATACATGGTATTCAACGGAATCACCAGTTTGCAATAAAATATCCTGGTCCTCGAACATCAAACTTATCGGATCATCTAGAGGATATTCTAGTTTTGATATGTCGGGAACACCCCAACCTTCATCTCTATTCGGGATGTGTCCTCGAGTGTTTCCTGCTCCCGGATCCAACTCGTTAGCCGTGTTTATCAGTATCGCTTTGACCATCGCAGGACTTGGTCTCACTCCGTGATTCTGTTCGTACCAATCGACTACGATCGAGGCTGCTCCCGCGACGAGAGGATTTCCAAAAGATGTTCCACTCGCAGAGGTGTAACCTCCGCCATCCAAAGGTGTGTTCTGTGTAGTAACACTCTGAGAAGGAGCGATGACGTCAGGTTTAACACGATTATCTACGGTCCATCCTCTAGAACTGTAATCATACATGTCCTCGGGGATATAATCCATAAAGGGTTTGTAAGGCCTATTTCCTCCAACACATATCACATTTTTACCGCTAGCCGGGCTATTTATCGTTTGATCTCCAAATATTTGATCCTCGTTACTACTATATTCATGCCTACCACCCCTAACACTGCCTCCATCGTTACCCGCAGCCGCAGTTATCACCATGGGTCTGTTTTCACTGCTATCTCTATCGGCGTCCCTTACAGCTTGATCGAATATTTCATCACGCTCACCATATTCACTATTTCCAGGGCCACCCCATGAATTACTATGCACGTAAGCATCGGATCGTTGTGCAGGTATCTCGACTATAGGATAAAGTTCATCAGGCATGAAATCCGCATCGTCGGAAAATATCTTCATAGCGAATAATTCAGATTCATAAGCTAAACTCTGCCCACTGTAATAATCGGCAAAGCTGAAAGTATCTCCAGTCCCTGCATGGGTGTCACCACCGACCAGACCTGCACATGCAGTTCCATGGTAGTGACCGTCTGCCCAATTTTCTTCGTCCTCACCAGCACTGTATCCTCCGATAACTCTGCCCGTAAAATCCTCGTGGCCCGAATCACCTACGGTACCGTCTCCGATACCTGTATCGGCCACGGCCACCGTCACACCTTCACCAGTATATCCTATCTGGTTGATATAAGCACCGAAATCACCATGCTTTCGGTAAGGTATGTCTGGATCTCCTTCTCGCTGACTACCGCCGGAATGATCGTATTCGTCATCCATGAACCATAATCCACCTCCCAGCAATTGGGCATCCATCTCGGCGGTTAATTCCGGTTCGGTATAAGGAGATATGTAATATACGTCGTTCATTCTAGCTAGGTCTTCAAAACGTTCTACTTTATCCACTTCTAAGATGAGTCGGTAGCCCTTTTCTCTAAGGTTCTCGGACCCCAAAATATCAAAATCTGAATTTATTCTCATCAGGTTCTTTTCTTGGAATCCGGGCCTTAGTCTGACCGTCGCCGTGCCTCGATCCAAACGTGGATGTAATTTATATGCAGGATGGTAGATGCCAACCCAATCAACGAAATAAAGGTCCTCTACTCGCTCCGCTATTTCCGGGGTCATGGTCACTTCATAGGCATGATATGGCGCATAGTTGATTATATCGACGCCTTTTTTCTCTAGAGTGTTTCTCCATTCAGGATGAACAGGGCCTAACATATGTATGAGATAGAGTCCTTCCTCCCCGTACTCGTATCCATCAACAGTCAAATCCTCAGGAATATCCGGTTCGCCCTCTTTTATGTCAAAGGTATAAGATTTTACCGACAACTGAGTTCTACTCGGAAGGTCGTTTATCTCAAAGCCGGCTTCTACAAGTTCATCTTTCTCTCTACTATCGATCTCGACGAGAGCTTGGTTCGTATAAGTTTCTAGTATATCCACACCCATGGACTTTAAAGAGGATACATCCCGTTTATCATCTGTTGTGACCAAGGCTATCTCATCATCATAACGATGCTCTATGCTTTCGACTAGACCATAAGCTACAGGCATCATCGCGATAACTAAAAAAACTACACAAAAAAGAGCCAGTATTTTTTCTTTTGTTTTAAACATATTTTTAACCTCACATATCGTTAGGCGGCGATGTTGATGACCTAGTAGACACTGATTTTTACTTATATAAACTCTGATGCCACATGTGTATGTTATTGATACATATACTCCAAAAAATCGAGCTTTTTTGGTCAATCTTCTCCTTCGAGATATCCTTCACAAATTTTCTTCCAATATGTGAAACCTAACTCATCGAAGATCTGAGAAGCCTCTCTTATGACCTCACGAGCCTTTTTCTCATCTCCTTCCTGCATCATGAGCTTTCCCTCTTCAAGCAAACACCTTGCATAACCTTTTCCACTAGTATCCGAAAAGAAACCCTTTGCTCGGGAAAGATGTTCAAAAGATTTTTTTCTATCACCTTCTTCGGCCTCTATCATACCAAGTATCCTGCAAATATCGCTTCTATTTCGATCCTTCTCTTTCATCTCCGATCTCTCTCCGGCTTTCATCACATATTTTCTAGCTATTTTCATTTCTCCTTTTTGTAAAAAACACTCAGCAAGTTTTAAGTAAATTGGAGGTTTTTTGACCGAACCTTCGAGCTCATCCAGCATGGCTTCGACTTTCTTATAACGATCTAGCGAATTTTCAATATCTCCCTTATACAAAAATAAATCACCGATATTTGTCAGGATCAACGCAGTTTTACTTCTATCCCCTAATTTCTCAAATAATCTTAGTGCCCTTTTATAATGATCTAACGCCTCTTCTAATTCTCCCTTCTCTTTAAGTATCATCCCTATATTTTCAGAGGATAAAGCGATACCTTTATGTTCGCCTATTTCTTCTCTTAACTTCAATCCCTCTTTGTGATGGTATAAAGCACGTTCCATATCCCCTCTCTTTCTGTATACTAAACCAAGATTATCCTTGGCCATGGCTATGCCCATGGCGTTTCCCATCTCCTCAAACAACTTTAAACTTCGATTATGATGATCTTCTGCTTTTTCTAGCTCGCCTTTAAGGTAGTATATATTTCCTATATTTCTCAGTCCACCCGCTATACCGATATCGTCTCCTATCTTTTCATGCATCTCTACACTCTTTCGGCTGTAGTCTAGAGCTACATCTAATTCATCCCAAGCTTTGTAGATCGCCCCGATGTTGTTGTATGTCTTGGCAAGTCCTTCCTCGTCGTCCGCCTTTTTTCTATATTCTATGGTTTTTTTCAGACGACTTTCCGCCTCTTTGAACTCGCCTTTGCGTATAGATAGTGTGCCCAAGTTATGGAGGGCCTCTCCAACCACTTCGAGATCATCTAACGATTCTGCTAAAGTCATCTCTTCTTCAAAAATCTTCTCTGCTCTATGGTGATCTCCTTTGAGCATCCATACCCATCCTTTCACTTTGAGTAATTTACATTTTTCTTCTATTTTCAAATCGGATTCCTGGAGAACATCTACAAGAGACAACCCTTTCTCTAACTGACTCTGTGCTTCCTTGAACGAGTTCCTCTTTAGATGGGTTTCAGCCATCTTTCGATACATCTTCTGCTGGTGTATTTTATCTTTAGAAGACTCCATAGATCTTTGATAATGATCCAAACACGTATCATAGTTGCCCAATAATTTATGCACGTCGGCAAGTTTTTCTAATATCTTTTCTTCCTCTGCAATTCCTGATGTCCGCTTGACTAACTCAAAAGATTTTTGATACATCTCAAGAGCCTCTTCATGAGCGTATACCCTTTCGGCCTGTTGGCCAGCTAACAAATAATATTCAACAGCCTCTTCTTTATTCTCACTTTTTTCTAGATGGATAGCTATATCTGAGTAATATTCCTCGATTTCGTCACTGTAAGTTTCCTTCAGTGTGTTCGCAACGAGATAGTGTAATTTTTTTCTTTTTATAGAGGGAATCCTACGGTATGCAGCTAGTTTGATCAAAGAATGAGAAAAACTAAAGTTATCTCCATCAGAACCTTCGGACCAAAGATTAGTGCGTAACAGCACGTCTATACGATCCAATAGCTCTAGATCATCCATATCCATGACCCTTAAAAGTAACTCAAAGGGTATCACCTCACCTATGACGCTCCCGCATTCAAGAACTCTTTTAGTACTACTCGAAAATTGGGCAAATCTATGTTCAAGTATGTTTTCTAACATATCTGGTACTTTGAATTCATCTTTGGAAGAAGGATACCTGTTTTTATTTGGATCGACTATGTCCTCATCAAGGAGCTGATTTATGCACTCCTCTGTAAAAAGAGGATTGCCTTCGCAATAATCATACATGATGTGTACGAATTTTGATGGTACGTTTTTAACGCCCAATGTCTCTGAAATCAGTTCTTTTACTTGAAGCCAATTCAATGATCTCAGCTCTATGGAATCGAATCTTCTTTCTCGCTTCATCCTCAGATGCACTTCGTTTAGAAATTCATTATCCATGGTTTCCATGGGTCTGAAGGCACCCAACAACATAACTTTGCTATCACTAAGGTTGTCTGAGAGATAGTGTATCATCTTTAGAGTTCCACCATCTGCCCATTGGAGGTCATCTATAAAAATCACCAAAGGGGTCTCTTTCGCCGCCTCCCGTATCACCTTCGCGGCACCAAAAAAAGTTGCCTTTCTCTGACTTTCAAATATCTCTTCAGTTTCGATTTTAGGGCTTGAGTCGCCGCTAAAAGAGAAAATCTCAATATTACTATCTACAGAATCTAAAATACTTTCATGGATATCATCAAATATCTTCTTGAAAGGAAGAAAAGGCTCGGCAGTCTCAAAGTAGGCTTTTCCTTCAAGAAATTCAAAACCTTTTTCTTCTACATACATACCGAATTCGGAAACTAGTGTAGTTTTACCTATGCCTGACTCACCTGTTACAAAAACGGTCCTACTTTTTCCTTTTAAAACATCCTGAAAAGCCTCTTTTATCTTTTTCATTTCCCCCTCTCTACCCACAAATATATCTTTAGACCCCTTTGCTACATCGCCATCCCTTAAATCAAGGACGGCGTCTTCATCTATCTTGACCAATGCCTTCAAGATAGGATATTCTCCTTCTATATGCTCCCCTACATCCTTAAGCGCTATCTCTTTCTTTTCTTTTTGGGTTTGGAGGATGATAGTTTTCTCTTTGAATAGTTCCTGAAGATTTTTAGCTTCCTCCAAACCTCTATCCGTGAGAAAATACACCTTTCTTTTTCTTTTTAAACCTTTTACTCTCCTAACACTTTCTCTGAGCAAATTTTCTTCATCCACTAGTCTCGTTGTTTCATAACTCACATGAGATCTACTCATCCTTACTGAATCAGCTATCCCCGCTTGAGTTACTTCTATGGGAACCTCTTGATGATCAGAATAAATATCATA
Source organism: Thermoplasmata archaeon (assembly GCA_003551675.1). GTDB lineage: Archaea > Thermoplasmatota > Thermoplasmata > Halarchaeoplasmatales > Halarchaeoplasmataceae > Natronoplasma > Natronoplasma halalkaliphilum. The sequence continues at coordinate 5,902 of PUNG01000058.1, forward strand.
GTGGTCCAAATGCAAGAGTATTCTTTCTCTGGCAGTGGAGGACTTCATGGTATCCATATAATCCGGAAGGTACTATAAATAACTTTTCAGATATTAAATTAATTTACCAACTATTTTTTTAATCACTCTCAGCTAAAAGTAAAAAAAGGAAAAGGTTTTGAATTTTGTTTTGATACTTTTCATTCAACGGTATTCTTGACAATCGTCGCAGTACCATCGTTCGTACTCTTCGATATATCTTAGTTCACTGCCGCAACTTTCACAAGATCCTTCTTCGGATTCTATTTCCTCCGTAGGTTGACCTACAGGAGCTCCTACCGCTGCGTTAGAGGGTTCTTCAAAACCTTCTTCTTGGGGATACTCGGGAGGTATTTCTTCATCCTCCTCGTCCTTTCTCCTCATCAGCAGCACTATGACCAAGATGACTCCGATCACTACCAAAAGTAGTATCAATATCCACCATGGGAA
>PUNG01000088.1 GCA_003551675.1 Thermoplasmata archaeon
ACGAAGTGGATGACTTCGTCCTCGGTGAACGTTTCTCCCTGTAGTGGCCTGTCTATCCAGGCGAATGGTCCGTGGTCATCCAGTGGTACTATCAGGTTGATAGGATCGGATGTCGTATTGAGATCGGGATCTTCGGCGTCGTGGGCCGTGAAAGTGACGTCTCTCAGGGAATCTCCTGGTTCTTCAGGCGTCCAGGACACGTTCCCATTCTCTATATTCAGCTGCTCTTTGTTGGTACTGAACGTCATGTTGTACGGATCCTCTCTATCTGTGAAATGGTCGAAGAGGTTCACTTCCCATGTCTCGTTGGGCATGATCACCCTGCTGTAAAGGTTTCCGAGGTATTCCGGAGGTTGGTTGATCCACTCGACCTCTAATGTTATAGGATCGGACTCCGCCCTCAGTTGAGGGAACTCCATGTCCTGTGCCGTGAAAGTCACATCTTCGATGAGTTCATGATCCCCATACTCGGGTCTCCACTCTACATGATGGTCATCCACTATGTTCACGTCTGGATGACTGCTGCTGTATCTCAGCCTCCACGGTTCTCCATAATCGAAGAGTTCCCGCAGGTTCACTCTCCAGGACTCTCCTTCAGTGAGATGGACGTCTTCGAGTTCACCAACGAACTCCGGTGGGTACCGAGTGTTGTTGACGGTTATCACGAAAGAACCCATGTCCGAGTAGCCTTCGTGCTCAACTCTGACTGTCACCTCTGTCTCACCGTGGTGATCCTCTTCAGGTACGGTTACAACATAATTGTTAGACAGCTCAACCGGTATGTTCTCTTGGTCGGTCTGTGCAGTGATCTCGTAATCGAAGTCTGAGGTATTCTCATCGGGATGATCCACGTACTCCGGTAGGTAGTATTCTCCCTCTTCAAGGGCTTCGTTCTTCTCGATCATAACGTCGGGCAGTGGTTTGAAGAAAGGTTGGTCGTAGGCACGGACGTGTACTTCCGTTGTATCTTCAACAGTGTAAGGTCCGGCTTCTATGGTGATGGTCACGAACTCCGTCTGGACTTCTTCGTAGTACAGTTCCATGGTCAGGTTATCGTGAACATCTACGTGATCCGAATCGCCGGACAGAGTAACATCTTCGAGTCCCTCTGGTATCACGACATGATCATCGAGAGAGTACCATGTCCGGACATCTTCTCTCACATTGAACTGTTCCGGCAGGTCGATCTCTGGAGGTGGTGGTACGACATGCACTTCGAAGGTATTGCTTTCCAAACTGTACCCTACTTCGTTCACGGCGTTCACCCTGAACTCCCACGCACCGAGTTCGTCGCCGGCGTTGAAGTTGAGCCAGGGTCCGTCAACCGAAGCTGACAGGTCTTCCCTGGATTGTTGGTATGAAATGGAATACGATATGTTATGTCCCACCGGATCGTAGAAGTAGTCCGAGAGGTCGATGAGGTACTGCACTGTCTCTCCTCTCTGGAGAGAGTACGTGGAGGGGATGGGTTCCCGGAGTAGGGGTCCTCTAGATTCGTATGTTATGGTGGTTTCTACGGTGAAATTTACATCGTCCTCAGCTGTTATAGTAGCTGGCACATCTACCCAACCTTGTTCAGACTCTTCAACATCTTCCATATAGGATACAATGGATTCAGTGATATCTACGGTCGGGGAGTAGTCATAACGTATGTTCGGGTTCTTCAAAGTGAATGTACCGCCGTACTCCGAGTGAAGCGTGAAGGGGATCGTGATCATGGGGTTGTTCCACTGGTCGTATTCAGGGGTGGATTGATCTAAATAAGATTGGAGAGAGGAAGCGAGGTCTGAAACACGCTCGCGCTTCCAGTTGAGCCGGTTGCGGGCGACGTAGATGTAGTTGTTGGACACCATCAGGAGGTCGATATCTCCGTCGCCTTCGACGTCTTTCTGATGTTTTCTCCTCTTCTATCAACTCGCCGGTGTCCTGCCTTCTTATCATCACAGAAGACCCCCCGACGGGTATATCTGCTCTATCAAGGGCTTCGAGATCTAACTTCCGGTATATCTCTACTATAATATCCTCTCTAACGGTTATTTCACTTGCAACAGTGTTATTCAGTGAAGCCGTGCCATCTCCCCTTAGATAAAGTTCGCCCTGGAAAATACTCTGTCGAAACTCCCCCTCCTCCAGGGATAAAACCGTGCTGGACGCAGTGAAGTAGCTATCATCAGTGTTCGCTTCTTGGATATCTAGGTTCATAGATGAAACTTCTACTTCACTATCTTTTATATCTAAACGGGTGAGATCTCCGGTCAGGTCTCCATTGATATCGATAACCGATCCATCTGCAATCAAAACCGAGTCCTGTTCGAAAGTGATGTCCAGTGAATGAGATGAACTAAGAACGGAATCATCCAAGATTAGAGTACCACCCTCGGAAACGTGTATATCGAACTGTCTATTATAATCCTGATAGATAGTGAGGTACGTATCTCTGATACTCAGAGTTCCTCCTTCCCTGATCCACACAGCCCCTTTTATACCATATTCAGTGTTCTGTATGACTTTTTCTTCTCCTGTTTCTACAACCAAGTCTGAAGATGATCCTTCAGCAGTGAAACTGGTTGTGCACATGATAGAGGTAAATATCAAAGTAGATATCATCACAGATATCGTTATGGAAAAGATTTCCTCTTTTGTAGATTTAGAATCTGATTTTAACATATGCTACGACCTTCGATTATTCTTTTTATCCAGAAATAGCTTTCCTCCAATTTGAGATCGCTTCAGTCTAAATAGTATTTATCTTATACTTAATTATTACCCTCTGATGTGAAACTTGAGAGATCTCTTTTGAATATATATGATCATCAGATACTTCCAAAAAATTTTACTTCAGACCGAAGTTTTAATAAAAAGTTGTATTATCTTTCCTCGTGGCCCGGATCAAAGCTTTTCTGGAGATAAGCAGATGGAGGATACAACTGGTTTCTTTAGCCACTATATTGATAGGTCCTCTCTATGCAGCTGACAGTATTTACGCTCTTTTAGATATAGACTTACTATTATTTGCTATCCTCTTCCTATCCACTATCACATTTGCATGCAATATAAACTGTTATTTTGATAGAGATGTTGACATATTGAAAAAGAAAAATCTTGCTAGATCCATTGATACCTTGGGAGTTTCAAACGTTAGAACTCTCATGATTTTCGAAACTTTCGTTATCTCCATATTGATCGGGTACTTTTTCTTTCAGGGATATCCGATAGTAGCTCTGTTAGCAGCTATTGGATGGTTTTTTGGATTTGCATATTCTGCTGACCCCATCCGATTAAAGGGTAGAGGTCTATTAGGTCCGATACCTGTCAATCTGGGTGTTTACGTACTTCCCATATTGGCCGGTCACCTCGTCATGGATAAGGATCCATCCCAGGGATTTTTATTGTTTGTAACAGGTTATCTTTTGCTGAACTTGGGCATAAATCTTGTCAATGTTGCAGAGGACTATGACGTCGATAAAAAGCGCGATATTACGACTACAGCTCACAAATTAGGTATAGGTAAAACCATAAAAACTGCCTCTTTGACTTCTTGGATAGGTGGTGCGGTGATCTTCCTCACACTATTTCCTTTGATCGATGACTTTTTGACTGGAATCATCTTTATCATCATGTTTATTGCTATCATTTTCACATCCATGGACATAACTTTGATCATTTTTTCAAACGATATCCATAAATACGCACAAAAAAAAGGCAAACGATTACCTCTCTATTTCATATCTACCCGATATCCCATGGTTCTTCTGATGCTTTTTTCACTTCTATGATATCTCTATCTCTTAATAAGATTCCTATAATATTCTGGTAACCTATCTTCAGTATTATCTAAAGCCAGACAACCGCAGATAGGTTCTGAATATCTGTGATTCATCTCACTCCATATGTCTTTGATGTCTTTTTCGTAGATGTTGCCCCATCCCTCACGAAGCATGTCACAGGGAAATACATCTCCCTTTTCAGATATATGGAGTCTATTGTAACCTGCAGTACATCCCATGAACTCTTCACTGTCCATGAAGGGTCCGGAGATGATCCTTGGGTATGTCCTTTCCCTTCTCGCAACTTTTTGTATCTCTTTTAGATACTCTCTTTCATCTACTTTCAGCAGTTGTTCACTCTCCTCCAGTATCGGTTCGAAGATGGCTACGTCGGTGACGCCTTTCTTTTTGACGAACTTCAAGTATTCATCCAGTTCAGATATCCTGTCGGATGTGACTACGATCCATGAACCGGCCAGCATGCCAGCTTTCCGAACGTTCTTTATGCTTTTCAGACTTCGCCTGTAAGCTCCACTGCAGCCCATGATCTCATCGTTCTTTTCCTCATCATGATGCTCCAAACCCACTAAAACCCCCTGGCACCCAACTTCCTTCAAACTTTTAGCTCTCTCTCTATCTACGAAACCCGGAGTCGAAACTAGAGCAACAGTAGAGTCACCAGTAGCTTTTATCAACTCTTCAACATCATCTATCAAAATAGGATTACCGCCGGTGAAAAGAAACTGAAAAGTCCCTAATTCTTTTAGTTCCTCTATTGCTTTAAGAAGAACCTCTGTATCTAGATCCTCTCTTTTGTTGGGAGTATTACAGTGCCAACATTCATTTCGGCATCCACTGGTCAGGGATATGTTCACTATCTCAGGTACGGGTTTCCCTTTTGAAGCTTTTATCTGAGCATCTAAAAAAGTATCGAAGGCCTTTGAAGGAAAGAGCGGGAGATATATGGATAATACTTTCTTACCATCGATATTCTGGATGTTATCTGATCTACCTAGACTGAAGTAATGTTTAAAGATGAAAAGTTTGAATCTCCAGGGTAGTGCTCTGACTTTTTTATTCAAAAAGAGTTTGAACATGTTTTCAAACCTCTAACGTGAGATCTTTCCCATGTATCAATTTTTCAATGGTCTTATCAACGTCACCTAATTCTTTTCTTATCTCCCCTAATGTATGTCTTCCATCGCACAGTTGAAGCAAAGCCAAATTTTTATCGTTATCCTCAAGTTCACATTCTCTAAAAATTAGTTTGTCATCTTCAGTCTTAAAATCAGCAAGTAATTTAGGACGATAATGATCTTCGAGCTCCGGGATCTCAAAATAAGTAGGCTCTCCGTACTGGTGTATCGGATAAAAGGCGAATACAGGGGCTTCTACACCGAATTTTTTCCTATAAACGTACCTATAACTTTCTAAACCCGCAGTTGTCCCTTCACCCACTGCCTTAGCGATAGAAAACGGCGGCCCTGTAACATCCCCTGCGGCAAAAAGACCTCCATCATTTACTCTACAGAGTTTATCAGTTTTTATGAATCCTCTCTTGTCCTTTTCACAGTCCACTAAGTCTGCAGTTATAGCTTTCAATTGATAAGACTCAAAATCGATCAGAATATGGTCCCCATGGACCTTACACTCTTCTGTAGCGATGACTATCTCGTCATCTTTTTTCTCATATCCCTGGATATTCTTTCCTTCGTCGATGACTTTCTTGATCTCCATACGCCCTTTGTTGATTTTCTGGAATAATTTTAAAGTCTTATCCAACTTGTCCGTACCCACAAAAACTATGGTTTTTCCCTCTTCTTTTTCACACAATTTTTCGAAATAATCTTCCATGAACCTGTATCCTTTCAAAGTACCGAACAATCGATCTCCAAAGTGTTCTCTTTCGTTCCAGGTCATCTTCATCCCTGTAGCAACGATCACTGCCAGGGAAGTGTATTCCCCTTTGTCGGTAACTACGGTGAATGTATCACCTTGATCTTTAATTTCAAACACCTTCTCCTTTTTAACAGGGATCGAGTAATCTTCTACATCATTCATCAGTTTTCCGATGATCTCACCTTTCTCATGACTCCAACCATCACCGGTCATCCTCACCCTGGTCCAATCTGCAAGTCCCCCGGGTGAGGTGTTTGTTACGATCATAACACTGGATGAATGAAGGTTATACGTGCGTACTCTTCTAGCTCTTATCGCTGCTGAGAGACCGGCCGGCCCTCCTCCTATCACTATCACATCGCTATCGTACATCATCTTTCCTCCGACAGATATTTGACTTTATTATCTTTTCCATCTTTTGGGGGAATGGCTCGAAATAAAGTTCCTTCCCATCTTCCAAGACCACGGTCCCCTTCTCGAGATAGACTTCCAACATTTCTTTTTCGCTTACTTCACCAACTATACCGACCACTTCTAAGGGCCAGATACCTCTGTTGATGCAGTTCCTGAACATGTACCGTGAGAAACTTTCAGCGATTATAACATCTATACCGGCCAACTGCATGGCCCACGCACCGCTCTCCCTACCCGAT
>PUNG01000085.1 GCA_003551675.1 Thermoplasmata archaeon
ACTAGTATGTTGGATGAACTTTCAAAACCAGCTGTTTTAGAAGCAAAGGATTCAACGATCAAAGATATAAACGGAAAAGAATATCTTGACTGTTTTTCGGGAATATCAGTAATGAATCTAGGACATTCTAACCAAAAAGTTAACGAAAAGGCTATTGAACAGATAAAAAAATACGTGCATGTTTGCACTTACAAATATCAGGTTCCGATAGCTGTAGAATTGGCTAAAATACTTGCAGATTTAACTCCGAGAGATCTTCAGAAGACTTTTTTTGGTAATAGCGGAGCAGAAGCTATAGAGACGGCGGTAAAACTATCTAGAAAATCCACAGGAAAACATGAATTGATCGCATTGATGTGTTCTTTCCACGGGAGAACCCTTGGGACATTGAGTCTTACTGGGCAGGCAGCCCGGAGGAGATATGATATGGGACCTTACCTATCTAGTGTTTCTTTTAGTCCGGCCCCCTACTGTTACCGCTGTCCTTTTGATAAAGAATATCCTGGTTGTGACATAAGCTGTGCAAGATTTTTGGAGCATGTTATCGATTATTCTTCTAGCGGTGATGTAGCTGCGTTCATCGCAGAACCGATACTAGGAGAAGGGGGTATCATTGTTCCTCCACCTGAATATTTCGAAATAGTTGGCGAGATTTTAAATGAAGGAGATATCAAGTTCATAGCCGATGAAGTCCAAAGCGGGTTCTGTAGAACGGGTAAATTTTTTGGTATAGAACACTACGATATAGAACCAGAATTGATGACTATGGCAAAAGGTATCGCTAACGGATATCCTATAAGTGCATGCACAGTGACAGAAAAAATAGGTGATTCCTTCGAACCTGGTGATCATCTATCCACCTTTGGAGGAAATCCTGTCAGTGCTGCAGCATCTATAGCGACCATCGATGAATTACTTGAAAGAGATCTAGCTAAAAAAGCAAAAGAAAAAGGTGAGTTCTTAAAGAATAGACTAAACGAGATGAAAGAGAAATACGAAATCATCGGAGATGTTAGGGGGAAGGGACTAATGATTGGCATCGAACTGGTCAAAAACAAAGAAAAACGACCTGCTGTGAAAGAAGCTAAAAAAGTAAAAAGATCTTTAAAAGACAATAATGTGCTTATTGGACAAGGTGGTGTAAGTGGATCGGTACTTCGTTTACAACCTCCATTGATTATAACAAAAGAGGAGTTAGAATCTTTGTTGATAAAAATGGAGAATTGTTTTAAGGAGCTGTAGGTGGTAAGATGACTGAAAGGTTAAAGAATTATATCGGAGGAGAATGGAAAGAGTCTAAAAGCGAAGAGTTCAAAGAAGTAAATAATCCAGCAACGGATAAAGTGATAGCTGAAGTACCTCTCTCAACGGAGAATGAAGTCAATGAGGCTGTAAATGAGGCTAAAAAAGCCTTCGAAAAGTGGAGAAATACTTCGGTTACGAGAAGGACAGAACCGCTATTCAAATTGGTACAAGTACTAAAAGATAATAAAGAAAATGTGGCTCGAATACTGACAAAGGAACATGGAAAAACTTACGGTTCAGCACTTGGTGAAATGGATAGGACTATACAAATGGTGGAAGGTGCTTGTGCTACTTTGGAATCCAATAAAGGTGAGTTCACTGAGAATATCTCTAAAGATATCGATGAGTATTCTGTAAGAAGACCTCTTGGTGTCTTTGCACATATCGCACCGTTCAACTTTCCAGCCATGGTGCCTTGGTGGTATGCTCCGTGGGCTATAGCAGTTGGAGACACTTTTATCCTTAAAGCCAGTGAACAATGTCCCATGACACAGCAGAAAATTTTTGAATTGATTGATGAAGAACTCGATCTACCTAAAGGTGTTATAAATCTTATCAATGGGGGGAAAGATGTTGGGGAGATGTTGATCTCTAATCCGGACATCGAAGGTATCACATTCGTAGGATCAACCAATGTCGGTAAGAAGATCTATTCTGAAGCTGCAAAAAATGGAAAGAGAGTACAATGTCAAACCGGTGCGAACAACTTCTTAGTGGTCATGCCGGATGCGAAACTTGAAAAGATAATGCCCAACATGATGAACTCCTGTTTTGGAAATGCAGGTCAGAGGTGTCTAGCCGGTTCTATCGTTTTAGGAGTCGGGGATATATATGAGACTTTGGAGAAGACATTCATACGATATGCCAAAGATCAAAAAATAGGATATGGATTAGATGAGGAAATGGACATGGGGCCAGTAGTTTCTAAAAAATCGTTGAAGAAGTTGCATAGTGATATCGAGACAGGGATTAAAGAAGGTGGAAAATTACTCTTGGATGGTAGGAACGTAAAAGTAGAAGATCATCCTGATGGTTATTTCCTTAGCCCTACCGTTTTTAATGCAAAAAAGGGTATGAAGATCTTTGACGAGGAGATATTCGGCCCAGTTGTCTGCATAGATAAAGTCGATACACTAGAGGATGCAATTACTATGATAAACGATGATCGTTACGGCAACGCTGCAACGATATACACTGAAAAAGGTGGAGCCGCTAGAGAGTTCCGAAATAAAATAAATATAGGAAACGTAGGTGTGAATATCGGAGTAGTTGCTCCCATGGCATATTATCCCTTTGGGGGTATGAAAGATTCTTTCTTCGGAGATCTACATGGACAGAGTAAAGATATCGTCAACTTCTTTGCAGATAGGCAGATAGTAATAAGACGTTGGATGGAAAAATAAAAGATAAAGGAGTTTATTAGTGATTGGTTTCAGTCTAAGTCCTTCCAGGGTATCTGTATCTCTTTAATGTCAGTGAACGCTCTTACGCTCCATTTTCCTCCTGTCGATCCAATACCACTGTTCTTGACTCCAGCCCATGGGTGGTTTATGTCCCAGGTTAGTACAGGTCCGTTTATTATCACGTTACCTGCTTCTAGCTTGTCCGAAAAATATATCGCATTCGATAGGCTAGACGTATGAACTGCGGAACTCAAACCGTAATCCTGATCGTTAGCTATCTCTATGGCTTCCTCTCTTGTAGAGAAAGTCATTATCGGTGCTACTGGACCGAACGTCTCTTCTTTATGTAGGAGCATATTCCTAGTTACGTTATCTATCACTCCAGGCTTGTAATATAGATCGGTAGGAAAACCTTCTGCTCTTTCACAACCCAGCAGTATATCTGCTCCCCTTTCTCTGGCATCTTCGACATGTTTCTCTACTTTTTTGAGGGTGTCCTCGTTGTTCATAGCTCCTATATTCGTTTCTTCATTCAAAGGATCTCCCAATTTGACGTTTTTCGTTTTTTCAACGACTAAATCAACGAATTCATCGTGTACATCTTCATGTACTAATATCCGTTCGTTAGCACAGCAGACCTGACCAGCATTTCCACAGCAACCGAATACCGTATCTTCTGCCGCTTTTTCTAGATCTGCATCATCCATCACTATAAGCGGGTCGTTTCCACCGAGTTCCAAAGTTATCTTTTTTAGTCCTCCTGCCTCGACAATCTTTTTCCCTGTACCTACCTCTCCCACTAAACAGATACCATCTACCATGTCGTTAACCGCGATCTCGTTACCGACTACTGAACCAGGGCCTGTAACAATGTTTATCATACCTGAAGGAAGGTCACTCTCTTCTAGTGCCTCTGCCATAGCTTCAACGAACCTGATCCCTCCAAGAGGGGTATTACTTGCAGGTTTATAGACTACGGCGTTTCCACACATTATAGCATGTGGGATAAATTCTGCCGGCATCACCATAGGATAATTCCATGGTGTGATTATTCCAACTACACCCAGGGGTATTCTTTGGACCATGTATTTCCTGTCTGGTTGGAGATAACCATTGATTACTTCGTTTTCTATATGCTTGACGTCTTCTATCGCGAGTTTTATGTTGTCTTCGACTTCTTCAACCTCTTCTCTTGCTTCTTTTATGGGCTTACCGTTCTCCATAGAAAGTTCTTTAGCATAATCCTTCAGTTTTGGTTTTAAGATATCTATCACTTTATTCCAGTATTCCTCTTTCTCTAGGATCGACACTTCTTTCAATTCTTTTTGTGCTTTTTTGGCGGCTTCTATCGCTCTTTTAACATCTTTCCTAGTTCCTTTTGGAACTTTGGCTATTACTTCTCCAGTCGCCGGACTGATATTATCAAAAGTTTCACCACTTTCAGAATCTACCCACTCACCATCTATAAACATCTTCACCTTTTCTACCATATATTCCACCATTTGTAATACTATGATGTATCATTTTACATATCAATTTTTCCATTATAACTCAAACTTATTTTTATTTAATAAATCTCACCAACATTTATTAAAAAGGTTTCCTTAGGTAATTTTAAGGTGTCAACATGAAGATAGTTTTATTAGGTGGTGGCGGAGCTATGGGGACAGGGATCGCTAGAGATCTAGTATCTGATAGATCCAGTAAGGAAATCGAGAAGATAGTTGTCGCTGACTATAGTATAGAAAGGGCAGAGAAGATAGTCGATGAATTAGGTGATGAAAGACTCGAAGCAAAACAAGTAGATGTCTCTGACAAAGAACAGACTATTAAACTTCTAGATGATTTCGACGTTTGTGTAAACTGTGTTCCAACATTGGCTGGTTTTCAGATGGATATAACGAGGATGTGTTTAGAGAAAAGAGTTGCATATATGGATCTTGGTGGTTTATATCACACGACCTTAAAACAAAAAGAACTTGAACAGGAGTTCATAGAAAAGGATATTCCAGGTGTTCTTGGTATGGGATCGGCACCTGGGATGACGAATGTTCTTGCAAAACATGGTGCTGAAGGTTATGATTCTATAGAATCAATAGAAGTATATTGGGCTGGTAAAGAATTGACTAATTTAACTGGTTTAGAAGAAGAAATACCAGTCTTCGTTCCTCCATATTCGATACAGACGCTTATCGATGAGTTCGCTGCTAGTTCAACCCAATTCATCGATGGTGAGTATGTTGAAAAACCACCGTGCAGCGGGAACAAAACTGTTTCTTTCCCAGAACCTTTCGGCAAATTTACTACATTCCATACGATACATTCAGAACCTGCAACACTGCCCGAATCCTTCAAGGACAAAGGCATCAAAAATGTCACATGGAGACTTTGGCCGACTGAAGATTTGAACACGATCATGCGTTCTTTGGTATCTGTCGGATTCGGTAGAGTCGATAACATAGATATCGATGGTAAAGAAATAGATCCCGTGGATTTCTTAGAGAAATTAACAAGAAAAAACGTTGATGTCAATGAAGAGATGATCCCCGTAATAGATTCAATCGAAGAGGCTCAAGGTTACAGTATCTATAGATCAGTGGTCAAAGGAGTTAAGAACGGTGATAATGTGAAGTCTATGGTTGACATCATCATAGAACCTCATGAACTATACTCTGATTTCAGCGAAGCCGATACTTCTATCCCTGCTTCAATATGTGCTCAGATGCTTGGAGAAGGTAAAATCAAACCAGGTCTATGGGCACCAGAAGAATGTATAGATGCTGAATATTTCTTTTCAGAACTTGGAAAAAGACATTTCAAAGTCGTTGCTAGAGAGGAGAAGGTACTAAGCTGAAATCCTTAGTATCCTCCTTTCAAAACCATTTTCATAATTTTAAACTTTTTTTCACTCTTTATGTATTTAGTTATCCTTATGTCCGTTTTTTATATAATTATAAACATATATAAATTATTTCAATCGGTCAATTAATAGAATGTTTCTAGTCTTCAATAAATAGTATCGGATCCCTAGTTTCTAATATTATCTCTCTCTCTAATTCACCTACTGTAAAAGGAGGATAAATCCTCCTCAATTGATATTTTACACCCGGCCTACCAAGACTTGCGATGATCAGATCATATTTCTTTGATTCCTTGACTATATCCTCATGAGGTTTTATAGCACAGGATTTTAACTTGTATGGAATTCCTTTTTTCTTGGCAAATTCATACAAATTTTTGAAGGCATGTTCAGTTTCTAATCTCAAGTCATCTAGATATGTCATCTTTTCTAATTCGTATTCTTTGAAGGTTCTTTCGATCTCTTTACCACCTTGCGTGATTAAAACTTCTATTTCACCGTCAAAATATTCAGCGAGTTCGATAGCAAGGTAGCCAGCCTCCATAG
>PUNG01000030.1 GCA_003551675.1 Thermoplasmata archaeon
AATGCAGGCGCCGGGATTCCAGTCAGAATAACTCATTATATTCGTTATTCTAACAGCTCACAAATCATAGATTTGTTCGTGAACCAAGGTTCAAATCACCAAAAATGCAGGCGCCGGGATTTGAACCCGGGCAATGAGCTTGGAAGGCTCAGATCCTAGCCAGACTAGATCACGCCTGCAACATGGCATCTATAAATAAGGTGATATTAACCTTTTCTGCTTTCACCATATTATTTTTTTTCACATATAAAGATTTTCTTCCGATAGATTTTTATTGTTCGTTACTAATCACTCTGTCGGACGTGAGCCCAATGATAGGAGATTTCATCAAAGAGAAGGCCCATATAAAGAAGAAAAAAAGAAAAGGACCAAAATTGGATTCGGAAGAATACATAGATCTTACTCATCTTGCTGAAGAAGAAAGAGGTATGGATGCGGATACATTGGTAAAAATTGCGGAGGTCCACCGCTATGAAGATGTCAGAAAAGTAACTGAAGAAGTATACAACGGCAATATCCTCATGGTAGATGTAGAGGCCATCGCAGGAAACGAGGAAGAATTGAGCAGGATCCAGAGTGAATTGAAAGCGGTAGCAAGCGACGTATCTGGAGACATAGCTGGAATAGGTCACAGCTTCATAGCGATCACGCCACAAAGGATAGGAATCGATAGAAACAAGATCAAACCATTCTGAATAGACTTTAGTCCAAGCTAGGCCGTTGACTTTACCTAATCGTGGTCCTTACCTTCATAGGAGATGCCTCTCTCAGTTGATTTCAAAATATACGGTTTACCGCCCCTTTTTTTGATCTCTTTAGCCACTTCCTCCGGTCTATCGGTCAAAGCTATCATAGAGCCGCCGCCGCCAGCCCCTGTTAACTTGGCACCATAGGAGTATTTTCTCGCACCTTTAACCAAACTCTCCAACTTTGGATGACTAACACCGAGTATCGAAAGTAGTCCGTGGTTCTTATCCATCAATTCACCCAAACCTTCCAGATCGTCTTCTTTAAGTAAAATATAACTCTCTTCTACTATCTCACCTATATCATCGATTATCTCTTTAGCAAAGTTGCTTCTTTCATAAAATTTTCTTACCTTTTCAACTAGAGGCGGAGTGGGAGAATGAACACCGGTGTTTCCAACGACAAACGTTAGGTCAGGGATATCTCTATGGTGGATATTCCATATCCTACCTTCTCTCTCGATCTTCCATAAAAAATTTTTTTCTTTTTTTTCTGAAACCATGATGGCCTTGCCGTGTGTAGATGTGGAAGTGTCTATGGGACTGGCATTCCCCTGCACATCGAATTCAACGCTGAAAGCGTCTTTAGCGATGGTCTCTTCAGATAGATCCTCTCCAAGTAGTTTTCTGAGAGCACCTAATATGGCTACGGTTATCGCTGCAGAAGAACCCATACCTGTACCGCTGGCCAACTCGGTTTCAGTTTTGATCTCGAGTTCATCTTCGACCTCTAGCTTATTCAAGCACTCTACGATATAGCTGTGATATCTCCTGGCGAGAGGATAACCGTTTACTGTTGTAATATCTCTATTAGACTCGGTTATATCGCAGTGAAACCTGCGATTTATCGCCACCGCTATGGCGGGTTCCCCGTAAAGAACAGCATGTTCTCCAAATATTATCACTTTACCAGGAGTAGAGCAGTATGTCATAGAGAGTTATGGTAGTATGATACTTATAAATTGTTTTACTGGCTAAATATCATCTTCTCAAAGGTGATCTCTTGACTGCGCGCCCTCTGAATTGTTGGGCTCAGGTACGATTCAGTCAATTTTTTCCACCCTGCCCTTGTCAGCATCCAATTTAAGCATGTCTCCGCTTTTGAATTGTGATATATCGATCTTATCTATGCATGGTATGCCTGCCAATATCGCTCCGGTGGCCACGATGGTCTCTGTTTCCTCGTTCACGATGGCGGCAGGACCTACTTCGTTTTTCTCCAGTCCGTAGATCACATAAGAACCCACCGTTGAACCTTTGCCTCTGGGGAAGATAAGGATCTTCCCGGTGACACATTCACCTTCCAAAGGATGACCCTTCTCGATAACCACTCCCGTTTCGATATCGACACCGCCGTAGAACCCGATGGGTTCCTCCGAAACTATTGCCTCAGCTTTCGCTTTACCCGGAGATATCATCCGTCCCATCTACAACACCTCCTCTATAAGAGAATCCACTGAATCGAATACCACACTCTGCTTACAGAAGCCTGGTAAATACTGAGCAGCTTTTCCCGAGCTGCATCCCGTTATCCCATATCCCATGGATTCAATAGGTGAAACCACCATGCAGGTATCCGCCACGATACGACCTCCAGCTTTCTCGATTATATCCGTGTATCCCATACGGTTCGCGGCTTCTTTCATCATCCTAGAAGTGCATACCCACATAGGTTTTTTCAGGCTTTTACCTTGGACGTGATCTGCAACCTTCTTTATATCTTTGAGAGATGCGTGTGGACAACCGAATATAACTATATCCGGTTCATCTCCTGTGTTCAGAGCCGCATAAGTCTCTTTTATATCCTCTTCATCAACCGTGATCTTTTCAAGGTCGGAAACGTCCTGTAGGTGTGCCTCCGGGGTCAAGTTTTCAGCGTGATATAACGCCACTGCACCCGAGGCTGCCATCGCCGCACCAAGGCCCTTTAGATCGTCGGTGGTGGACCATTCAGGCAGACCCTTGAAATATGGAATATCACTTTCCACCAGTTTACCTATATGCCAGCCCAGCGCGCCGAAATCGGCATCCGATCTGATATCGCAGGATACGTCCACTAATACCTCTGGTTTTCGGTTCTCGTCAAGATGCAGTCCGTAATTAGGTGTTTTACCAAGTATGGCCGCTGCTAGTGCACTGGGTCCTCCTTCTCGATTCGTCCTAGCCGATATGACGGAATTGGCGAAGGAAACTGCCGAGGATTCGGACCATGCGATGTGTTCTCTAAAGCGAGGCAGATTTCCAGCTAGGTAAGGAGTGCATGTGGAAGTGACAACTATCCCCATCTCCTTGAAAGCGTTCATGATACGGAGTTGATTTTCCGCAAAATCTTCAGGAAAACCGATCTCTTTCCAATCCTCTAGATCCATACCTGCAGGATTCAAGAACGTGAGTACCGATACTTTAGCTCCCTTAGATGCCATGTCTTCTAGAAAGGCCATACCAGGGTCACCTACAGATTTGTAGGAAACTCCAGAGACCTGAACCGACCCAACAGGGATCATCTTATCCGCTCCGTATATGTCTCCAAGTCGAGTGAGCAGTCGCATCATCTTTTCCTTGACCTTGCCCTTTTCTCCTTCTAGAATAGCCTCTTCTTCTTTGCTCAGATACATCTCATCAACTCTTTACAATTTTCAACTATTATCTCTATCTCTTCTTTTGAAGCATCCTCGATGTGGATGCCTCCGACCACGACGATAGTACCCCTATATTTTTCACAGCCTTTTTCGGCCAAGGGTTTCATCACCACGTGGTCCTTGTGATCATCAAGAACGATGCTGCGCACATCTTCACCAGGCTCCTTGACCACCATACTGCCGATGTGAGGTCTTTCTCCGCCGCCGAGGATGTATAGCCGATCCTCGCCTATTTTGTGAGTTTTCAACCACACCTTATATTTACCTTCACCGCAGGTAATCATCTACATCTACTTCCCCATATTCTTCCTTCTTGTATTTTACAGGATCCACGTCCCGTGGTATGGTAGCATCTACACCCACCTTAGCGGTCTTCGTTTTTTTACCAGAATGATCTCCGCTCGGATCTAATGAAGAACCCGGTTGATCCGATTTGACCACCAGATCTTTGTCGCCCTGGAACCGGGTGGCGATGGCCCACTCGACCTTACGAGGGTCATAGATGTCTACATCTTCGTCAATCACTACAACGTGCTTCATGGAACCGTGGCCCTTGAAAGCCGCCTCGATGGCTTTCTTACCGTCCTCCACATCTTCTTTTTTTATCTGTACGATACCGTGAAGCCAGGAACCGCCCCCAAGCGTGATAAGGACATTTTTGCAGTCGCATACCTGAGAAACCTTGTCGTATACGGTCGGTTCTTTGGGCATGCCCATGAGTATCTTGTGCTCCATCCTTCCGGGCAGCAACATCTGCCACATCGCGTCCTTACGGTGGGTGATACAGTCTATCACGAACACGGGCTCCTGACGCTCTACATCTCTGGTTTCCGTCAGATCCACGAAGGGTCCTTCTCTGTCCAATTCCCGGGTGATCCTGCCTTCTAGAACGAACTCCGATCGTGCCGGAACCTCGAGGTCCTTTGTGACACATTTTACCAGAGGTGTCTCATCTAGTGTATTTGCTATCTCCAGTTCGTCCACTCCAGGAGGCGGCCCCAAGGAAGCCGCGACCATGACCTCCACCGAATTACCGACGCAAATCGCCATCTCTAGGTCTTCGTCTATCTTATCGTAGGTGGTCCTTGTTTGCCTTTTTGGGATCAACCTCGCGGTGCATCTATTTTTTCCCACCTGCATGATCCGGTGATAAGAAGCGTTCCTCCCTGTCTCAGGATCTTTGATGACTGCTACGGTCGCGGTTCCGTATCGACCGCCGTCACCGGGAAGATGGTGTAACATGGGCAGTATATCCAAGTCTACCTCCTCGTTCTTCAATACAACTTCTTGACAGGATGCCTTAGACACCATCTCACATGGAGTAGGATCACGCAAGGCATCGACAAGTTTAGGCAGCAGCATCTTTTTTTCGGTACCCATGCTCTCAGCGATGAGGTCCCTATCCGAGGTGATCCCGCCAAAAACAGGGAATGAAAATCCCTTCACATCTTCAAATATGGTGGGCTTTTCTTGTAGAGAATTCATCACATTAGCCAATTCGTATTTATGGCTGACTTCCTTATCGATGCGTATCAATTCACCTTTATCCTCAAGCTTATCTAAAAACGGTCTAAGATGCATTTTTTTCTTCACACTCCTATCTTCGTCCGCAGTACCCTGAATCCTTTATCTTCGATAGCTTTAGCCACTTTCTCCTGAAGTTCTTTACCTGGAGTCAGTGCTACCATGTAGCCTCCCAGACCGCCGCCGGTCATCTTCGCTCCCACGGCTCCCGCGGAACGTGCGGTCTCAACCAGCATATCTAGATCCTCATCGGAAACCTCTATATCCTGGAGCAGTGAATGATCGGTGTTCATCAGCTCTCCAACTTTTTCTATATCATTTGCCTCTAACGCATCCCGTGCATCATGTGCCAATCGACGTGCATCCTGGAATATTTCCTCGTACCTTTCAGGATATTTTTCTTTACGTTCCTTGACGCCGGCGACTGCGGCTTTGGTGTTGGCGACCCTTCCTGTATTTCCCATGACTATCTCGATAGGTTCTTTTAGGGAGAGAGGTTCGAAGGTATTTTTTTCTCCTCTGACGAACCATATCATCCCTCCATACGTAGAGGCCGCATTGTCGACCCCAGAGGGTTCCCCGTGATATCCTTTTTCTCCCTCATAGGCGATGTCGTTTATCTGGTCGTCATTTAATCCCATGTCGAAAAATTGGTCCAAAGCTCTAGCTATCGCCGTGCAGGATGCGGCGGAAGCCCCTATACCTGAGGCGCAGTACAGATCCCCCTCAAGGGTTATCTTCAGATCTTCCTCTTGGTCTATATCCATGGCATCCAATATCCTCTGTAGTGAATCCTTTTGATGTTCCAATTTTTCCTCCTTATATCCAGGGGTGGCCGGTCTTTCATCGATCAATTGAACGCCACCGGAATCGGTAGCTTCAACCGTGGCTAGAGTATAGTCCCCGATAGCCGAAACGATGGACGGGATGTTATACACCACGAAATGCTCATTAAAAAGTATACACTTTCCATAGCCTTTTCCTTCTGCCATGTTATCACATCTATTCATTGTGTGAACGTTCTCGTAAATAGTGATATGTATAATATATAAGCATTGTGGGATGGTGGGTTAGATGATCACGCATACCTGGCCACGTGCTTCCTCTACGAGATGCGAACACGAAAATACTTTTCAAATAAATCCGAGTTCCCAACGAAAAACTTTTACTCTATACGTTACATATGGATACGTGAAAGGAAGGAGCAAAAGCCGACGATTTCTCTCCCGTGTTCTCAGAGACAAATATTTGAGCCCTATCCCGTCTTTACCATACCGGTTCACGAGACGAGAATTCGCATTCGTATATTTTGACAGTGGAGGCATGCATAGACCTGTAGCGTTTAGATCTAAAAAGGATCTAGACTCGTTTGTTAGAAGAAAAACACCGCTCCATTCATATTACTCTACTGCATACTACTCTAACCCTGAAGCACCCATGGCGGAGAAAGAATGGCTGGGAGCCGATCTCGTGTTCGATCTAGATGCCGACCATATACCTGGAAGTGAAGAACTGAACTACATAGAACAACTAAAAAGAGTAAAAGAAAAATGCCGATTACTGATCCATGATTTCTTGATAAACGACTTCGATTTCAAAAAAGAGGATATGAGTTTGTACTTTTCGGGTCACAGAGGCTACCACATACATGTAAGAGATGATGAGATACTTGATCTATCATCTCAAGCTAGAAGAGAGATAGTCGATTACATCACTGGCACCGGTTTAGACTTAGGGGTGATCCTGCCTAGAGAGAATATAAAAGTGGGGGAATTTCAAGATAAAGATATAACCAAAACCGCACCAAAGTTACCACCTAAAAACGAAGGAGGGTGGAGAAAAAAGACCAGAAAGTTAACGGAGGAACTGCTGAAAAGATGGAGTCTGATGGAAAAAAAAGAAGTTATAGAAGAGATAAAAGAAAAACACGGTATAGGAACTAAAACCGCGACGGGACTCTACGAGAACCTTTATGAAAAGGGAAAATGGAAGAATATATTGAAAAAAGGCGTACTGGACATCTTCTCCGAAGATAAAAGGATGGTCAACGTTAGATCATTTGAGAAGATCATAAAGGGCATCCTTAGCGAAGAAAATGTAGAGGCAATAGGCTCCCAGATAATCGGGGCTACAGACGAACCTGTAACAGGTGACACTAAAAGATTGATCAGGTTACCATACTCAATACACGGAGGTTCTTTTCTGATCGTAAAGGATATAAAGATAGATGACTTAAATAACTTTGAACCTTTAGATGAATGCATACCTGATATATTGAGCGATAAAGCTTATACCATCGAGTTTGATGAACTACCAGAGATAGATGAAGTGAAGATAAAAGATAGATGGTTCAAAATCGAAAAACATATGGAAGTCCCTGAGTACGCCGCACCCTTCTTGATCTCAAAATTTGGAGCGAAACTCCTATAAAGGGAAATGCCTTTAACTGATTCAAACAGATAGGTATATATCGAAAAACGGTCCTCTCTCTGGGATCGATATGTTCTTTATGATTGCCGATATGGCATGATATATTGATATCATAGAGACGAGGAGGAAAAATAAGTCATGGTAAGAAAACAATCCAAAACGGATGGTTTGAGTCCTGAACTACGAAAAAAGCTAAGAGAGGTTGAAAGCAAAATAGATGAACCAACCCAGATAAGGAGGATCAAACGACTACAGGAACTACAAGAAAAGCTGGAGGCCTCTCATAAAATAGAAAAATTAAAAAAGATCGAAAAGCTCATATTTCTCCCTCAAATAGCTGCCATAATCATAATTTTCCCACTTATAATGTACCTGGATGGAAGTTCGTTAAGAGAACTGTACCTTCCCTTATATTATCCTTTCCTTATGCTTTTTGCATGGCTACTTATCCTATGTATAGAAGCTTTCGCCTTCCGATCTCTTGAAATAAAACATCATCCCAGCCCAAGCGCTAAATATATGATGGCAAAAAACTCAATTAAAAAAGCGATCACCGTGTTTATAGTAGCCATACTTATTTTTGGTCTATTATATAGTCCGTTTCTTACAGAAGGTATAAACGATCATGCTTCCGAAGATAGAAACATAGATCTAAGAACAGGGAGAGAGAAAGAGATCGAACTGACATCTAAAGGGCGTTTCGGCTTTCTTACCATGAATAATCTAACACTTGATCTAGAACTGTTTGACCGTGATACAAATATTGATGTATCCTTACACAGTAGAAAAACAGATAACGTTATCGTCGAGGAAAACTTAGACGTGAACAACCAATCATTTTATCATGATTTTCCAGACCAAGAATTCAAAGAATTGGTTCTTCGATTGAACTCGACTGACAACTCGTTGATCCGATTTAGGTTGGATGCCGAAGTCGAGTCAGATAAAATGCATACGCTTTCTCTAGTCAGTTTTCTTTATCTAGCTAGCTTTGCAGAATGGAGTGCCGTGCTATATCCTATAAAAAAGAAGTACAGCGGTATAGGCATATACGAGTAAAGACATATCTAAAGGGCACAACAACTTTCGATCCTATCTACATCAAATCTCTTTTCTGCCCAATCAACCGTTTTCTTTGAGGGAACCACTATGCCCTCAGCTCCGCGTCTCAATGCTTCAATTTCAAACCCACTACGGCCGCGTTCTCTCATGCATCCTAAAATGATCTTCGACTCAGGTCCGACTTTATCCATGACTGAGAAAAAATCTTTTTCGTTAACTCTTTTACCAAAGTCTTTAGGTATCAACGAATTTAAGATTAGTTTGGAAGGTTTTTCCAACATATCAACCGCTTTGAACTCACCTTCTAGCTCACCGGCGTTCAATCCTACTGTTATGTGTGGAACGACTTTTAGTCCCATATCTTTCAACATTTCATATCCGCGTTTGTAATCCTCGGGAGTTGCATCAAGACCGTATATAAGCTCAATAGTTTTTTGAGAGCCGATCATATCATAGGATACCGAGTCGATCTCAGCCTTTGCTAACCCCTCTATGATCTTCTCGCTAGGCGCGCCGGTGTGAACGTTGATCTTCAATCCCGTATTTTCCTTTATCTTGGAAAGCACATCCATGAATTTCACAAGAGGAACACGACCTTCTTTGGTGAAACCACCACTGAGAAGAAAACCATTGCCTCCCGTTTTTTCGTGTTCTACCGCAAACCCATAAAGTTCATCTGGCTCCGTTATAGATTTCATACCTTGTAAAAATCTCCCTCGACAGTGAGGGCAAGAAAGTTTGCAGGATCTACCAGTTACGGATACACTTGGAAATTTATCACCAGGATAGTAGAACTCTTTCATCGCTCTAAGTTAGATATGAGGAAATAATTAAGTTTTAGGAACGAGTGGTAGGAAAGACCAATCAATTTATTAAAAACTAGTATCTAGCGAAAGATATGGTAGTAGGGGACGACAGACAGCGCTATATAGCTTTCGTGATAGACGGAGGAAAAACAGACAGGCGGGGAATGATCGCCGCGATAAGGTCTGCCTTTTCTAAAAAAGAGTACCAGGAGATAAAACCCTGGCTTACCGTTTTTGAAGGCGATGAGGGTATAGTAAGGTGTAAACACACCGGAAAAGAAAGAGCCATAGATATATTGAACGGAATTGTGATCGGAGAAGGCAAGGTAAGAACCGTCACCACCAGCGGAACGATCAAAAAGGCCAAAAAAAGGTTGTACGAGCATGGGTAAAGAAAAGTGGCGCAAAATAGTAAAAAGGAGAGAGAAAGTCGATGTTTTAGTCGTCGACGGCTACATTGACGAGCCGAGTCTACTCGGAGTGCCTCCTTATCTATCGCCTGAACCCAGGATGCTGGTCGGTGTTGCGAGAGAAGCGAATCTCACCTGGGAATACATCACCGTCGACGAGTATAGAAAGAACGGCCTTCCACTGGGAGATATAGTTCTAGTACACGGAGGTGTCACTGTTCCGGGAAAGTACCTAGGCGGAACGCCTATGACTGCTGAAGAAGCGGAAAGTATCGCAGAGGAACCCGGAGAGACTTTCTTAGGAGGACCTTTCGCAAGATATGAATCTGTAGATGGCTACGAGCACTATGCCACCAAAGACCTAGCGGCCTATTTTTACGATTCTCTTTACGGGAAGGAAAAGGACAGATGGGCCGACCCACAAGAGATGGAAGATTGGTTGAAATTCGGACATAAAGTCGTTGAGAGACATCCACTTTATCCGGATCCGCTGCTGATAGAGATGAGCGCCTACAGAGGATGCCCTAGATACTTCACTGGAGGTTGCTCCTTTTGTTCAGAACCCGATTATGGTGAACCTCGATTTAGAGAACAGGAAGACATAATCGAAGAGATGGAATTGCTTTATGAAAAGGGAGTAAGAAACTTCAGGCTAGGGGGGCAGTCCTGCACTCTCAGTTACAAATCCAAATGTATCGGAAGGAAAGAAGTACCTGTACCTAGACCTGACGAAATAAAGATACTTTTCAAAGGCATATATGAGAGATGTCCAGAACTGAATGTTTTTCATCTCGATAATGCAAATCCGGCGGTGATAGCAAAATATCCTAAAAAGAGCCAGGACATCCTCCAGACCATTGTTGAATACACCACTCCTGGTAACGTTCTAGCCTTTGGACTTGAGAGTGCGGATGAAAGGGTTATAGAAGAGAACAACCTTAATTCAGGTCCGAGTGAAGTCAAAAAGGCTGTTCGTTTGATGAACAAAGTAGGTAGAGAACGAGGTAGCAATGGAATGCCCAAACTTTTGCCAGGTATAAACTTCTTAGGAGGACTTAAGGGAGAAACTAAAGAAACTTACCATAAGAATTTACAGTTCTTGAAGGAGTTGGTAGCTGAAGATCTTCTTCTCAGAAGGATAAATATCCGACAGGTCCTTTCACACACCGAAGATTTCGAATTGAGATACAAGAGGAAATTTAAGCGTTTCAAAGAGAAAGTAAGGAAAGAGATAGATAGGCCTTTGTTGAAGAAGATGCTTCCAGAAGCTACTCTTCTCAAAGATGTTTATATGGAAAAGATGGATGGAAAAACCACCTTCGGTCGACAGATCGGAACGTATCCTCTTTTGGTTGGCGTTAATTATCCACTCGAACTACATAGCTACTACGATATCAAGGTGACCGATCACGGGTATCGAAGTATCACGGGTGTGCATTCACCCCTCCATATCGAAGATATAGCTTTCAAAGAATTGAAGGAAGTGCCGGGTATAGGCAAGAAAAGAGCTGCGAGTATATTCAGAGAACGACCTAAAAGCATATCTGAACTTGAAGAACTGATCGATGATGGCGAGGCCCTGGAACGGATATTGAACTTTTTGGATCTAAAAGATGATGGCTGATGGTATGTGCGCGAGTTCAGTCCAGTTTTTTAAGATTATCTTTATAACGTTTAGGAAAAGAGGCGTACTCCTTTTTGATCTTCTTCCAAGTCCGTTTATAATCCTCCGAGATCTGTTTGATGATCTTCGCCGGAACTCCCACGGCAACACATTCATCCTCTATCTTCTGTCCGTTCGTTACTACCGCTCCTTCTCCTACTACGCTCCATCGGCCTAATTTTGTGTCATCGCTCACTATGGCACCCATCCCTATCACCGCGTAATCATCGATGGTGGAACCGTGGATTATCGCTCCGTGTCCTATGGTGACCCAATCACCTACCTCGGTTCTTTCATCCGGTCTCGCATGGACTACACAATTCTCTTGTATATTGGTGTTGTCACCTAAGATTATGGTACCGTAATCACCTTTTATACGGGCACCTGGACCTATGTAACATTTTTCTCCTATTATCACTTCACCTATGACCGTGGCGCTTTTAGCTACGTAGCTGCTTTGCGGAACTTCGGGCTTTCTTGCTTCAAATTCGTAGATGGTCATAGGGTTCTATATGAATGTAGGTTAAAAATCCTTCCTATCAAGCAAAATGATATTAGCTACCGCCCATATGTTTTGGATGATGAAATACGTACTAGACACCTCGGCGATACTATCCGGTAAAAATATACCACTTGACGAAGACCTCTATGTCCCTCCAGGAGTTGTTTCAGAGATAAATAAAGGGGGACGATGGTACCGAAAACTAGAGATGATGAGAGCTGCAGGTTTGAGCGAACTCCAGCCCCCGGGTAGCGTGATGGACAGAGTGAAGCGTTATGCCAAGAAAACAGGAGACGACATACGGCTTTCCGAGACCGATATGGAGGTGGTCGCATTGGCGATCTACATCGAAGCTACTGTAGTTACCGACGATTACTCGATACAGAATCTAGCAAAATCCATGGATGTCGATTATAAAGGGATCGCACAGGAAGAGATAGATCAAGAATGGGAATGGGAGTACAGATGTGTAAAGTGCCGCCGCTGGCTTGATGAGCCAAAAGACGAGTGCCCTCGATGCGGTGGAGAGGTTAGAAGTGCTAGATTGGTGAGGTAGATCTACTTTTCTATAGATTTTAAAACCTTATAAGCTCTCTCTTTTATCTTATCATCTACATCATCTTTCTCCAGCATCTCATTCACATCTTTCTCTATGTTTGCTAGATGTTTTTTTCGATGCACTTCGTCTATGGCTTTCTCCGCCTGCAGTTTTTGTCCCCCTTCGTAAAAACCCTCTGCAAAGTACCAATCCTTGAACCACGTAAAGTCTCTTTTGAAAAGTTCGTAACCAAGTCTACTACAACTCTCTGGAACGCCCTTAGATAATTCCTTTTTGCTCTCTTGGTCGGATCGATATTCAACGAATACCCTTCCACCTTCATCTAAAAGAGATTCAGATACGTCGAATAAAGTCTTCTCTATCTCTGAGCCGAAGTAATGGAAGGTAAGATCATCGAATTGTAAAACCGGCTTGATACTGAAGAGTTCGATCCACGGTTTGTAATGAGGTTCATTCCCTTCGTAAAGACTCAGCCGCATCAATCTCTTTTTTTCTTTTCTTTTTAAGCAAAGATCCACATATACTTGACCTCTCAACCTTCCTTCCCTGATATCATCTAGATGAAGGGTGAATTCATCATTTCGAAACCCAGTACCTTTCAGCTCGTCGATAAATCTTTCCAACATATCTATCATCCTTTTTACAAACCAATATCTGCTGCCCAAATTTGTTAGGCGATCCGTCGAAATAGATCAGTAGTCTCATCCATCCTATTCACTTTTTATAGTCAATTATCCGACTTTTTGTTCCCACGAGGAATTGGGTAAATTCCTCTTGGTCACAAAAGTGAATTTTGTTCCCACAAGGAATTAGATAGATCCCTCTTGGTCACAAAAGTGAATTTTGTTCCCACAAGGAATTAGATAGATCCCTCTTGGTCACAAAAATAAATTTTGTTCCCTTGGAGGAGCTTTGACTTTAGTTTAGGGCGAATCCTTAGTGTGTAGAGTTAAATAAGAAGGTGCAGTGTCTCTTTCATGAACGCCGGTAGATCACCAGGATGTCTTGACGTGACCAGATTTTCATCCACTACTACTTCTTGATCTAAAAACTCAGCCCCAGCGTTCTCTAAGTCAGTTCTTACCGAATAGTAACAGGTGGCCTTTTTGCCTTCTAAGAGATCCGTTTCTATGAGAAGTTGGGCTCCATGACATATAGAAGCGATTATCAGATCGTCATCGACCGCATCCTGAACGAGGTCGACTATACTCTCTTTGATCCTCATCCTATCCGGGCCTTGCCCTCCCGGTATCACTAACAGATCATATTCTGAAGCATCTATCTCATCTGCAGCTTTATGCGCTCTTATTTTCTGACCGTTCTTACTCTGGTATACTTCGTCAGCCTCTTCTGCCACAAGATCGACCTCTAGACCGGCCTCCTGTAACCTATAGTATGGATACGTTAACTCTGTATCTTCAAATCCATTTTCCAGTAAGACTATCGCTTTTTTCATATCGATCATACCTGTTTTTCTTATCACTCGTATTACTATTAATCTTTTTGCGAAACGAGCAAAAATTAAATTACGGAGGGATGACTATAAATCAAAAAAGGTCATAATATGTTGTTCGAAAGGATAGAATCTAGAGGTCTAGCACATTATTCCTACATAATAGGCGATCAGAACGAAGCCGTCGTTATAGACCCAAGGCGTGATGTGGAGAAATACATCGATCTAGCTTCTCAACACGGCATGAACATCAAAACGGTCCTTGAGACCCACAGAAATGAAGATTATATCATCGGCTCTTACGAGATCAAGAGGAGAACCGGCGCTGAGATCTATCACGCCGATGGAGAATTAGACTACACTTATGGAAAACCAGCTGAAGAGACCGACACTTGGATGGTCGGCCGTTTAAAATTGAAAGCGGTCCACACCCCTGGCCATACTTTGGGGAGTATGAGCTACATACTTTACGATCCTGACGGAGAGCCCTGGATGAT
Source organism: Thermoplasmata archaeon (assembly GCA_003551675.1). Classification (GTDB taxonomy): domain Archaea; phylum Thermoplasmatota; class Thermoplasmata; order Halarchaeoplasmatales; family Halarchaeoplasmataceae; genus Natronoplasma; species Natronoplasma halalkaliphilum. The sequence goes on from PUNG01000030.1 coordinate 14,292, forward strand.
CTTCACGGGAGACGCTCTTTTCGCCGGTGACGTGGGAAGGATCGACTTCTACGGTGAAGAGAACCTTGAAAAGATGGCTTTCAAACTTTACGACTCTATATTTAACAAAATATTGCCACTCGGTGACGGCGTGATAGTCTGTCCCGCTCACGGTTCTGGATCGGTCTGCGGAACCGAGATCGCCGAACGTGAATTGACCACGATAGGTATAGAGAAGGATAGAAACCCGAAGCTTCAGGTGGAAAACAAGGAAGAGTTCGCCGAAAAAGTCGCTAATATGTTAGAATATCCTCCTTACTTCGAAAAGATGGAGGAGATGAATATTGAGCTTCCTGAACATACCTCGTCCAGAAAAACGATGGAATTCATACCTCCGGAGGAGTTCAAAAAGAAGGCGGAAGACGCGGTTATTTTAGATACTAGAAAAGAACTTTCTTTTGGTGCTTCACACATTCCTGAAGCGCTTTCGATATGGGAAGACGGTGTACCGAACTTCGCCGGATGGTTTTTACCCTATGACAAACCGATCTTGCTGGTGGATGAATCCGGTGACCCAACAAAAGCGTTAACCTACTTAGAAAGGATGGGTTACGATAACGTCGAAGGATGTCTCGCCGGAGGCATGCTGTCCTGGAATATGAAGGGCCACGAGAGCGAATCCATCGATACGGTAAACGTCAAGAAGGCCTGTGATATACTCGACAGTGAGGGATCAGTTTTTCTCCTCGACGTTAGGCCGCAGGAGGAGATCTCAGAAAAAGGTGAGATCGCAGGTGCACACGAGTTACATCTTACCCAGTTACCCGATAATTTAGGGGATATCCCGGAAGATAAGCCGATCTACATCTTCTGTGGTAGCGGACTCCGTTCTATGACTGCCGCTAGCATCTTGAAAAGGAACGGATTCGAGGATATCCATGTGGTCCTGGGAGGACTTTCTGGATGGAGTTCCACTACGTGCCCAGTCGAGTGAAACTACTCCTTTTTGTTTCTGTACTTGAATTTGTACCATACCAACAGGAAGGTCGGTGAGACGAAGACTGCCGCGATGAAAGCGAAGAATATACTTAAAGCGCTCACCTGACCGAACTGCGCCAGTGGAGGTATGACCGCAAAAGACAAGATACCGAAGCCCGCGATGGTGGTCGCGGCGGAACCAAAAAGAGCACTGCCAGTGTGACCCGCGGAAACACAGATAGCACACTCAGGATGAGGTATATTCTCCGTGTCTTCATTGAACCGTTGGGTGAGGTGAATACTGAAATCTATGCCGAGTCCGACCGTTATAGCGGCGATAGTCACTGTCACAGGATTGAGAGGTATGCCGAAGAAATACATCGCTCCGAAGGTCCAGGTGATCACAAAAACTAGAGGTAGGATGGTGATCGCTCCTAATAAAGGACCTTTTCCGAGGTATAAGTACAAGCCTGCTAAGATCAAGAAAGCTATTATGAAAGTTATAGCTAGAGTCTGTATCTGACCTTCGTTTATCGATTCAAAAGTAGATTGGCTGACTATGGGACCGCCTGTCACTATGACCCTATCCAGGTCGTTTTCACCGAACACCTCAGCAGCATTCTCCATATCCTCTTGAGTTTCTTTAACCCTTTTCTCTTCCTCAGTATCTACAGGTATCCGCAAAAGAGTTCCAGTATGATCTTCTTTCAGAACTCTCTCTGTATCTTCTCTCCTCTCACGCATCATCGCACTGTAAACGAGCTCTACATCCTCATTGGTGGCTTCATCATCCTCAACGATCTTCCGCCAACTTTCCGATTCATCGTCGTCGAAAGTACCGTCGGCAAACATTTCTTCCCCTATATTGTATACGGTTTCGCTGCTTCTCGCCGGAACGGCATAATCGCTTGCTAGAGCCGCATCCCTCGCTCTTTCTACATTCCTAAGAACCTGTGGATCGGTCACATCACCTTCGACCATTATGTAAACGGTTTCCTCACTAAAATCGAATTCGTTAACGAACATGTTAACGCTCTCGGTAACTTCGAGGTCTTCGGGTAAAAAATCAGTGAAGCTGTACTCCGCTTCCAGCTGAAGACCTCCATAGGCACCGACAGAAGTGATGAGAAGAACAACGACCACTACTGCAACGGGGGTTCTAGCCGCTATGGCACCCAACCCCAATCCATTGTTCACACAGTCTCTATCAGCTTCACAGAACGTTTCTGGCTCGCCTATCTTGCTCCAAAACTTCTGTCCGAAAGTCCTTTTGTCCTTCTTCTTTTTCCTTCTCTTTGTTTTCTCTTTGACCAGCTCTTTTCCTCTTTTTTTCCTCCAGCCGTCGATCAAAGTTTTAGCAGACGGGAAGAAGGTGAGCATCAGTATGAAAGCGCTAACGATACCTATCGCACACAGAACTCCGAACTGCCTGATTATGGAGATATTAGAGCCGAGGTTGCTCAAGAAGCCCACTACCGTGGTTACAGTAGTCAACAAAATAGCGAATCCAACCGTTGTTCCGGTCCTAGACATCGCATCTCTTACATCCCTTCCCTCTCTCAACTCTTCCCTATACCTAGAGGTGAAGTGAATACCGTAATCTATACCTAAACCGATGACCAAAACCGGAACCGTGGTCATCATGGGATTGCCGAGATTTATGCCTAAAAGCACTCCGATACCGTAGGTCCAGATCACCGCCATTATCAACGCTATCAGATTCAAAATAGTATCTGTGATATTACGATACATTATCCCAAGAACTACGATAACGAAGATGAAGGCCAGGGGCATCAGTATGCCGATATTAGTGCTCGAAGCTTCGTTCACCTCCTCATCTATCAAAGCATCGCCGATCACTCTCAACCTTGTTTCTTCGTCTTCGATGTTCCGTGCGGTGCTCTGTATCTTTTTTTCAGTCTCCAGTATCTCATCATCATCTAAACCTTCTACTATGAGGACGCCTGTTATCGATTTCGAGGCGTGCTGCCTCTCGGGATCATAATCTTCAGAAAGAAGAAATGGTAGGATATCTTCTAGAGGAAAAAATTCCATTTCATACTCGTTCAACTCTTCAGGATAGAATGGTTCCTCGAATCCTATCTCTATAGGAAACGGCATGCCCTCTATCTCAAGTGTGATGTCTCCATCACCATTCAATATAGTTCTCATCTCCTCGATAGTCAATGTGTTGGCTTTCTCCATCAATTCCCCACGTATCATGTCTTCAAAATCTTCTTCACCGTTCGGAGGTTGAGACGATATGACTTCAGTCGTATACCCGATACCAGTGGGTGCTTCCTCCATTGCCCTATCTATGAACCTCGCCTGAGCTATCAATCTAGCAGGAGAAGATACACCGTAGGGAGCTTCAGAAGTTTTTCTCAGCCTATCCTCTGCTATATCACTTTCATTCAGGTCATCCTCCAAATCCACCTGCATCAAAAGATTATGTAAGCTCAAAACGTTCCCCGACGCGTCAGATATAACGGTCACCCGTCTTCCCTCTTCCCCATACTCATCTCTGATCATGCTGTTAGCTTCGGCGATCTCAGTATCTGGTTGAAAATCTTCGTCTCCTGCTTCAAATTCAAATTGAGCTAGATTAGGTGCCAAGAAAAGGGTGATCACTATCAGTACTACCAGAAATATCTTTGGATGATCAGCTACTATGCTTTCATATTTACCTATTATGTTCATATTATTCGCTCACAAGGTGCATATATAACATCGTTCTATTTAAAATTGTTCGACTATACAAACTTACTATTCTAACTCATCTAACGTCTTCTCATAGAACCTGTTTTCAGTGATGTTCCTCGCTCTCTTTCTGAATTTAGCAGGCATGTTCTTTTCGAAAAGTTCTATGTTCTTCCTCTCATCGGCATACTGGCTTTTGTAGTAGTTCTCCCATAGCCCCTGGAAGTCCTTTTCCGTTTCGAGCCCTAAGACATCGGCGAGCTTTTCTACAGTGCTTTTTATGTCCTCGCTCTCCTCGCTCTCTACACCTTTCTCAGTGCGGATCGATACCCAGCTCTCTTTCTCATTTCCCAATACGATAACGACCCCGGGGAACCTGTTGGCGAACCATTCCGAGATCATGAAGCCAATGTGATGCTCGGGTTTCATATAGCCGTACTTCAGTTTTTTTCCCATGTGTTTGAATCGAACGAAACCTTTCATGTTGTGCATCTCTCTTCCCGCTTCTCTTATAAGGCCCCTAACTCTCAATAAGCTTTCATCTGTAGCGGTATGAAGGTCTTCTTTCTCTATTTTTTTAGCCAGTTCGATATCCTCTTTTTTAACCCTCCTATTCGCTTTCAAAAGTTCTAAATCTCTTTTTGGTAGACTCATGTCATCCACCTATCTAATGTGGTATCTTTCCATCCGTTCAGCTTTAAAAACGGTCTTGCCCTCTTGAGAACTACGCCGAACTTCGCAAGTTCTCTTCTCTTGATGATCTCTTTTTCCTTTCGCGCCCTCACTATCCTGCTTGCACTTTTCGGTCCTATACCCGGTACACGGAGTAACCTCTCTTTAGAAGCTTCATTGGGATCGACAGCCTCATCTAAAACATGCCTTGCTATCTCTATCTTCGGATCTTTTTTGGGTAGGAAGCCATGCTCGTCGAAGGCGGCGATGATCTCCCTCGGCTCGAATCCATATACTCTAAAAAGCCAGTCGGTCTGGTACAAACGGTGTTCTCTTCCCGTAGAAACGTTCTCTTTGTCTTCAAACTCTGTTCTTTCTACAGGAGTGAAAGAGGAGAAATACATCCTTTTTATCTTCATGCGCCTGTACTCCCTGAGCATGCTCTCGAATATCTCCCTGTCGTTCTCACCCGAAGCTCCAACGATGGTCTGAGTTGTATGACCCGCGGGTAGATCCATCTTTTCACTAAGGTCTCTTATGTAGCGCTGCCTCCTCAGGATATCGTACCTGTAATCCTTGGTTGAGGTGACTTCCTGCATCCTCGATTCAGAACAGGTCTCTATATTCAGACTCAATCTATCTACAAGTTCTATGCACCTTTTTATGTAATCCTTCGAAGTGCCGGGCAGCACTTTCAGATGGATATATCCCTGGAACTTGTGATCCTCTCTCAACAAACGAACACTCTCTATGAGGGATTCCATGATCAGGTCTTCGTCTTTTCCCATGCCAGAGCTCAAGAACAAGCCCTCGACGTAGTTGCTCTGGTAGAGGGAAAGCGTGACCTTCGCAAGTTCTTCCGGAGTGTATGATATAGTTTTGTTTTCACCACACGAAGAAGAATTGGGGCAGTAACCGCAGTCCTGCGAGCACTTATTCGTGTAGAGTGTCTTGAATAGGCTCACGCATCTTCCGTCCGGAGTGAAAGAATGGCATATACCTGCGCTGGAGACGCTGCCGATTCTGTCTATACCTTTAACAATCCTAGGCGTGGCTGTAGAGGCGCAAACATCGTGTTTGGTTCCTTCACCTAGTATACTAACTTTCTGCAGGTCGAACTCCTCTTCAGAATCCATCTCCGGCCTTACGACATCGTATTTACTCTCTTCGGCTAGACGGGCGATCTTCTCTAGATTCGTCATCTAGGATGAAAATTGACCTATAAGATTTAAAACTACATCGGGGGGAGGTCAGTGAAAGTAGATTTTTAAAAGATGATAGATTTTTATATCTCCTTCAAGTACTCCTTCTCCATGGACGTAATCCGCGAATTCGACCCGTGGGACGGCGAACTCTGCACCTGCCCTGATAAATACTCTTTGAATCCTTACACGGGCTGCGATCACAGATGCATCTACTGTTATGCCACGTACATCCCCAATTTTTTTCAGCCACGGAGGAAAAAAGAACTGGTGAAAAGAGTTAAAAAAGACCTAGAGAAGATCCCTCATGGTTCTCTCATCTCCATCTCAAACTCCTCCGACCCATATCTGAAGATGGACAAAAAGTACGAAGATACCAGGCAGTGTTTAAAAGTCCTTATAGATAAAGGAGTTAAAATTCTGATGGTCACAAAAGGAGTCCATATCAAGAGAGATATAGATCTCTTGAAAAAAGCGGATGTGGCTGTGACCGTGAGTTTATGTACCCTCAAGAAGGATTTAAAGAAAAAGCTAGAGCCCAACGCTCCCTCTCCAGAAAAGCGGCTGGAGACCGTTGAGTTCCTTGTGGAAGAAAATATCCCCGTAGGTGTTCGTTTCGACCCTATCTTTCCGGGATCCACCGAAAATGAGATCCCAGAAATGGTTGAAAAGATAAGTGAAACTGGAGTTGAACACGTGATCTCCAGCACATTCAAACCGAGAAGAGACATCTGGAAAAATCTCGGACTCGCGTTTCCAGATCTGGCTGAAGATCTAGAAGAACTTTACTTCAAAAAAGGAGAGAAGATAGACAACAGTTATTATCTTCCTCGTGAAAAACGAGCGAGCATTTTGAAGAAAGTTGCCAGGGAATGTGAAAAACACGGGATATTCTTTTCGACATGCAGAGAAGGTTTACCGGAGTTGACAACTTCAGATTCATGCGACGGGAGCCATCTCATCGGACAATAGATACAAAAGAACGAAGTTTTTCATTTCTCCTTCGATTCGTAACTCATATCTAAGGTTCGGTACCTTTTCTATCGCATCCTATGTAAAAATGATCGCACGATCAGTGGATATCACCGAATAGTTCAGAAAGTTCTTGCTTCAGCTCCTCTTACTGAAAATAGACCATCTGATCATAATACATATAAGGACAATCCATCTTGAGCTGAGTAACATGACCACAATCATACTGCATGCCGACGGAGCATATCGAGGCAAAAAAGGCGGAGTCGCTTCTTATGGATATCTAGTCGAGAAGGACTCTAAAACTATCCAAAAGGACTACGGTGTACTTCTCGAAGACCGTGTTACCAACAACTATGCCGAGTACACAGCCATCATAAAAAGTTTGGAGTGGATAAAACGATCCAACCTGCAGTTCGATAAACTCATGATCAGGTCCGACTCTCAATTGGTAGTTAAACAGGTGAACGGAGAGTGGTCCGTTAGATCAGCGAACCTTCGTGATCTTTACAAAGAGATCAAAGATCTGATAGCCCACTTTGAAAGCAAAGGTAAGTTAGTTGATCTGGCACATGTAGGTAGAGAGCACAACCAGGAGGCAGACGAACTATCGCAGCTGGCAATCGAAGATCACTTCTTAGCTAGTAATCTCAAAGGTAAGGAAAAGAAGAAGTGTTCCCAGTGTGGAAAGGAGATGGTCCTCAGGGACGGTAAGTACGGAAAATTCTGGGGTTGCAAAGGGTACCCCGACTGTAAGAACACTGAGAATCATGAAGATTGAGGTGACGAGTTGTTTCTTTTTGCATGTGACCCAAGAACGAGTTACAACGTATTTCCGGATGGATCTATCTACTTTCAGCATGCGGTTCTTTTAACATCATCTACGCCTGTATTTTCCACCCTATATTCCACTTCGACCATTTCTCCTTCGATTCATACCACATATCTAAGGTTCGGTACCTTTTCTACGGTCTGGAAACCAAGTTTTTCATATAGATTTTTAGCGGGATTCTCAGAATGAGTATCGATGAAAGCTTCTTTCCCTCCTCGCTCTTTCACGATACTGATCGTGTGTTTTAACAACTCTGTTGCTATGCCCTTCCTCCTTTCCTCGGGAAGAACACCTAACTCTTTGATCCAGTACATCGTTTTGCCGGTGAAAAGTTCTCTCACCTCTATACCGGAATATCCCACTGTTTTTCCGTTTTTCAGAGCCAAGTAGTAATCCAGATCTCCTTCTAGTTCCCATCCCAACCCATCCATCATATCTTCTTTACTGAAGCGAGGCGAGATCTCAGCGATGATCTCCGCTAAATCTTCCATCCTCTCGTGTTTAGAGGTAGAGAGTTTTTCGATTCTTATCCTTCTTTTCTCTATCTCCTTCTCATCCAATATTTTTTTTCTCATCAGGACGTGGTAAGGAGCTCTTTCATCCGCTGTAAATCCTTCTCTCTCCCAATCTTCGAAATAGTTACCTCTTCCAAAATATGGAAACAGCGAGACGACTCCTTCTATTTGGCTAGATGATCGAAGAGCGTTCATCACTTTTTCGAAAACCTCAGGTTCTCTTTCTTCGATCCAATCATGCAGGAGACAGAAGCCTTTGTAAGAGAGAAGCATCACCGCCCCTGATCTCTCCTCATCTTCTTCTACCAAAAAAGATCTACTGATGCTCCTAGGATCTTCAAGATAATAAGAAATGAACTCCGTCTCGCTCATCTTGGGAGAATATTTTCCTCTAGTTTTTTTCCAAATATAGGGTGTAGAATGCTTGCAAGGTTATAAGTTTTATGTGGGTTGGAACGAGGGGTTTTTAAACCCCGTTTCCATTACCCACATGTTTCAAATGCAAAGAAGAAAAGCACCTATCAGATATA